>NZ_JBEYZY010000032.1:40969-79470 GCF_040646295.1 Streptomyces sp. NPDC046197 | reverse complement strand
TTGTTGCTCGCGCGCTCTTTCTCTGCGACCCTCTTGGTGGGGCGTTCCTTGCGCTCCGCGCGCGCCGCGGGGCGCGGGGCCCCCCGCCCGGGGGGGGGCGCCCGGCGCCAGGGGTACTGGAGACCCTCTAGGAGATGCCGCCCGCCAGCTCCCGCTCCAGCGGGGTCCGGAAGCGCGGGGTCACCTTGGTCGTCCCCAGCCAGGACCGCAGCCGTTGCGCCTGCTCGGCGATCGCCGCGCCGGCCTCGCCACCCGTCCCCTCCGAGTCCAGGACGCGCCACACTATCTCGCCGTCGGGCCGCTGCGCCCAGCCGCCGACCACCCGCCCGTTCCACCACACCGTGGGCCCCACATTGCCGCTGCGGTCGAACAGCAGCGGCCGCAGCGCAGGCGCGAGGTACCAGTCCCGCTGCTGCCAGCCCATCGCCGTGGGGTCGAGGCCCGGCAGCAGCGCGGCCCACGGCTGAGCCGGCTCGGTCACCGGCTCCACGTCGTCGGCGGCCACGTAGGCCGGGCCCTCGTCCACCGTCACCTGCTGGGCGCCCGCCGCCGCCAGCGCCCTGCGCACCTCCGTCACCCGCCACCCCGTCCACCACTTCAGGTCGGCCTCCGTCGCCGGACCGCAGGCCGCCAGCCAGCGTCCGAGCAGCCGCCCCTGGGCCTCGGCGACGTCCAGTTCGGGGTGTCCGGGGGCGAGGGCCCAGCGGAACTGGCTGGACGTCCAGGAGCCGAGCGGGCGGCTCCGGACCACCTTCCCCTCCACGCCCAGGACGCGCAGCAGCCGCGTCGAGACGGTGTGCACGCCCTCGTAGCTCTTCCCCGCCGCGTAGACGAACTGCTCGCGCAACCGGGGTTCGTCGCGCGCGAGTTCGGCCGCCGTGGCCTGGCCGCGCCGGGCCAGTGCGGCCAGCGCCGACTCCTCGACCGCCGTCAGCCAGGCCGCGTCCGGTGCGCCGGCCTTCGCCATGTCCTTGATCAGCGAGGCACGCTCGCGTGCGGCCACCGCGAGTCCCGTGGAGGCGTGCACCACGGCGGTCAGCTCAGTGGGGAGGACGAACACGGTGTGCCGCATGCCGTGCATGCGCACCAGCGTGCGGTCCTCGTACAGCGCGCGCTCGGTCTCCGGCACCGTCCCGGCCGGATCCGCCAGCCGCGCGCCCACGCCCAGGTACACCGTCGCCGGGTCCGTGCCGTGCAGCGCCACCAGGGTGGCGGCGACCTCCTCCGGAGTCGTCGCCCGGGTCGCGTCGGTCAGCCGGTGCCGCACGGCCAGCCGCGCCCGCCGCTCCGCCACGCCGATGTACCGGTGCCCCTCGCCCATGCCGACCTCCACCCGGGCGCGCCGCGGCGCCCCGTCTCGACGTTGGTGTCCTCGTAGGTGTCCTCAGCATCCTCGCGGACACCACTGACAACCGGCCCCGTCACCCGTTCGCCGTACCCGGCATGCGGACCTGGCGGGGTCCGCCTTCACTGCGATCAGGAGGTGCCGGAGGTGACGGACTCCGCCCCGGGCGGGCGTGGCAGCGGGAGGCGGGATGGAGACGCAGGGCATACGGCTTCCGGAGCACGCGACGGCCGGGGACGCGACGGCGGGGGACACCGCGGCATGTCGGCACCCCGGCGCCTGTGGACAGGGCGTCTGCGGACGAGGCGCCCGGCGACGGGATGCCCGCAGCGGACCGCCCGGACGGGTCGCGGCGAACACCGATCGCGAGGGCCGTGCCTTCGATGGCACGGATCGCGCTACCGATCGCGAGGGCCGTGCCTTCGATGGCACGGATCGCGCTACCGATCGCGAGGGCCGTGCCTTCGATCGCACGGATCGCGCTACCGACCGCACGGACCACACCGCCGACCGCGCGGACCCCGCCACCGACCGCCAGGACCGCGCCACCGATCGCACCGACCGCGCCCGGCTCCGCCGCCGACGACCGGGACGGTTCCGCGTCCCCTGCCCCCGGTCCGTCCCATGACCGTCCCCGCCACGCCCGCCGAGCGGGACCAGCGCGGGAAGGCCGCCCGCAGGCAGGTCCGGCGTTCCGCGCACGCTGCCTGGATCCCCTCCGCCGACCGGCCCGACCCCGTCGCCGTACTCGAACGGCAGGGCCGGGACCGGCTCCCCGAGCTGCTGCCGGTGCGGTACGGGCGGATGATCGCCTCCCCGCTCGCCTTTCTGCGCGGCGCGGCGGCCGTGATGGCCGCCGACCTGGCCACCCAGCCCCACACCGGGCTGACCGTGCAGCTGTGCGGCGACGCGCACCTGCTGAACTTCGGCCTGTACGCGTCCCCGGAACGTGCCCTGCTGTTCGACCTCAACGACTTCGACGAGACGTTTCCCGGACCGTTCGAGTGGGACGTCAAACGGCTCGCCACCAGCGTCGCCGTGGCCGCCCGCGAGAACGGGCACTCCGACGCCGAGGCACACCGGGCCGCGCTGGAGGGCGTGGCCGCGTACCGCACCGCGATCCGGCGGCTGGCCGGGCTCGGCGAACTGGCCGTCTGGTACGAGCGCATCGGCGCCGAGAGCCTGCTGCCCCTCGTCCGCTCCGCCCGGCGCCGGCGCCGCGTCGAGTCCAGCCTCACTCGGGCCCGCCGCCGCACCAGCCTCCAGACCCTCGGGAAACTGACCGAGGTGGTCGACGGCAGGCGGCGCATCATCCACGACCCGCCGGTCCTCGAACCCGCCGGGGTGCCCGACGGCGCCGCCCTGCGCAAGATCTTCAGTGACTACCGCTCCACGCTCGCCGAGGACCGCCGCGTCCTCCTCGACCGCTACCGCTACGTGGACGCCGCCCGCAAGGTCGTCGGCGTCGGCAGCGTCGGCCTGCGGTGCTTCATCGTGCTGCTCACCGGACGGGACGCGGACGATCCGCTGTTCCTGCAGATCAAGGAGGCACGCAGGTCCGTACTGGAGGAGCATCTGCCGCCCGGGCCGTACGTGCATCCCGGGCACCGGGTGGTGGCGGGGCAGCGGCTGCTGCAGGCCGCGAGCGACATCTTCCTCGGCTGGATGACCGGTCCGCAGGGCCGTGCCTTCTACTGGCGTCAACTGCGCGACATGAAGGGCTCCGCCGAGGTCGCCGGGATGTGCCCCAAGGAGCTCCCGGTGTACGCCGGGCTGTGCGGCACCGCCCTGGCCCGCGCCCACGCCCGCTCCGGCGACCGCATCGCCATCGCGAGCTACCTGGGCGGCGCCGACACCTTCGAACGCGCCGTCGCCGACTTCGCCCTCGTCTACGCCGACCAGACCGCCGCCGACCACGCCGCTCTCGGCGCGGCCGTCGCCGCCGGCGTGGTCCGCGCGTCCCCGGACATCTGAGGCCGCCGAGCCACGCCGTCACGGCAGCCGCTGGAGCGCGCCTCAGCCGTACCTCTCCAGCGGGCCGCGTACGTACCCCTCCAGCCGCTCGCCGAGCACCTCGGGGGTGAGGTCGCGGCGCCCGAGCTCGCGCCACGGTCCGGCGAGCTTCGCCGCACCGGGCGAGTGGGCCGGGGTGTCGAGCAGCCGCAGGTACAGCACGGTCCCGGGGTGGAAGTCCCGGTGCAGGAAGCAGCCGTCGTACGCCGGAGGCTCCCGGCGGAGCACCTCCACCGCCCGCCCCCAGAGCCCGCCGGAGAGGGTGCGCACCCGTTCCGGCGAGGTCCTTCTTCGGTCTTCGCTCCCCGGCCCCGGCCCGGCCCCCCGGCGCGGACCGGCGCCCGGAAAACCGGGTGCACGGCCAGTGACCGCGTCCCTACGCTGGACGAGCGTTGCGGAGGCACGCACCACTGCTTTCCGCCGGACCGGCATCATCCGGCGGACTCGGGGCTACGCTTCTGCGCACCGTCGGCCGGGAGCCCGCCCCCAGCGCCCCGCCGGTTCCATCCGCCACCGCTCAACGACCCACGCCCACGGAGGCCCGTCATGGGCACCATCGTCATTTCCGGGACCGTCGTCCTGGTCGTTCTGGGATTCGGAAACCACGTCTGGTGGCTCGCCGCCGTCGCCGTCCTCTTCCTGTACCTGCACTACGGGCGGGGCGCGTCCTCGTCCTCGACGTCCTCGACGTCCTCGCCCGCCGGCGGCCGGTCGTCGGGGGCGGCTCCGGTCTCGTACCGGGCCTACCGCGACCGCCGTGACCAGCAGGCCAGGTGGGAGCGCCGCTACCGCCGCGAGCGTCCCCTGGAGGCCCGCCGTCAGGCGCGTGAGAAGAGCAGGTGAGAGCCTCGGTGACGCCTGCTCACAGGCCGGGGGCGCCCCACACCGGGAACCAGCGGCTCAGGTCCTGCTCGATTCTCAGGTCGTTGGCCAGAACCGCCTTCACCTGCAGTTCCAGCGCGCTGTCGCGCCGCTGCGCCCCGCCGCGCAGCGGCGCGAACGGATAGAAGGAAGCCCTCTTGTAGAGGTAGACGAGGGCGAGCCGCCGCCCGCCCTCGTCCCCTGTGTTCTCGAATCCGGCCAGTGAGCACAGCAGTTGCGGGCCGAAACCGTTGACCTCAAGCGCGCTGTTCACCGCGTGCAGATCGTTGACGAGCTCCGGCAGCTGGTCCGGCGCGCGGCGCGAGACCAGCCACGAGTAGCCGTAGGCGTCCCGGGACAGCTCCACCGGCGGGCCGGTGCGGTCGGCGTCCGCGTCGAGGAGCGCCTGCACCTCCCTGTGCGTCTGTTCGAAGGCCGAGCCCTCCACCGTGGCGAAGCACACCGCGCCGTGCCCGGTCGGCGTGAAGCCCATCGCTGCCTGCAGCGTCACCGCCGCCGACGGCAGCGCGAACAGCTGGTCCAGGTCCGGCGCGACCGGCTTGGTACGGCCGAGCAGGATGTCCAGCAGTCCCATCCTCAGCCCGCCTTCCCCGGAGTCGCGGCCTCACCCAACTCGGCAGTGATACGGCTCAGTTGGTCCAGCCGCTGTTCCAGGCTCGGGTGGGTCGAGAACAGCCGGGCGATGCCGGGGTCGGAGCCCAGCGCCGGGGTGAAGTAGAAGGCGTTGAAGGCCTGCGCGGTACGCAGGTCCTCCGAGGGGATCCGGGCGATGTCGCCCGAGACCTTGGTGAGCGCGGAGGCCAGCGCCGAGGGCCGCCCGGTCAGCAGGGCCGCCGCCCGGTCCGCTGCCAGCTCCCGGTACCGGGACAACGCCCGGATCAGCAGGAAGCTGATCGCGTAGACGGTCACGGAGACACCCATCACGGCGGCGAAGACGGCGGCGGTGTTCTGGTCCCTGCGGCCCCCGCCGAAGACCTGCGAGTAGAAGGCGAACCGTACGATCAGCCCAGCGATCACCCCGAGGAAGGACGCGATCGTGATCACGGCGACGTCCTTGTGCGCCACGTGCGACAGCTCGTGCGCGAGCACGCCCTCCAGCTCGGCGGGCTCCAGCCGCCGCAGCAGCCCCGTGGTCACACAGACCACGGCGTGATCGGGATTCCGGCCGGTCGCGAACGCGTTCGGCATGTCCATCGCGGACACGGCGACCATCGGCTTGGGCATGTCCGCGATCGCGCACAGCCGGTCGACCACCGCGTGCAGCTCGGGATACTCCTCCCGCTCCACGACGCGCCCGTGCATGGCGAACATCGCGATGCGGTCGGAGAACCAGAACTGCGCCACGAACATCGCCCCGACCAGCACCACGACCAGCAGCCAGGATTTCAGCAACACGATCAACGCGGCGACGAACGCCACGTACAGCAGCCCGAGCAGGAACATGGTGACCGTCATCCGCACGGTCAGGCGCCGGTCGCTCCTAAAGCGGCTCTGCATCTGCATCACCCCGCAGTCAGGCACTCGTCCCGCTGTCCAGTGTGCACCTGCCGCGGCCCATGAACGGGTTCCGAACGGCCCTAGTAGGAGCAAAAGGTCCCCCGCGTCCGGGTGGGCCCCCGGCCGGCGTCTTCCGTGGGTGTGGATGGTCCCCCGGGGGCCGGGCCTCAGTGGAAGGCGCGGGTCTGGGCGTACCCGAGGAGCAGGATCACCGCGGCGACGCAGCTGAGCACCACGGCCGTCGATATCCACGACGAGCGGCGGGGCGCCACCGGGTCGGGGTCGGCCCGGAAGGGCACCGGCCCGGGCGGGTTGTTCTTCCAGCGGGCGGCGAGCATCCGGGCCCGTGCGGAGGGCTCCTTGTGCTCGGCCGCGTTCGCCCATCTGTGGTCGAACTCGCGCTCCCAGTGATCCTTTTCGGGCATCCCCGTGCGCCTTTCTCGTCCGTGGCAGTCAGTGGCAGTCGGTGGCGGTCATCCGCGCACTCGGAGGGACGATCCCCCGAGAGTAGGAAGCCTGGGAGGCCCGAAAGGTTGCCCGGCCCGGCGGCGCCGCCGGGCAGGTCTCGCCCAAGATGCTGAACGGTCCGCCGAGGACTAGCCTTTATGGGCGAGAGCCGTCGTCCAGATACGCGTTGCGGTGTATCGAGGCGGCACCACCTACGACCGCGCCGCACGTCTTCGGCTGCGGCCATCCGTCTCGTGCTCCGGAAGACCGCACGAGGGGGTGGAAGGAAGGTATGTCCATGAAAGCACAACGCATGAGGCGTCTCTTCGCGCTGTCCGCAGTCGGCATGCTGATGGCCGGCGGGGCCGCGATCGGAGCGGCAGGTACGGCTTCGGCAGCCACCCCGTCGCAGGTCTCCACGGTCGTCACCAACCACGGCTGTGACCGGTGGGGCAACTGCGGCTTCGGCTTCAACCGTTTCGGCTTCAACAACGGCTTCGGCTTCAACAATGGCTTCGGCTTCAACAACGGCTTCGGTTTCGGCGGCGGCGTCGTCGTGATCGTGGTGTGAACCGCTGACAGCACGGCTGCGACACACGGCCGAGGGCCGCCACCTGCGGTGTGCAGATGGCGGCCCTCACCGTTGCGCCCGACGGCTCACGTGTCGATCGGACACGGGCCGATCGCGCACCCGTCGATCACACGTCGAAGTACAGCTCGAACTCGTGCGGGTGCGGACGCAGCTGCAGCGGCGCGATCTCGTTCGTGCGCTTGAAGTCGATCCACGTCTCGATCAGGTCCGGCGTGAAGACGTCGCCCTGGAGGAGGAACTCGTGGTCGGCCTCGAGGGAGTCGAGGACGGCCGGGAGCGAGGTCGGGACCTGCGGGACGCCCGCGTGCTCCTCGGGAGCCAGCTCGTACAGGTCCTTGTCGATCGGCTCGGCGGGCTCGATCTTGTTCTTGATGCCGTCCAGACCGGCCAGCAGCAGGGCCGAGAAGGCCAGGTACGGGTTGCCGGACGAGTCCGGGGCGCGGAACTCGACGCGCTTGGCCTTCGGGTTCGAGCCGGTGATCGGGATGCGCATCGCGGCGGAGCGGTTGCGCTGCGAGTACACCAGGTTCACCGGGGCCTCGAAGCCCGGCACCAGACGGTGGTAGGAGTTCACCGTCGGGTTGGTGAAGGCCAGCAGCGACGGGGCGTGCCGCAGGATGCCGCCGATGTAGTAGCGGGCGGTGTCCGACAGGCCCGCGTAGCCGGCCTCGTCGTAGAACAGCGGGTCGCCGTTGCTCCACAGCGACTGGTGCACGTGCATGCCCGAGCCGTTGTCACCGAAGATCGGCTTCGGCATGAAGGTCGCCGTCTTGCCGTTGCGCCAGGCGACGTTCTTCACGATGTACTTGAACAGCTGCAGGTCGTCAGCGGCGGCGAGCAGCGTGTTGAACTTGTAGTTGATCTCGGCCTGGCCGGCGGTGCCCACCTCGTGGTGCTGGCGCTCGACCTTCAGGCCGTTCTTCTCCAGCTCCAGGGAGATCTCGGCGCGCAGGTCGGCGAAGTGGTCGACCGGCGGGACCGGGAAGTAACCGCCCTTGTAACGGACCTTGTAACCGCGGTTGTCCTCCAGCGCACCGGTGTTCCAGGCGCCGGCCTCGGAGTCGATGTGGTAGAAGGACTCGTTCGCGCTGGTCGCGAAGCGGACGGAGTCGAAGACGTAGAACTCGGCCTCGGGACCGAAGTACGCGGTGTCCGCGATCCCGGTGGAGGCGAGGTACGCCTCGGCCTTCTTCGCCACGTTGCGCGGGTCACGGGAGTACTGCTCGCCCGTGATCGGGTCGTGGATGAAGAAGTTGATGTTGAGCGTCTTGTCCCGGCGGAAGGGGTCCACGCGCGCGGTCGACAGGTCGGCGCGCAGGGCCATGTCGGACTCGTGAATGGCCTGGAAGCCACGGATCGAGGACCCGTCGAAGGCGAGCTCGTCGTCGGGGTCGAACGCCTCAACGGGCACCGTGAAGTGCTGCATCACGCCCGGCAGGTCGCAGAAGCGGACGTCGATGAACTTGACGTCCTCGTCCGCGATGAACTTCTTGGCCTCGTCGGCGTTCTGGAACATCCAGCTCCTCCTACTCCCGACCGTCCCGCCGGGGTGGTAGATCGTTCGTGCGGCCAGTGCGGTGGCACACGCTGCCTCGACCCTAGGGACGGGTGATTTCTCGGGCGTGACCCATTTGTTTCGCAGAAGTTAACCGGCCCGGGTGCGGTCACGGCCTTGGACACCCCGGCGACCCCCGTCCCTACAGCCTCGCAGTACCGTGGACGCGTGGACAACAGGCAAGCAGTGGGATCGTGGCTCTCCGGGCCGCGCGCCGCCATGGAAGAGGCCGGTGCCGACTTCGGTTACCGGGGCGAACAGCTCGGTCTGCCGGAGGAGGGGCCGGGATCGATCGCCCGTCCCGGGCGGCGGCTGGGCGCACTGGCCGTCGACTGGGGGCTGTGCCTCTTGATCGCATACGGCCTGATCACCCACGGCTACAGCCAGGCGACCGGCAACTGGGCGCTGCTCGTCTTCTTCGTCCTCGGCGTCCTCACCGTCGGCACGGTCGGTTCCACCCCGGGCAAGCGGCTGTTCGGCCTGCGCGTGGTCGCCCTGGGCAGCGGCCGGATCCAGCCCCTGCGCGCCCTGCTGCGCACGTTCCTGCTGTGCCTGGCGATTCCGCCGCTGGTCTGGGACCGGGACGGCCGGGGCCTGCACGACCGGCTGGCGGGCACCGTGGAGGTGCGCATCCAGGGGTGATCCAAGCGACCCCCGGCGTTCGCACGACGCATACCACGACGCATACGACGATGGGGCGCCCGGAGTGATCCGGGCGCCCCATCGTCGTAGCGGGGGATCGTCGTGGCGGGGGGGATCAGCGGGTCTTCGGGCCGCCCCTCGGCATACGCATGCCCTTGGGCATCGGTCCCTTGGGCAGCGGCATGTTGCTCATCAGGTCGCCCAGGGCGCGCAGCCGGTCGTTGGTGGCCGTGACCTGCGGGCCGGTGAGCACGCGCGGGTACTTCAGCATGGTGGTGCGGAGCTTCTTCAGCTCGACCATGCCCTCGCCCTGGCCGACGATCACGTCGTGCACGGGCACGTCCGCCACGATGCGGTTCATCTTCTTCTTCTCGGCGGCGAGCAGGGACTTCACCCGGTTCGGGTTGCCCTCCGCCACCAGCACGATGCCGGCCTTGCCGACCGCGCGGTGCACCACGTCCTGGCTGCGGTTCATGGCGACGGCCGGAGTGGTGGTCCAGCCGCGGCCGATGTTGTCCAGGACCGCGGCGGCGGCGCCCGGCTGGCCCTCCATCTGCCCGAAGGCGGCGCGCTCGGCCCGGCGTCCGAAGACGATCGCCGTCGCGAGGAAGCCGAGCAGGAGGCCGAGAATGCCCAGGTAGATGGGGTGGCCGATCGCGAAGCCGATCGCGAGGAAGACACCGAAGGTGACGATCCCGACAGCCGCGAGTACAAGGCCGATCTTCGGGTCGGCCTTGCTGGTCATCTTGTAGGTCAGAGCGATCTGCTTCAGTCGCCCGGGGTTGGCAGCCTCGGCTGCGGTTTCCTTCCTCGCCATGCCACGAAGTCTACGTGGCCCGGGGAGCGGCCGACGACGGCAGTGCCCGCAGTGCCCGGGGGAGGGGAGGGGGGCCGGTCAGGGGTGGGGGGTGCCGGCCTGGTCCAGGACGCGCTGGGCCTCGACGCGGTCCTTGGCCCGGCGGCGGTCCTCCAGGACGGAGGTCCAGGCGTTGCGGCGGGCGGTGCGCTGACCACTGCTCATCAGCAGGGACTCGACTGCGCGCAGTGCGTCGGTGAAGGACGGAATCGCGGTGGCGCGAACGGGCGCGGCCTGCATGGTGGAGGTCCCCCTCGTAACGGCTACGGGTGTACGTGGCGTGAGTCCAGGGTCACTGATTGGTGTTACCAGGGCGTGACCGACCGGTCAAACGCCAATGAAGCCTTGACGCCGCAGGCCAAAAGGCTGACGCGGCCCTGACGGACGCCCTCATCTGCGGCGACGGTCGGGACCGCGTCGTATCGGCCATTACTTGGCAGTAGGTTCTTGTGCGCGAATTCACACGCCTCGCTGCCCGGTTGCGGGGTACGGTGGGTGACGGTGTGTCAGACGGCCTGCGTGGCGCTGTACGTGCCACGCTTCTCGATCGCCATCCGGTACAGCCGCCCGGCACGGTAGGAGGACCGTACCAGCGGGCCGGACATCACGCCGGAGAAGCCGATCTGCTCGGCCTCCTCCTTCAGCTCGACGAACTCGTGCGGCTTCACCCAGCGCTCCACCGGGTGGTGCCGGACGCTCGGCCGCAGGTACTGCGTGATGGTGACCAGTTCGCAGCCCGCGTCGTGGAGCTGCCGCAGCGCCTCGCCGACCTCCTCGCGGGTCTCGCCCATCCCGAGGATCAGGTTCGACTTGGTCACCAGGCCGTAGTCGCGCGCGGCGGTGATGACCTTCAGGGAGCGCTCGTAGCGGAACCCGGGGCGGATCCGCTTGAAGATCCGGGGCACGGTCTCGACGTTGTGCGCGAAGACCTCGGGGCGGGAGGAGAAGACCTCCTCCAGCAGCTCCGGGACGGCGTTGAAGTCGGGGGCCAGGAGCTCGACCTTGGTGCGGCCCGCCTCGCGGCCGGCGGTCTGCTCGTGGATCTGGCGCACCGTCTCCGCGTACAGCCAGGCGCCGCCGTCCTCCAGGTCGTCGCGGGCGACGCCGGTGATGGTGGCGTAGTTCAGGTCCATGGTGACCACGGACTCACCCACGCGGCGCGGCTCGTCCCGGTCCAGGGCCTCGGGCTTGCCGGTGTCGATCTGGCAGAAGTCGCAGCGCCGGGTGCACTGGTCGCCGCCGATGAGGAAGGTCGCCTCGCGGTCCTCCCAGCACTCGTAGATGTTCGGGCAGCCGGCTTCCTGGCAGACCGTGTGCAGACCCTCGCTCTTGACGAGCTTCTGCATCTCCGTGTACTCGGGACCCATTTTCGCCCGGGTCTTGATCCACTCGGGCTTGCGCTCGATGGGGGTCTGGCTGTTGCGGACCTCAAGGCGCAGCATCTTGCGTCCGTCGGGTGCGACTGCGGACACGTCGGCTCCCTGTAGCTTCGATTCTTCGGCGTACACCAGAGTACGCCCGTGTTTGTTCGGCCCTGCCGGTGAGGCCACCCGGGAGCCCCGGGGCGCGTTCCCCGGGGCGGGTCCGGGTCGGGCGGTCGCCCGGACCCGGATCAGGCGGTCGCCTTCTCGGTCTCCCGCGGCTTCAGGTCCGCGTTCTCCAGTACGTCCTTCAGATGCCGCTCGACGACCGGCAGCACCTCGTCGATCGTCAGCTCCCGGCCGAGTTCGTTGGCCAGGGAGGTGACGCCGGCGTCCCGGATCCCGCACGGGATGATCCGGTCGAACCACGCGTTGTCGGGGTTCACGTTCAGCGCGAAGCCGTGCATGGTGACGCCCTTGGCCACCCGGATGCCGATCGCGGCGATCTTGCGGTCCTCGCGGCGCTGGCCCGCGTTGGACGGTGCGTACTCGGGACCGTTGAGCCGGGGGTCGAACTCGTCGTCGTTCAGCCGCGGGTCGAAGTCCAGGGACAGCCCGCCGAGCGTGCGCCGCTGCTCGACCGGGTCGCCGAGGACCCACACCCCGCTGCGGCCCTCGACCCGGGTGGTGTCCAGGCCGAACTCCGCGCAGGTGCGGATCAGCGCCTCCTCCAGGCGCCGCACGTGCGCCACCACGTCCACCGGGCGCGGCAGCTTCTGGATCGGGTAGCCCACCAACTGGCCGGGCCCATGCCAGGTGATCTTGCCGCCGCGGTCCACGTCGATGACGGGCGTGCCGTCGAGCGGACGCTCGTTGTCCGCCGTGCGGCGGCCCGCCGTGTAGACCGGGGGGTGCTCCAGGAGGAGCACGGTGTCGGGGACCTCGTCCGCGAAACGGGCCGCGTGCACCCGGCGCTGTTCGTCCCAGGCCTCCTGGTACTCCACGGACTCAGCACCGAATCCCATGCGGACGAACCGCAACTCACTCACGGCAAGCGCCTCCCTGGAAGGTCGTAAGGCACGAAACGTGCCCACGCCACTGTACGTCCGGCCGTCCCGCGTCAGCCTCGCGGGCAATCCTCACACGATCGGATGAATGCGTGGCGAAGCCTGCGATCACCTGCTCACTCTCCGCTACATTCGCGCCGTTCATGAGGCCATAAGGGCTGCTCACAGGCAATCCGGGCACTTCAGATGCCTGGAAGGCAGGAGACCGCACCGCAGATGACGGAACGACCCGCGCAGCGCACGCCCAACCGCCAGCTCGCCGCGCTCATCGCAGAAGCGGGGTTCTCCAACGCGGGTCTGGCCCGTCGCGTGGACCAGCTCGGCCTGGAACACGGCCTGGACCTCAGATACGACAAGACCTCGGTGACCCGCTGGCTGCGCGGTCAGCAGCCCCGGGGGACCACGCCGGCGCTCATCGCGGAGGTCTTCACCCGGCGCCTCGGCCGCCGCCTCACCGCCCAGGACCTGGGCCTGGACGCCTGCGCGCCGGTGTACGCGGGTCTGGAGTTCGCCGCCACGCCGGAGGAGGCCGTGGACATCGTCGGCGGGCTGTGGCGCAAGGACTCCGGCAGCCACGCCGAGCTGCGCAAGATCGCCTTCACCCCGGCCGGGCTGGTCGTGCCCAGCCGGGACTGGCTGATCGGGCGGGCCGACGAGAGGGTCGCCCACGGGGAGGCGCCCGGCGCCAGGGTTCCCGTCCAGGGCCGCCCGGCCCCCAGGTCCGTCCCCTCTCCCGAGCAGGTGGTGACCGGTGTGCCCCGGCAGCGCGGCCAGGCCGAGCGCGGCACCGGCCAGCGGGTCGGCGCCGGGGACATCGCCGCGCTGCGCTCGGTCGGCGAGCTGTTCCGCGCCCTCGACGACATGTACGGCGGCGGCCACGCCCGCCAGGCCCTGGTGCGCTACCTGGAGCACGAGTGCGAGCCGATGCTGCGCGGCACCTACGGCGAGCAGACCGGCCGCCGGCTGTTCGCGGCGGCCGCCGACCTGACCCGGCTCGCCGGCTGGACGTCGTACGACATCGGCGCGCACGGCCTCGCCCAGCGCTACTTCGTACAGGCGCTCCGGCTGGCGCAGGCAGCCGGGGACCGGCCGTACGGCGCCTATGTGCTGGTCACCATGAGCCGCCAGGCCGTCTACCTCGGGCACGGCCGCGAGGCGGTCCAGCTCGCGCGCGTGGCCCAGCAGGGTCTCGGCACCTCCGCCTCGGCGGTCGTGCAGGCGCTGCTGCACGCCGCCGAGGCGCGCGGACACGGCGTGCTCGGCGAGGTGCGCGCCTGCACCGCCTCCCTGGTGCGGGCCGAGCGCGCCCTGGAGGCCGCCCGGCCCGGTGACGAAGTGCCGTACTGGGCGCGCTGCTTCGACGAGGCGCAGCTCTCCGACGAGTTCGGGCACTGCCACCGGGACCTTCAGCAGTACCGCGCCGCCGCCCAGCACGCCGAGCGCTCGCTTCAGCTGCGCGCCCCGGTGTACGCCCGCAGCCGCCTGTTCTGCCGGGTCGTCCTCGCCACCGCCCGCCTCGGCCTCGGCGACCTCGACCAGGCCTGCCGGCTGGGCGCCGAGGCGGCGGGGCAGGCGGCCGAGATGCGTTCGGTCCGGGCGATCGAGTACGTCAGGGACTTCGAGCGCCGCCTGGAGCCGTACAAGGACGCGGCACCGGTGAGGGGGTACCGGGACAAGGTGGCCGCACTGGGGTAGCTCGCCCCCGTCGTGCGGCCCCCTGAGCCGTACGGTTGCGGCCGGTTGTGCACCCGGATTCCGCCGTGGTGGTTCGCGGCGGGGTGCTCAGGCGGCCGCGGCCCTCGGCGTTGTCGCCACCGGATCCGCCCGGTGCATCGAGCCCGCGGCCCCGAGATCCGCCAGCACCGCCGCAGCGGCACGGTGTGCCGAGTGCAGGGCGCCCTGGACGGTACTGGTGTCCCGGTGGTCGCCGCACACGTACAGGCCCGCCAGCAGCCGCACAGGCTTGCGCAGGTCGTGCGGGGGCCGCATCGCGGGGACGGCCTCGGCGGTGTGGTGCACGGCGAGCGTCTCCCACCGCGTCGTCGAGGTGCCGTACAGACGGGACAGGTGCATGCGCACGGCGGTGTCCACCTCGGCCGGGGGCACGCCCAGAACCGTCGACGACACCAGCGTCCGGCCCGCGGGCGCGCGGGCCGGGTCCACCCGGCTGACCACCGCGGTGTGCGCGACCGGCCCGCCGCGGTCGGCGTCGAGCAGCAGGAACGCGCTGGTCTGCGGTGGTTCGCTCGTGGTGTGGTGCACCACCGTCACCGGGTGGAAGTCCGGTACGCGCAACCCCGGCAGCAGCTTCGCGGCGGCGCGCGCGTCGGTCGCGACCAGAACGGCGCGGCAGCGGATCTCCCCGTGCCCGGCAGTGGTCACCCGGGTCGTGGAGACCGAGGTGACACGGACGCCCGTGTGCACGGTGCCGGGCGGCAGCGAGGCGGCCAGCAGTTCCGGCAGCACCTCGGCGCCGCCCTCCGGCAGGCACAGCCGGCCGCTCGCGAAGGCCCGCAACGCGAGGTCCGCGCACCGGCTGGACGTGGTGAGGTCCGGGTCGCACAGCAGGGCGGCCAGCAGCGGCCGGAGGAAGCCGTCCACGGTGCGGGAGGGCAGGCCGCGGGCCGCCAGGGCCTGCGCGGCCGGCAACTCCGGGCGGGACAGGATCCGTTGGACCGGCGTGGTGGCGATCCGGGCCAGCGCCGGGCCCAGCCGGGCCTGGTCGACGGCGCTGCCGAGCGGGGCGCCCGTGCGGGCCCGGACGGGAGGGGCGGGCCGCAGGGCGCGCGCCCGCACCCTGGGCGGGACCGTCGGCCGAGGGGCGCTCGCGAGGGCGCGCACGGCGTGCAGTGCGCTCCTTGCGCTCCCTCCGCCCGCCGGGGCGCCCGCGCGGTGGTGCCGTCCGTCGCTGTGCAGCAGGACCCCCGGCGCGAACGGGCGCAGCACGAGCGCGTCGAGCCCCGGACTCAGGTCCAGTTCGGGATATGCCGTGGACAACAGCTGTCCGATCCGGTCGAGCCGGAACCCGTCGACCTTCTCGGTCGACATGCGGCCGCCCACGTAAGGGGCGGCCTCCAGGACTACGGTCGTTACTCCTGCGCTGGTCAGCCGATGAGCCGCCGAGAGTCCGGCGACCCCGGCTCCCACGACGACGACATCCGCCTGGTACGCGGGCTCAAGCACGTGCCCCTCCTCAGGGTTGCGCGGCCGGTGGAGCTGTGATGCCCTCAACCGGCTTGAGGAATACCCGAGTTCGGCACGAGGTTAGGGCTGTGATCGGTCACGTGCAGTCGCGCATCGACCGGGCACGGTCG
This sequence comes from Streptomyces sp. NPDC046197, assembly GCF_040646295.1. NCBI lineage: Bacteria > Bacillati > Actinomycetota > Actinomycetes > Kitasatosporales > Streptomycetaceae > Streptomyces > Streptomyces sp. NPDC046197. The sequence continues at coordinate 63,899 of NZ_JBEYZY010000032.1, read as the reverse complement.
CACGGCGGTCGCACATGGTCACGTCCTTCTCCAGTGGCCCTCCCGTTCACCCCAGCGCGGAGCGAATCGTGTCCTCGATGCCCGGAAACGCGAACGAGAACCCGGACTCCAGCAGCCGTTTCGGCAGCACGCGCGCACTGCCCAGCACATCCCCCGCCATCTCGCCGAGCACGGTCCGCAGCACGGGCGCCGGTACCGCGAGGAACGTCGGCCGGTGCAGCACCCGCCCCATCGCCGCCGTGATCTCACGGTTCGTCAGCGGCTGCGGCGCGGTGAGGTTGACCGGCCCGGACAGGGCCTCCGCGTCGATGAGGTGGCGCAGCGCGGCCACCTCGTCGTGCAGCGAGATGAACGACCAGTACTGCCGGCCGTCGCCCATCCGCCCGCCCAGTCCGGCCCTGAACAGCGGGAACAGACGCCCCCAGGCCCCGCCCTCGCGGGCCACCACCAGACCGGTACGGGCGAAGACCGTGCGCACGCCCGCCTCCTGCGCGGCGGCCGCGGCCTCCTCCCACTCCACGCACAGGGAGGACAGGAAGCCGTCCCCGGGTGGCGCGTTCTCGTCCACGGCCCGGTCGCCGGTGTCGCCGTAGAAGCCGATCGCGCTGCCGTTCACCAGGACGCGCGGCGGTGTCTCCAGGGAGGCGACGGCCTCGGCGAGCGCCGCCGTGCCGAGCACCCGGCTGTCCCGGACCTCCTTCTTGTAGGCGTCCGTCCAGCGGTGGTCGCCGACACCTGCCCCCGCCAGGTTGACCACCGCCTCGCACCCGGCGAGCCCGGCCGTGTCGACGTACTGCCCGCCGGGATCCCAGCAGACCTCGTCCGCGGTCCGGGCCGAACGGCGCACCAGACGCACCACCTCGTGCCCGTCCGCGAGCAGGGACCGCACCAGGGCGCTGCCGATGAGACCGGACGCACCGGCCACCGCGATTCGCGATCGTTCCATGTCCCCATCCTGCCGGTTGGGCCCGGAAAAACCCGGCGGAGCGCTCACATCCGCGACGTAGGGTGACCTCCATGCCGGTTCCGCACATCCGCCTCGCCACGCTCGACGACGAAGACGCTCTCGCCCGGCTCGACCGCGCGACCTGGTCGCCCCTGCACGCGGTCACACCGCCGCCGCGGCAGCCGTACGAGCCGTTCTTCCGGGACCGCTCCGGACCCCGCGAGCACCTGGTCGCCGAACTCGACGGCCGTCTCGTGGGCTACATCCGGCTCGGCTTCGCCACCGACCTGGCGTCGAACGCGCATGTGAGGCAGATCCGCGGACTGGCGGTGGCCGAGGAGGCCCGCGGCGCCGGGGTCGGCCGGGCCCTGCTGCGCGCCGCCGTCGACGAGGCCCGCCGCCAGGGCGCCCGCCGGATCAGCCTGCGGGTGCTGGGCCACAACACCCCGGCCCGCAAGCTCTACGAGTCGGAGGGCTTCGCCGTCGAGGGCGTCCAGCCGGAGGAGTTCCGCCTGGACGGCGCCTACGTCGACGACGTGCTCATGGGCCGCGCCCTGTAGGACGCGCGGCGGCACACTCAGGAGGAGATGCCGGCAGGAGACGCCAGGAGGAGACCTCAGCCGGAGACCAGCTGGCCCGTGCCCACCGGTGCCGTGGCGCTCGCCGCGCGGCGGGCGTCCGGGGCGACCTCGCCGGCCGTCAGGACGTAGCCGGTCTCGTCGTCGGAGGTCGAGCGGGCGAACACGACACCGAAGACACGGCCGTCGCGGGTCAGCAGCGGGCCACCGGAGTTGCCGGGACGGACCGTGGAGCGGATCGAGTAGATCTCACGGGTGACCGTGCCGTCGTTGTAGATGTTCTGGCCGGTCGCCCGGATCCGGTTCGCCACCGTCGCCGCCTGGAGGTTCAGGCCGCCGTCCTGCGGATAGCCCGCGACCACGGCCGAGTCCCCGCGGGCGGCGGAGCCGTCGAACCGCAGGACCGGCGCGTGCAGCCCGGGGACGTAGAGCACGGCCACGTCCCGGTCCGGGTCGAAGAGCACCACCCGGGCCTCGTACGAATGCCCGACCCCGCCGATCCGGACGGTCGGGCTGTCGATGCCGGCCACCACGTGCGCGTTGGTCATCACGTGCCGCGGCGCGAAGACGAAGCCGCTGCCCTCGCGGCCCTGGTTGCCCGAGGTGCCCTCGATCTTGACCGTGCTGAGTTTCGCGGCGTTCGTGGCGCTCGCCGTCACGCTGTCGCCGGAGGGCTTGGCGACGCCCGCCGCCGGTTCGTTCTCGAACGGGTTGAACACCTGCGGGAAGCCCGCCTCGGTGAGCGCGGAGGTGGCCCGCGAGAACCAGGCGGGGGTGGTGTCCGGCATCGCGGTCTGCACGGCGCCGAGCAGCTTGGAGTCGCGGATGGCCGTCGTCACCAGCGGCGACGAGGAGGCGCCCAGCACGCTCGCGGCCACCCATGCCACGATCAGCACGGCGAGTGCGTTCGCGGCGGCCCCGCCGACGCCGTCGGCCACCCTGAGCGGACCGCGGTCCAGCTCGCCCCGCAACCGCAGGGCCAGGCGTCCCGCCAGCTCGTGCCCCACCGCCGCCGGGACCAGCACCGTCACCACGGCGGTCACCGTCGCCGCCGTGCTGCCGCGCGTGACGAAGTCCATCACCCACGGCAGGATCCACACTCCGACGGCCGCGCCGCCCACGAACCCGGCCAGCGAGACGCAGCCCGCCACCAGTCCGCGCCGATAGCCGGACGCCGCGTAACCGACGATCACCAGCAACAGCAGGAGGTCGAGCAGGTCCACTCGTGCCGCCTTTCTCTCGGACCCCCTAGTACGCGTGGTGCGGGTCCAGTGATCAGCCATACGCACGCGAGGCCGGGAACCGGCCACGTGTACGTGTACCCCCAGAAACGTCTCGGACAGGGACGATGGTTCCACCGGGTGGCACAGCGCACATCGCGGACGGAGCCGATCGAGCCGACAGTAAGATCATGTCTGCCTTCCGAGACGTGACCACTACTCCCGGAAGCGGTCCCACAGCTTGGGATAAAGCCGGCCCAGCACCCTGTCGTCCTCGAAGTCGACCGGCGTGCCCTCCGGCTCCGCCGGGGCGGGCGGGACGCCGAGGTCGGGGGCAACGGTGCCGGTGAGCTGCTCGTAGGCCTCGTCCGCCGCGTAGCCGAGTTCCTCGCCGTCGCCGTCGATCTCCTCGTCGAAGTCGTTCAGCAGGTCGGCGAGCGAGTCCGGCGCGTGCAGGGCGCCCTCGAAGACCTCCCGGCCCTGGCCGATCAGCCAGCACCGGAAGAAGTCGAAGGCGTCGTCGCTCGCGCCGTCCAGCAGCACCCAGGCGGCGCCCCACAGGTCCCAGCGGTAGGCCCGGTTGTAGCGGGACTCGAAGTGACGGGCGAAGTCCAGGACCTGCTCCGGATCGAGCCCCAGTAGTTGTTCGACGAGCAGGTCGGCCTGCTCTTCGGGGTCGCCCCCGGCGGCCTCGCGGGTGGCGTCGATCAGCTCCCAGAACTCCGTCTCGTCCATCACGGGTCAAGCATCGGGCCTCGGGCCAAGGGGCGCACGCGGAGTGAGACGGATTGTTATGGGCCGTGCGGCACGCCACAGGGGTGATGCGGCGGGGGACGTGGGTGCGGCGCGCGTCATGGGCGGCGCGGCGGCACGGTACGGGCGTGCGCCACCTGCGGTGCGGCGGTGGGGCACGTGCGGTGCGGCGGTGGGGCACGTGCGGTGCGGCGGTGGGGCACGTGCGGTGCGGCGGTGGGGCACGTGCGGTGCGGCGGTGCGGCGGTGCGGCGGTGGGGCACGTGCGGTGCGGCGGTGCGGCGGTGCGGCGGTGCGGCACGTGCGGTGCGGCGTGCGCGTCATGGGTGGTACAGGGCGGCGAGCCGGAGCGCGTCCCGGGCGAAGCGGGCCCGCAGGCTCTCGGGGGCCAGCAGCTCCACCTCCGGCCCGAGCGCCATGAGCTGCGTGTGGGCGACCTCCTCGGACTCCACCGGCACGGTCACCGTCACCCACCCACGCTCGTCGGGGGCACCGGCTCCCTCCAGCGCCTCCCCGGCCGACAGCGCGTCGACGGCGTACGGCAGCCGGCGCACGCCCTCCGCGGACAGCCGCACCACGACCTCGGTCCGCAGAACGGATCTGGCGAACTGCTCGGCCCGCTGCTGCCAGAAGGCGGGCAGGTCGAACTCCTCGTCCCGGCCGAACCGGTCCTGGCCGGCCTCGACGGCCGTGAACCGGTCGATCCGGTACACCCGGAAGGAACCGTGCTCCGCGACCCGCGCACACAGGTACCAGACGCCCGCCTTGAGTACGAGGCCGTACGGCTCCAGCTCCCGGACGATCTCCCGCTCCCCGCGCCGGTAGCGGGCGGTGATCCGCCGGTCGCCCCAGACCGCGTCCGCGACGGCCGGCAACAGCGCGGGTGTCCGCGGCTCGCGGAACCAGCCCGGCGCGTCCAGGTGGAAACGCTGCGCCGCGGTGCGGGAGGCGTCGCGCAGGGAGGGCAGCAGTGCAGCGGACACCTTCAGCCGGGCGGCCGAGGCGGCGTCCTCCAGCCCCATCTCCCTGAGCGCCCCCGGTACCCCGCTGAGGAACAGCGCCTCGGCCTCGCCGCGGGCGAGCCCGGTCAGCCGCGTCCGGTACCCGCCGACGAGCCGGTACCCCCCGGCGCGCCCGCGGTCGGCGTACACCGGTACCCCCGCCTCCGACAGGGCCTGCGCGTCCCGGGTCACGGTCCGCTCCGACACCTTCAGCTCGCGGGCCAGCTCGGCGGCGGTCATGGAGTGCCGCGACTGAAGCAGCAGCACCATTTTGATCAGTCGGGCGGCGCGCATGCGGCCATCATGCCGGGGGGCACCGACAGCGAAGGGGCCGGAACAGTGAAGGGGCACGGCAGCAGCCGCACCCCTTCACGGAATCCCGGGACCTACAGCCCCTGTTCGCGGAAAGCCCGGGACCTACAGCCCGTACTTCTCCCGGGCCTCCTTGACCGCCGAGGCCTTGGCCTCGCCGCGCCTGGCGAGCTGGGCGAGGGCCGCGACCACGATCGACCGGGCGTCGACGCCGAAGTGACGGCGGGCGGCGTCACGGGTGTCCGACAGGCCGAAGCCGTCGGCGCCCAGCGAGGTGTAGTCCTGCTCGACCCACTGCGCGATCTGGTCCGGCACCTGGCGCATGTAGTCGGACACGGCCAGCACCGGCCCCTCGGCGCCCTGGAGCGCCTGCTGGACGAACGGCACCCGCTCCTCGCCCCGCAGCAGCGCCGCGTCCGCCTCCAGGGCGTCCCGGCGCAGCTCGCCCCAGGAGGTCGCCGACCACACGTCGGCGGCCACGCCCCACTCCTCGGCGAGCAGCTTCTGCGCCTCCAGCGCCCAGTGGATCGCCGTGCCGGAGCCCAGCAGCTGGATGCGCGGCGCGTTGGCGGTCACCGTCAGACCGGCCGACTCCGCCGTGTTGAAGCGGTACAGCCCCTTGACGATGCCCTCGTCGATGCCGAGGCCCGACGGCTTCGCCGGCTGCGGCAGCGGCTCGTTGTAGACGGTGAGGTAGTAGAAGACGTTCGGGTCCTCGCCGGGCAGCGCCTCGCCGTACATGCGGCGCAGGCCGTCCTTGACGATGGCCGCGACCTCGTAGGCGAACGCCGGGTCGTAGGTCAGCGCGGCCGGGTTGGTCGCGGCGATGACGGGGGAGTGCCCGTCCGCGTGCTGCAGGCCCTCACCGGTCAGCGTCGTGCGGCCCGCCGTCGCGCCGACCAGGAAGCCGCGGCCGAGCTGGTCGCCGAGCTGCCACATCTGGTCGGCCGTGCGCTGCCAGCCGAACATCGAGTAGAAGATGTAGAACGGGATCATCGCCTCGCCGTGCGTCGCGTACGCGGTCGACGCGGCGATGAAGTCGGCCATCGAACCGGCCTCGGTGATCCCCTCGTTGAGGATCTGGCCGTTCTTGGCCTCCTTGTAGTACATCAGCTGGTCGCGGTCGACCGGCTCGTACGTCTGGCCCTTGGGCGAGTAGATGCCCAGCGACGGGAACAGCGACTCCATGCCGAAGGTGCGTGCCTCGTCCGGGACGATCGGCACCCAGCGCCTGCCGGTCTCCTTGTCGCGGACCAGGTCCTTGATCAGGCGGACGAAGGCCATGGTGGTGGCCACGTTCTGGGAGCCGGAGCCCTTGTCGAAGGCGGCGAAGGTCTTGTCGGCCGGGGCCGGCAGCGGCGCGAGGGGGTGGACGCGGCGGGCCGGGGCCGGGCCGCCGAGGGCCGCGCGGCGCTCCTGGAGGTAGCGGACCTCGCGGGAGTCGGCGCCGGGGTGGCCGTAGGGCACCACGCCGTCGGCGAACCGCGCGTCCGGGATGGGCAGTTCGAGCAGGTCGCGCATCGACTTGAACTCGTCCACCGTCAGCTTCTTCATCTGGTGGTTGGCGTTCTTCGACGCGAAGCCCGGGCCGAGGGTGTGGCCCTTGACCGTCTGGGCCAGGATCACCGTCGGGGCGCCCTTGTGGGCCAGGGCCGCCCGGTAGGCGGCGTACACCTTGCGGGCCTCGTGACCACCGCGCGAGAGGTGGAAGCACTCGACGATCTTGTCGTCGCTCAGCAGCTTCGCCATCTCGGCCAGCGCGGGGTCGGCCCCGAAGAAGTCCTGCCGGATGTAGGCGGCGTCACGGGTCTGGTACGTCTGGATCTGCGCGTCCGGCACCTGGCGCAGGCGGCGTACCAGCGCGCCCGTGGTGTCCAGGGCGAACAGCTCGTCCCAGGCCGAGCCCCACAGCGTCTTGATCACGTTCCAGCCGGCGCCGCGGAACTGGGCCTCCAGCTCCTGCACGATCTTGAAGTTGGCGCGGACCGGGCCGTCCAGGCGCTGCAGGTTGCAGTTGATGACGAAGGTGAGGTTGTCCAGCTCCTCACGGGCGGCCAGCGCCAGGGCGGCGGTCGACTCCGGCTCGTCCATCTCACCGTCGCCGAGGAAGGCCCAGACGTGGGAGGCGGAGACGTCCTTGATGCCGCGGTTGGTGAGGTAGCGGTTGAACCGGGCCTGGTAGATCGCCGACAGCGGGCCGAGGCCCATGGAGACCGTCGGGAACTCCCACAGCCAGGGCAGGCGGCGCGGGTGCGGGTAGGAGGGCAGGCCGGCTCCGCCCGCCTCGCGGCGGAAGTTGTCCAGGTGCTGCTCGGTCAGGCGGCCGTCGAGGAAGGCACGGGCGTAGATGCCGGGGGAGGCGTGGCCCTGGATGTAGAGCTGGTCACCGGAGCCGGCGGCGTCCGGGGATTCCTTGCCCTTGAAGAAGTGGTTGAAGCCGGTCTCGTAGAGCCAGGCCGCGGAGGCGAAGGTGGCGATGTGGCCGCCGACGCCGTACTTGCTGCCGCGGGTCACCATCGCGGCCGCGTTCCAGCGGTTCCACGCGGTGATGCGGTGCTCCATCTCCTCGTCACCCTCGACGGCCGGCTCGGCGGCGGTCGGGATGGAGTTGACGTAGTCGGTCTCCAGGAGCTTCGGCAGCGCGACGCCGGCGCCCTCCGCGCGCTCCAGCGTGCGGCGCATCAGGTACGCGGCACGGTGCGGCCCGGCCGCCCTGGCGACGGCGTCCAGCGAGGCCTGCCATTCGGCGGTCTCCTCCGGGTCGCGGTCCGGGAGCTGGTCGAGCTCGCTCGGCTGGATGGCGTGGGGGTCGGTCATGTCGCCGCCTTCCTCAGTCGAAGGGGGTTCCCTCATCGGTAAGGGTTCGGGGTTGCCCTTGGTCTTTGGCAGGACAGGGCATGAGGCTCTGGTGAAAGCCCGTGGGGGACTGTAACTCCCTGATCGATGATCGATCAAAGGGTTGAGAGCGAAAACCTCTCGATTTCGAGAAAGTAGGCACGGGGTGTCTTTGCGGTAGGCACGCGGTGCCGTGTTCTCGAACGGTTTCCGCAGGTGAGCGCGGCAGTGCTCGACTGCCTCACGCCCGCGGCGCACACCCCAGCACGTGGGCCTTCACCAGCTCGGCGATCCGCGGGTCACGCCGCTTGAACGCCTCCACCAGCTCCTGGTGCTCCTCGGCGTACGACTGCTGGACCGTCCCCAGCCAGCGGATCGACAGGGCCGTGAAGACCTCGATGCCCAGGCCCTCCCAGGTGTGCAGCAGCACGGAGTTGTCGGCCGCGCGCACCAGCTCGCGGTGGAAGCCGACCGTGTGCCGCACCTGGGCGGTGCCGTCGGCCTCGCGGTCGGCCTCGTACAGGGCGGCCACGTGCGGCTCCAGGGCCGAGCAGTCCTCCGCCAGCCTGGCCGCCGCCAGCTCCGCCGCGATGGCCTCGAGACCGGCCCGCACCGGGTAGCTCTCCTCCAGGTCGGCGGCCGTCAGGTTGCGCACCCGTACGCCCTTGTTCGGCGCCGACTCGATCAGCCGCAGCGACTCCAGCTCGCGCAGCGCCTCCCTGACCGGTGTCTGGCTGACCTCCAGCTCGGTCGCGATCCGGCGCTCGACGATCCGCTCGCCCGGCTTCCAGCGCCCGCTGACGATCCCCTCCACGATGTGCTCGCGGATCTGTTCGCGCAGCGAGTGGACGACGGGCGCGGTCATGAGGGCTCCTCAGTCGGGGAGTTTGACGTTTAGACAATACGGCGGGTTCGCTCCGCGGGGAGGGCGTGTGGGGTGGCTTTCGTGCAGGTGAGACGAGGCTTACACGGCATGCGGCCGAGCAGCGGCGCCCAGGAGGCCGACCCGGCCGGGCGTCGCGCGGCGGCGGATGGTGCGTTCCTCGCGCCCGCGCGGCAAAGCCGCATACCGGTACAGCCCCGCACCCCTGAAAGCTCGGTGCCCCCGCCCGGAGATTCCGGGCGGGGGCACCGATGCACTGCACTGAGCGGCGATTACAGGCCGAGCTCGACCTCGAACTCGCCCGCCTCCAGGATCGCCTTGACCGCCGTCAGGTAACGGGCCGCGTCGGCGCCGTCCACCAGACGGTGGTCGTAGGAGAGGGTCAGGTAGGTCATGTCGCGGACGCCGATGACCGTGCCTTCCTCGGTCTCGATGACGGCCGGGCGCTTGACCGTGGCACCGATGCCGAGGATCGCGACCTGGCCCGGCGGCACGATGATCGTGTCGAACAGCGCGCCACGCGAACCGGTGTTGGAGATGGTGAAGGTCGCGCCGGACAGCTCGTCGGGCGTGATCTTGTTGGCGCGGACCTTGCCCGCGAGCTCCGCCGTGGCCTTGGCGATGCCGGCGATGTTGAGGTCACCGGCGTGCTTGATGACCGGGGTCATCAGGCCCTTCTCGGAGTCCACCGCGATACCGATGTTCTCGGAGTCGAAGTAGGTGATCGTGCCCTCGGCCTCGTTGATCCTGGCGTTGATGACCGGGTGGGCCTTCAGCGCCTGGGCCGCCGCCTTCACGAAGAACGGCATCGGGGAGAGCTTGACGCCCTCGCGCGCGGCGAAGGAGTCCTTGGCCTGGGCGCGCAGCCGCATCAGGCGCGTGACGTCGACCTCGACGACCGACGACAACTGGGCCTGCTCGTGCAGCGCCTTGACCATGTTGTCGCCGATGACCTTGCGGATCCGCGGCATCTTCACGGTCTGGCCGCGCAGCGGGGAGACCTCCAGCGCCGGGGCCTTCCTGGCGGCGGCCGGAGCGGCGGCGGCGGCCGGAGCCGGAGCGGCAGCGGCGGCCTTCGCGGCCTCGGCGGCGGCGACGACGTCCTGCTTGCGGATACGGCCGCCGACGCCGGTGCCCTTGACGGTGGCCAGGTCGACGCCGTTCTCGGCGGCGAGCTTGCGCACCAGCGGGGTCACGTACGCGCCCTCGTCGGTCGGCTGCGCGGCGGCCGGGACCGGCGTCACCGGAGCCGGGGCGGGCGCCGGAGCCGACGGGACCGGCTCGGGGGCCGGGGTGACCTGCTGCTGCGGGGCCGGAGCCGTCGGCGCCTGCGGAGCCGGGGCGGCGGGCGCCGGAACGGCCGGAGCCGGTGCGGCGGGTGCCGGTGCGGCGGCGGGCGCCGGGGCCTCGGCGGCGGGCGCCGGAGCCGGGGCGGCCGGGGCCGGAGCGGCGGCGGGGGCGGCGCCGGGCTGGCCGATGACGGCGAGCTTGGCGCCGACCTCGGCGGTCTCGTCCTCGCCGACCACGATCTGCAGGAGCACGCCGGAGGTGGGCGCCGGGATCTCGGTGTCGACCTTGTCGGTGGAGACCTCGAGCAGCGGCTCGTCGGCCTCGACGGAGTCGCCGACCGACTTCAGCCAGCGGGTGACGGTGCCCTCGGTGACGGACTCGCCGAGCGCGGGCAGGACCACGTCCGTGCCCTCGGCGGTGCCGCCACCGGCGGCGGCCTCGGCGGTCGGAGCCGGGGCGGGGGCGGCCTGCTCGGTGGACGGGGCGGCCGGGGCCGGGGCGGCCGGGGCCGGCGCGGGCTCGGCCGGAGCCTGCTCCGCGGCGGGGGCCGGGGCGGCCGCGGGGGCGCCGGTGCCGTCGTCGATGAGGGCCAGCTCGGCGCCGACCTCCACGGTCTCGTCCTCGGCGACCTTGATGGAGGCCAGTACACCGGCGGCGGGCGAGGGGATCTCGGTGTCGACCTTGTCGGTCGACACCTCGAGCAGCGGCTCGTCGGCCTCGACGCGCTCGCCCTCGGCCTTCAGCCAGCGGGTGACAGTGCCCTCGGTGACGCTCTCGCCGAGCGCCGGAAGGGTTACGGAAACCGCCATGGTTTCGGTTGCTCCTAACGAATTACGGAAGTCTGTGTCGTCGCGTCCGATGACTGAAGGCGTCAGTCGTGGGAGTGAAGCGGCTTGCCCGCCAGGGCCAGGTGGGCCTCGCCGAGCGCCTCGTTCTGCGTCGGGTGGGCGTGGATGAGCTGGGCGACCTCGGCAGGCAGCGCCTCCCAGTTGTAGATCAGCTGGGCCTCGCCGACCTGCTCGCCCATGCGGTCGCCGACCATGTGGACGCCGACCACGGCACCGTCCTTGACCTGGACGAGCTTGATCTCGCCCGCGGTCTTCAGGATCTTGCTCTTGCCGTTGCCCGCCAGGTTGTACTTCAGAGCGACGACCTTGTCCGCGCCGTAGACCTCCTTGGCCTTGGCCTCGGTGATGCCGACGGAGGCGACCTCCGGGTGGCAGTACGTGACCCGCGGGACACCGTCGTAGTCGATCGGAACGGTCTTCAGACCGGCCAGACGCTCCGCCACCAGGATGCCTTCGGCGAAGCCGACGTGCGCGAGCTGGAGCGTCGGGACCAGGTCGCCGACGGCGGAGATGGTCGGAACGTTGGTGCGCATGTACTCGTCGACGAGGACGTAGCCGCGGTCCATGGCGACCCCGGCCTCCTCGTAGCCCAGGCCCTGGGAGACCGGGCCGCGGCCGACGGCGACGAGGAGGACCTCGGCCTCGAACTCCTTGCCGTCGGCGAGGGTGACCTTGACACCGTCCTGGGTGTACTCGGCCTTCTGGAAGAAGGTGCCCAGGTTGAACTTGATGCCGCGCTTGCGGAAGGCGCGCTCAAGAAGCTTGGAGGAGTTCTCGTCCTCGACCGGGACGAGGTGCTTCAGACCCTCGATGACCGTGACGTCGGCACCGAAGGACTTCCACGCGGAGGCGAACTCGACGCCGATGACGCCGCCGCCCAGGATGATCGCCGACTTCGGCACGCGGTCCAGGACCAGGGCGTGGTCGGAGGAGATGATGCGGTTGCCGTCGATCTCCAGTCCCGGCAGCGACTTCGGCACGGAGCCGGTCGCCAGCAGGACGTGACGGCCCTGGATCCGCTGCCCGTTGACGTCCACGGAGGTGGCGGAGGACAGCCGGCCCTCACCCTCGATGTAGGTCACCTTGCGAGAGGCGATCAGGCCCTGCAGACCCTTGTACAGGCCCGAGATCACGTCGTCCTTGTACTTGTGGACGGCCGGTACGTCGATGCCCTCGAAGGTGGCCTTGACGCCGAACTGCTCGCTCTCACGGGCCTGATCGGCGATCTCGCCCGCGTGCAGCAGGGCCTTCGTGGGGATGCAACCCCGGTGCAGGCAGGTGCCGCCGACCTTGTCCTTCTCGATCAGGGCGACGTCCAGGCCCAGCTGCGCCCCGCGCAGGGCCGCGGCGTAACCACCGCTACCACCGCCGAGGATCACTAGGTCGAAAACGGTGCTGGCGTCGTTCGCCACGTCACGTCCTCCATGCATGTGCGCCGTACGCCGGTCTCCGATGACCGGCAGGCGGCTGGTGTCCGGCCGCTGAAGCTTCGGCCCTTCGGTGGGGGCCCTGTCCTGCCGAGCCCCATCTTCGCACTTGTCGGGAGTGAACGAGACGCGGGGCCGGGGTGTGAAACAGCCCACGTAGGGACAGCCGCCCACGCGGGCGCGGGGTACTGCGCGCCCAGCCACACCCGGTCCGCAGCCGTCTCGGGACGGGAGGGACCGAGGCACTGGGCGCACAGCCAGGGGCATCAGCCCAGGTCACCCGCGGCGGTGAGCTCGGCGAGCCGCACCAGCGTCCGCACTCCGGACCCCGTGCCGCCCTTCGGCGTGTAACCGAACGGGCCCTGCTCGTTGAACGCCGGTCCGGCGATGTCGAGGTGGGCCCAGGTGATGCCCTCGCCGACGAACTCGCGCAGGAACAGGCCCGCGACCAGTCCGCCGCCCATCCGCTCACCCATGTTGGCGATGTCGGCGGTGGGGGAGTCCATGCCCTTGCGCAGGTGCTCCGGCAGCGGCATCGGCCAGGCCTCCTCGCCGGCCTCCTCGGCGGCCTCGTGGACCGCGGTGCGGAACGCCTCGTCGTTCGCCATGATCCCGAAGGTGCGGTTGCCGAGCGCCAGCACCATCGCGCCGGTCAGCGTCGCCACGTCCACGATCGCGTCCGGCTTCTCCTGCGAGGCGGCCCACAGCGCGTCCGCGAGCACGAGCCGGCCCTCGGCGTCGGTGTTGAGCACCTCCACCGTCTTGCCGCTGTACATGCGCAGCACGTCACCCGGGCGGGTGGCGGAGCCGGAGGGCATGTTCTCGGCCAGCGCGAGCCAGCCGGTGACGTTGACGTCCAGGCCCAGGCGGGCGGCCGTGACGACGGCGGCGAACACGGAGGCCGCGCCGGCCATGTCGCACTTCATGGTCTCGTTGTGGCCGGCCGGCTTGAGCGAGATGCCGCCCGAGTCGTAGGTGATGCCCTTGCCGACGAGCGCGAGGTGCTTCTTCGCCTTGGGGCTCGTGTACGACAGCTTCACCAGCCGCGGCGGCGCGGCCGAGCCGGCGCCGACCCCGAGGACACCGCCGTAGCCGCCCTTGGCCAGCGCCTTCTCGTCGAGCACCTGCACCTTCAGGCCGTGCTCCTTCGCCGCCGCCTGGGCGATCGCGGCGAACGCCGCCGGGGTCAGGTCGTTGGGCGGGGTGTTGACCAGGTCGCGGGCGCGGTTGAGCTCCTCGCACAGGGCGGTGGCGCGTTCCACCGCCGCCTTGTACGCCTTGTCGCGGGGCCTGCCGCCGAGCAGGGCGATCTCGGCGAGGGGCGCCTTGCCGTTCTTGGCCTTCGGGTCCTTGCCGTTGTCCTTGTAGGCGTCGAACGCGTACCCGCCCAGCAGCGCGCCCTCGGCGACCGCACCGGCGTCGGCGGCGTCGGCGATCGGCAGGGCGAAGGCGGCCTTCTTCGCGCCGACGAGGGCACGGGCGGCCACGCCGGCCGCCCGGCGCAGCGCCTCGGCGTCGTACTCGGCGTCCTTCTCCGGCTCCGCGCCCAGGCCCACCGCCACCACGAGCGGGGCCTTGAAACCGGACGGCGCGGGCAGCTTCGTCACCTCGCCCTCGGCACCGGAGGCACCGAGGGTCTCCAGGACGCCGGCGAGCTTGCCGTCGTACGCCTTGTCGACGGCCTCGGCGCCCGGTGCGACGACCAGGTCTCCGGACTTGGAGCCAGAGCCCTTGGCGACACCGATCACGATCGCGTCGGCCCGCAGGCCGGGCGCCGCGGCGGTGCTGAGAGTGAGAGCAGTCACGGTGGTGAAATCTCGCTTCCCTATGAAATGTGTGTGGCCGAATGCGGGTGGGTCGACCGGGCCCGACACACGACCCTAGATCCCTCCTGCGATGCGGTGATCACCTGGGCAGGCAAACACCGGCACGAGCCTACGCGCGGTGCGCCACGGTTCCGGCCCACGGGGTTCACCCGGCGTCGGCGTCGGCGCCACCTCCCGATCCTCGCACTCCGGTGACCGGGAACACAGCCGCCGAGGCCGGCCGACGCCCGCCCCGGTCCCCGCGAGGGCCGAGCCCGATGACCGCCGTGCCCGCCAGCCGGTCGGCCAGCGACCGGCGGGCGGGGAGGAGGACCGGCAGGGCGTTGAGGAAGAAGACCACCACGGCCACCGCCCACACGAGCACCGACGCAAGGAAGTGGCCCTCGACCAGCAGCACGCAGGCCACGGCGTAGACGGCCACGTCGGCGGTCGTGGTGATCGCGGCTCGCAGGGCCGCCCGGCGCGCCCGGCCCGGGGCCACCCTCAGCCCGAGCAGTCCCTTGCCGATCGTCCGGCCGGCGAGAGCGAGGCAGCCCCACTGGTAGAGGAAGGTGACCAGGACCAGCAGTCCGAAGGCCTCCTCCACGTACAGCACCGCGCTGTTCCACAGCGACAGCCCGAGGTGCTCCGAGGCGCCGACCACGTCGCCGCGCGAGGTGAGCAGGTCCAGGCCGCTGCGCGTGGCGAGCTCGGGCACGTCGGTGACGAGCGCGGAGATCCGGTGGAAGGTGAGCACGGCGAGCGCCGAGGCCGCCGCGGCCACCAGAGCGAAGTCGATGAACCAGGCCATGGCACGGCGCAGTTTCGGCACGGACGTCCCCCGATCGTGATCACACGTCTGTTCGGCGGATCACAGTAGCCACGGAGCGGGAGGGACACCGGGGACGAGCCGCGATCGTTTCAGCCCAGTGACAGTGTGACGAGGGCGGCGGTCGCCGCGGTCTCCGCCAGCCCGCCGAAGACGTCGCCGGTCACGCCGCCGAAGCGGCGCGTGCAGTGGCGGAGCAGGACCTCGGCGACGGCGGCCGACAGCACCACGGCAGCCGCCGCCCGAACGCCGTCGCCCGCTCCGAGAAGCGCGCCCCCGCCGGCCGCCGCCGCTGAGACCAGCAGGGCCGCGAGCAGCGCCGCACGGCCGGGAACCACCCCCGCAACGGCGGCGCCCAGCCCCTCCGGCCGGGCGGCCGGCACCCCGGCGCGCGCGGCCAGGGTGAGCGCAAGACGGGCGGCGGTGGCCGAGACCACGGCGGCCAGGGCACCCCGGGCCCAGGAGCCCGCGTAGGCCTCCGTCAGGGCCGCCACCTGCGCCAGCAGTACGAAGACGAGCGTGATCACGCCGAAGGGGCCGATGTCCGACTGCTTCATGATGCGCAGCGCGTCCTCGGCGGGCTTCGCGCTGCCGAGTCCGTCCGCGGTGTCGGCGAGCCCGTCCAGATGCAGACCGCGGGTCAGCGCGGCGGGCACGGCGGCGGTCGCGACGGCGGCGAGCAGATCGCTCGCGCCGAGGAACAGCAACAGCAGGCCGGCCGCGGCCGCGACCGTCCCCACGACGACCCCGACGACCGGCGCACACAGCATCCCGCCCCGCGCGGCCCCGCGGTCCCAGCGGCTCACCCGTACCGGAAACACGGAGAGGGTGCCGAAGGCGAACCGGAGACCGTGCAACGTCGGGATCTTCAACACGCGGGGAGAATACGGGACCTGCGCACGTCCCTCGCGGGCGGGCAGTGTGCCGGGGGGCGCGGCACACTACTGGCATGGGGCACTGGCTGGAGCGGAACATCGTCGAACCCGGCAAACTGCCCCTGCTCCTCGCCCTGGGCGCCTTCGTCCTCACCTTCGCGGTCACCCGGGTCATCACCCGCCTCATCCGTGCGGGGAGGGGCCCGTTCGGCAACGTCAAGGCCGGCGGTCTGCACATCCACCACGTCGTCCCCGGCGTCGTCCTCGTCGTCGTCGGCGGGTTCGGCGCGGTCGCCGGGAGCGGTCACCACGGCTTCGGCGCCCCCGCCTTCGCGGTGGTCTTCGGCATCGGAGCGGGCCTCGTCCTGGACGAGTTCGCGCTCATCCTGCACCTGGACGACGTCTACTGGACGGAGGCCGGCCGGCAGAGCGTCGAGGTCGTCGTCCTCACCGCGGCCCTGGTCGGTCTGGTCCTCGCCGGCTTCACCCCCTTCGGCGTCAACGACATGTCCGCGGACGAACTGCAGGACCGTGGCACGGTCATCGCGACCGTCGCCGTCAACTTCCTCTTCGCCCTGATCGCGCTGAGCAAGGGCAAGGCCCGCCTGGCGATCTTCGGGGTGATCGTCCCGGTCATCGCCCTGGTCGCCGCGGTCCGCCTGGCCCGCCCCGGATCCCCGTGGGCCAGACGCTTCTACCGGCGCCGCCCGCGCGCCCGGGCCCGCGCCAGCCTGCGCGCCTACCATCACGACCGCCGCTGGGCCGGTCGGAGCCGCGCGTTTCAGGACTGGATCGGCGGCAAGCCCGACCCGGAGGCGGCGCGCCTGCCCGGCCGCAGATGAGGCCGCCGGTACCCCGCCGCCGACCACGCGCACACCAGGGTCACCCCCACGACCGCCGCCAGGTGCTCCTTGCCGGCCAGGTTCTCCTTCAGCCCCACCTCGACCGCCATCGCCGCCACCACCGCGCCCGCCGTGGTGTACGCCCCGTAGCGCCAGCCGAGGTACACGGCGAGCCCCACAACGGCCGCCGACGGGCCGGTGTCCACGACGTGGGCGTCCGTGCCGGGCAGCCCCAGCGGGTGGTGCGGGCCCAGTGCGATGCCGACGCGCGCGTACAACGTGCCGGCGAGCGTGGCGACGTACGCGACCCCCGGTGCCCGCCACGGGCCCAGGCAGATCTCGGCGATCCCGAACACGATCAGGATCTGCGCCAGCGCGCCCCACACCGGCAGGTCCGGCGCCGGCACACACAGCGACAGCGGGGTGCGTAACAGCGACAGCCACAGCGGGTCCTCGGCCCGTACGGCCCCGATGTGCTGGACGAACCGGTAGCCCCAGGACTGGTTCTGCACGAACTGCAGTGCCCCGGTCAGGCACACCGCCCCGACGGTCATCGGGATCGCCCGCGGGCCCCGCTTGAGGAGCGGCTCGCGCACGGTGGCGTACAGCAGCCCCCATTCGGTGCGGGCCCAGCGGGCGAGCGTTCTCATCTGTGTGTCTCCAGGTGCTTGCGGTGCAGCCACTTCGGCAGTCCCGGAGCCTCCAGGAACCCCTCCGCGCGCGCCGCCGCGAGGCCGATGCGCAGCAGATCCGCGCTCTTCTCGAAGAGCAGGAACCGGGGCTCCCAGATGGGCCGGTACTTCGCGTTGGCGCGGTACAGCGACTCGATCTGCCACCAGCGCGAGAAGAAGCTGAGGAGCGACCGCCACAGCCTCAGCACCGGTCCCGCGCCGAGGCGTGCGCCACGTTCGAAGACCGAACGGAACACGGCGAAGTTGAGTGAGACCTGGGTGATCTCGATCTCCCGGGCACGGCGCAGGAGTTCGAGCACCATGAACTCCATCAGCCCGTTCTCGGCGTCGCGGTCACGCCGCATCAGGTCCAGGGACAGACCGCAGGGCCCCCACGGCACGAAGGAGAGCAGCGCCCGCAGGCCGCCGTGCGCGTCGTGGCACTCCAGCAGCACGCACCGGCCGTCCTCCGGGTCCCCGAGCCGCCCCAGCGCCATGCTGAACCCGCGCTCGGTGGCCCCGTCCCGCCAGTCGTCCGCCCGGTCGATCAGATACGCCATCTCGGCCGCCGGGACGTCCTCGTGCCGCCGGATGCGCACCGTGTACCCGGCCCGCGCGACGCGGTTGTAGGCCTGCCGCACGGTCCGCATGGCCCGGCCCTCGAGGGTGAAGTCCGCGACCTCCACCACGGCCTCGTCGCCGAGTTCCAGGGCGTCGAGCCCGTGCCGCGCGTACACCGTCCCCGCCTCCTCGCTCGCCCCCATCACGGCCGGGATCCACCCGTGCGCCCGCGCCTCGGCCAGCCACGGCTCGATGGCGCCCGGCCAGGCCTCGGGGTCGCCGAGCGGATCCCCGGAGGCCAGGGAGACCCCGCCGACCACGCGATAGGCGACGGCCGCCTTGCCGGTGGGCGACCAGGTCACGCTCTTCTCCCGCCGCAGCGCGAAGTAGCCGAGGGAGTCGCGCTCGCCGTGCCGCTCCAGCAGCGCCCGCAGCCGTTTCTCGTCGTCCTCGGTGAGCGGGTCGACGGCGCGCCGGGAGCGGAAGGCGGCGTACAGGACGGCCAGGACCAGGGCCGTGGAGAGCACGTTGACCGCGACATTGGCCCAGTTCGGCGTGTCGACGCCGGGGAAGCGGGCCTCCGGGGCGGCGACCGAGACCAGCCGCAGCGTGCCGTAGTGCCAGCGTTCGGGGAACGTCGAACGCGCCGCGTCCGGCGCCTGGTTGGTGACCGTCACCAGCAGCCCGGCCAGCAGCGAGCAGACCAGCAGCCCGCCGACCGCCACGACGGCGGCGAGCTTCGGGTTGGACCGGTCGCCCTTGGCGTAGAACTCGCGCCGTCCGAGGAGCAGGGCGGCGACGAACACGGCGGTCAGGAGCAGGGAGACCCAGTTCTGTGGCGACCGGCGGATCTCCGGCAGGGTCATGGCGAGCCCGAACAGCGCCAGGAACGGCCCGCTGAGCGCGAGGTTGAGGATCCAGGCCGCCCGCTTTCGGCGCCGCATGGTGATGGCCAGGAAGGCGGCGAACACGCCGGAGGCGAAGCCGGCGGTGAGCAGGTACGGCGTGAAGAGGTTCTCCTGGTTGTGCCGTCGCACGTCCTGCCCCAGGGAGACCCACACCGCGCTGAGGAAGTTGACGAACGCGACGGCCCGCAGATACCAGACGGCCGAGGCGGCCCCTCGCCGCGAAGCGGCGCTGGACCGCCGGCGTCTGCTGCCCGGCGTGGCCGGGGGCGCTTCCTGTTCCACGGCAGATCGGGCATACCCCATGGGGATCGATCATATGGGGGTCAACCTGGCGAACCGCTCTTTTCGGTTGTCCGGTCTGCCGCTCCGGCCGCTCCGGTCGTCGTGCCGGTCACGGCCGCCCGCGGATCACTCGACCCCGCCCGCGCCCTCGGCCGCCTTCTGCTCCGGCTCTTCCTTCGGCCCCGGCTCCTCCGCCTTCTCCGGCTGCTCGGTCTTCTCCGCATCCCCGGCCCGTTCGGGAAGCTCCGCGGCCAGCGCGGCGGCGCTCTGCACCAGCGGCAGCGCCAGCAGCGCCCCGGTCCCCTCCCCGACGGTCACCCCGTGGTCCAGCAGCGGCTCCAGCGCCATCCGGTCCAGCGCCTTCGCCTGGCCCGGCTCCCCGCTGCTCTGCCCCGCCAGCCACCAGTCCGGCGCCCGGAACGCCACCCGCTGCGCCACCAGGGCGCACGCGGCCGACACCACCCCGTCCAGGATCACCGGCAGCTTCCGCACCGCACTCTGCAGCAGGAAGCCCGTCATCGCGGCGAGGTCGGCCCCGCCGACCGTCGCCAGCAGCTGCAACTGGTCGCCGAGCACCGGCCGGGCCCGCCGCAGCGCGTCCCGGATCGCTGCGCACTTGCGCATCCACGCCAGGTCGTCGATCGTCTCGCCGCCGCGCCCGGTCACCACGGACGCGTCCGTCCCGCACAGCGCGGCGACCAGCACGGCGGCCGCCGTGGTCCCGCCCACGCTGACATCGCCGAGCACCACCAGGTCGGTACCGGAGTCGGCCTCCTCGTCGGCCACCGCCACCCCGGCGCGGAACGCGGCCTCGGCCTCCTCGAGGGTCAGCGCGTCCTCGATGTCGATGCGTCCGCTGCCGCGGCGCACCCGGTGCCGTACGACGTCCGCGGGCAGCGCCTCGGGTGCGCAGTCCAGCGCCATGTCCACCACCCGCACCGGCACCCCGAGCCGCCGGGCCAGCACGGACACCGGCCGGCCGCCTTCCAGGACCGCCCGCACCAACTGCTCGGCACTGCCCGCGGGCCGCTTCGAGACGCCGAGTCCGGCGACCCCGTGGTCGCCGGCGAACAGCACCAGCCGCGGCCGTTCGATCGGCCGCACCGGCACGGCGCCCTGTGCCGCGGCCAGCCACTCACCCAGGTCGTCGAGGCGGCCCAGCGCTCCGGGCGGCACGATCCGACGTTCCCGGCGCGCCTCGGCGTCACGGCGCACACCGCCGTCCGGGCGCTCGATCAGATCGGTGAAGTCGTCGAGATTCAGCGAGCTCATTCGCCGAACAGTACCGGCCCCGGTCGAACACGGCCGCGCCACATCGCCACCACACCCCCACGACGTGATTGCACCCGAGATCGCGATCCCATACGTTCCTTTTGCAGCGGATTGTCGTACGTCCCTGCCGTACGCCCCTCGCGTCCCACCGGGAGAGCCGCCCATGCCGCCCCTGCCGTACGCCCCGCAGGTCTACGACCCGCGCCGCATCGCGTACGCCGCCGAACTCGCGCGGGGTGTCGACCGCTTCCACGAGCCGCGCCGTGACGACTGCCCCTGGTGCGGATCCGGGCGGCTGCGCACCCGGCTGTGCGCTCCGGACCTGCTGCAGCACAAGCCGGGCACGTTCGCGGTCGACCGGTGCCAGGACTGCGGGCACGCCTTCCAGAACCCCCGCCTCACCGCGGAGGGACTGGCCTTCTACCTCCGGGACCTGGACGAGAGCGACCCCGAGGGCCTCGCCGGGCGTGTCCTCGCGGCCCGCCGAAGCCACCGGGGCCACCGGGCCGTCGCCCACCTGATGCGCGAGGTGGGGGAGCCGGAGAGCTGGCTGGACGCCGGCACCGGCCACGCCGCTTTCCCGCACGCGGCACGGGAGGTCTTCCCGTACACCTCCTTCGACGGCCTCGACCCCACGACGCGCGTGGAACGGGCCCGTGCCGCCGGGCGGATCGAGGAGGCGCACGTCGGCCACCTGGCCGACCCGCGCGTCGCGGACCGGCTGCGCGGCCGCTACGACGTGGTCAGCATGTTCCGCCACCTCGCCCACGTCCCCGACCCCCGGGCGGAGTTGAGGGGAGCCCTGGCCGCGCTGCGCCCAGGCGGACATCTGCTGGTCGAAGTCCCCGACCCGCGCTGCGTGTTCGCCCCGCTGCTGGGCAAGTGGTGGCTGCCGCACGGCCAGCCGCGCCATCTGCACCTGATGCCGCTGCGCAACCTCCGCGCGGAACTGGAGTCCCAGGGCTGCACAGTCCTCGCCGTGGACCGTCGCACCCCCCACACGCCCTCCGACCTGTCGGCGGCCGTCACCCTGGCCCTCACCCACCTGCTGCCGGCGGCCGACGCCCCCTGGCGCGCCGAGCCGCCGAGCGAGCTGCAGCGGCTGCTGCGCGCGGCCCTGGCCGCGGCGACCAGTCCGCTCGTGGCCGCGGCGGCGGCCTGCGACCACGTCCTGGCCCCCCTGCTCCGCCGCACCCCCGGCTGCTCGAACGCGTACCGGATCGTGGCACGGCGGGACACTCCCTGACCGGCCGTCAGCCGCGCAGTACCAGTGCCTGGCCCGCCACCACCAGCAGTACCTGCTCGCACTCCTGAGCGAACGCGGCGTTCAGGCGGCCGAGTTCGTCCCGGTACCGCCGCCCCGACGCGGTGGCCGGCACGATGCCCGAGCCCACCTCGTTGGACACCGCGACCACGGTCCGCCGGGTCGAGCGCAGCGCGTCCGTCAACCGCGTCACCCGTTCCCGCAGCGCCCGTTCCCCGCCGTCCGCCCACTGGGCGTCGTCCCAGGCACCGACGGAGTCCATCGCGTCCGTCAGCCACAGCGACAGGCAGTCGACGAGCAGCGGAGGCCCGTCCTGCTCCAGCAGCGGCACCAGGTCGCAGGTCTCGGTCGTACGCCACGACCCCGGCCGCCGGTCCCGGTGCGCGGCGACCCGGGCCGCCCACTCGGCGTCCCCGCCCCGGGACCCGCCGGTGGCGACGTACAGCACCTCGGGGAAGGACTCCAGCCGCCGTTCGGCCTCCACCGACTTGCCGGACCGGGCTCCGCCCAGCACCAGCGTGCGCCGCGGCACGTCCGGCACGTCCTCGTACGCCCCGACGGTCAGCGTGGTGCCGTCCGGTACCGCCCGCGCGCCCGCCGCCGCGAGCCGCCGGCGCAGCTCCGCGCCCGGCGGCACGTCGTGGTCGAGGTGGACGGCGACCACGTCCGTGGTCGGCCCGACCGAGCCCACCGCCCGCAGCTTGGCCAGGGCGTCCGGCCGTCCCACGACGTCCGCGAGGACCATGTCGTACGCCTCCGCGGACGCCTCCTCGAGACCGGCCGGCGCGCCGCCCGGCGGCAGGTACAGCAACCGCTGCCCGACCGGCCCGGTCACCGCGTACCCGGTGCCCGGGGCGTCCAGCGCCACCGCCCGCACCCGATGACCCGTCAGCAGCGTCAACTCCCGCCCGTCCGGCACCCGGCCGGGCTGCGGCAGCCCGGCCGGCACCTCGACGGCGGGCCCGTCGTGCGGATGCGACAGCAGCACCTGCCGTACCCCGCCCAGTGAATGCCCGGCCCGCGCGGCGGCGAACGCCGCACCCGGCGTCAGGTCCAGCAGCAGCGCCTCGTCCACGAGCAACGCGGTCGCCGCCCGCGCGTCCGCGCCGAGCGCCGCGGCACAGGCCGCGCAGGGACAGTGGGGGCGGGGAAGTCCCGCAGGAGCACCGGTACCGAGCAGAGTCACATCCACGCCCCCGATTTTCACCCGTCCCCCCACCCCCGCGCACCGCCGGCCACAGCAGCCGCGCGGCGTGCCCACAAGGGGGCGCGGGGAACTGCGCGACCGGCCCCCACAAACCCGCAGGCGACACACGACCGCGCCGACCCGGGCTCGCAGCACCGGTCGAAGCGCACACCTGTCCACGAAGGCGTGCCCACAAGGGGGCGCGGGGAACTGCGCGACCGGCCCCCACGACCCGCAGCCGACACGCGACCGCGCCGACCCGGGCTCGCAGCACCGGTCGAAGCGCACACCTGTCCACGAAGGCGTGCCCACAAGGGGGCGCGGGGAACTGCGCGACCGGCC
>NZ_JBEYZY010000032.1:0-40874 GCF_040646295.1 Streptomyces sp. NPDC046197 | reverse complement strand
GTGCCCCCACAAACCCGCAGCCGACACGCGACCGACACACCACCGCACCCCCAGCCGACCCACCCCACCCACCCCACTCACCCGAGGTCTTCTAACAGCGCACCCAGCGGAGCGCATACCCTTCGGCTGTGCAGTGTGCTCACACCAGGGAGGCCTACATGACGGCATGGACGTGGCGGTTCGAGACGGCCGACGGGACGGAGGTCCAGCCCGCGGTGCAGCCCGAGGAGTTCACCACGCAGGGCGACGCCGAGTCCTGGATCGGGGAGAACTGGAAGGCGCTGCTCGACGGCGGCGCGGACCAGGTCCGGCTGTGCGAGGACGCCACGGAGATCTACGGGCCGATGAGCCTGCACGCGGACGAGTCCTAGGCACCGGGCCGGGGGCGGCCCGGGACGGCCGTGAGCGGCCGCCATCGGCCGCCCCCCGTCGCGCCGGTCCCTCGAAAATCCGCAGAGCGCCCGGCAGATCCTCAACGGATCCTCAGCCGCGTACCCCGCACAGGTGCAGCAGAGCGGCGACCCCCCGGTACGGATCCGTCCGCCCGGCCCGCTCCTCGGCCGCCAGCAGTGTCTCCGTCTCGGCCGGGAGCGGTGCGCCGTCCGCCGCCGTGTCCGTGAAGACCCGCACCCCGTACCAGGCGTGCAGTGGCGCCCCGATCCCCGCGAGGGTGGCCGTCAGATCGGCCAGGCGGTCCGCCCGGACGTCGAGCCCCAGCCTGTTGCGGTACGCCGTCGTGTCGAACGCGGCCAGCGCCCCCGCCCAGTCCCCGGACAGCCCCGGACGGATCGCGAGCGCGTCCCCGTTGCGCACCAGCAGCGACAGCAGGCCGCCCGGCGCGAGCATCCGCGCCAGCCCCGCCAGCAGCGGGTCGGGTTCTTCCACGTACATGAGTACGCCGTGGCACAGCACCACGTCGAAACTGCCCGGCAGGAAGTGCACCCCGGTGTCCTGGCCGTCGCCCTCGACGATCCGCATCCGCGCCCGGATGCCCTCCGGCTCGGCGGCGAGCGCCGCACGGGCCACGGAGATCATCTTCTGGTCGCGTTCGAGCCCGGTCACCTTGTGCCCGGCCCGTGCCAGCCGCAGCGCCTGGGTGCCCTGGCCCATCCCCACGTCGAGCACCCGCAGCCGCTGCCCGACCGGGAACCGCCCGGCTATCTGCTCGTCGAGCTGCCGGGCCACCAGCTCCTGCCGTACGACATCACGCAGCCCGCCCAGTCTGTGCAGCCAGGCGTCCGCCGCGCCCCCGGAGAAGGCGGTCGTGCTCAGGGCCGCTCCCCGCGCTTGACCTGCGGCTTGGGCAGCCGGAGCCGGCGCATCTGCAGGGAGCGCATCAGGGCGTAGGCGACCGCGCCCCGCTTTTCCTCGTTCGGGAAGCGCTCGCCGAGCCGCTTCTTCAGCCGGAAGGCGCTGACGATCGAGTCCAGCACGATCAGCACGATCACCACGAGCCACAGCAGCAGTGCGATGTTCTGCAGCGAGCCGACCCGCACCATGCTCAGCACCAGGATGACCACGGCCATCGGCAGGAAGAACTCCGCGACGTTGAAGCGCGAGTCGATGAAGTCGCGAGCGAACCTGCGGACCGGGCCCTTGTCGCGGGCCGGGAGGTAGCGCTCGTCGCCGCCGGCCAGCGCCTGGCGCTGGCGCTCCATGGCGGCACGGCGCTCCTCGCGCTGCCGCTTGGAGGCGTCCTTACGGGTCAACGGCGTGTTGGCGACGCTGCGGCGCTGGGACTGGGCCTCACTGCGCTTGGGCGTGGGCCGGCCCTTGGGGGCCTGCGGGTCACGGGACTGCTTGGAGAAGTTCACCGGAGCCTTGTCGGCGACCGGGGCCTTCTCTTCTTTGGCACGGCTACGGAACACAAAACCCAAGGGTACGGGCTCCGACGGCATGGACCCCAGTCCGGCGGGGAACGATCCGGCAACGCCGGACGTCTGTAGGGGGACAGAGGCGACACAGAGGGGACACAGAGGGGACACGGAGGGGACGTTGCGCACGCTTCCGTTCCACGACGCCCTCCGGATCCCCGGGAGTCACCTACTCCCTGCGCCGGAGCGGGATCGTACGCAGTCGTCCTTGGGGATGACCGCATCCGTCCCCGAACAGTGCGGTAATGGATGCAGGGCCCGTACTGTGGGTTCTGTCGCAGAGCTGGAGCTGTAGTCCGTCAGAAGGGGGCGCGCGAAGCCCATGAGCGGTGTCATGAAGCGTATGGGGATGATCTTCCGCGCGAAGGCGAACAAGGCCCTTGACCGGGCCGAGGACCCGCGCGAAACCCTCGATTACTCGTACCAGAAGCAGCTGGAGCTGCTGCAGAAGGTGCGTCGCGGCGTCGCGGACGTGGCGACCTCGCGCAAGCGCCTGGAACTCCAGCTGAACCAGTTGCAGCAGCAGTCCTCCAAGCTGGAGGACCAGGGCCGCAAGGCGCTGGCGCTCGGACGGGAGGACCTGGCCCGGGAGGCGCTCTCCCGCCGGGCCGCGCTCCAGCAGCAGGTGACGGACCTGGAGACGCAGCACTCCACCCTCCAGGGGGAGGAGGAGAAGCTCACCCTGGCGGCCCAGCGGCTCCAGGCCAAGGTCGACGCCTTCCGTACGAAGAAGGAGACGATCAAGGCCACGTACACGGCGGCCCAGGCGCAGACCCGGATCGGCGAGGCGTTCTCCGGCATCTCCGAGGAGATGGGCGACGTCGGACTGGCCATCCAGCGCGCCGAGGACAAGACGCAGCAGCTCCAGGCCCGCGCCGGCGCGATCGACGAGCTGCTCGCGTCCGGCGCCCTGGACGACCCCTCCGGCATGGCCAAGGACGACATCGCGGCCGAGCTGGACCGGCTCTCCGGTGGTACGGATGTAGAGCTGGAGCTGCAGCGCATGAAGGCGGAGCTGGCCGGAGGTTCGCCGCAGCAGGCGATCGAGGGCGGCACGGGCCAGGCGCAGTCCCAGCAGCAGCCGCAGGACACCCCGCGCTTCGACAAGCAGTAGTCACCTCACGACAGCCGGGGCCCATGCCGAGGAGGGCGACGTGATCGTACGGATCATGGGGGAGGGGCAGGTGAGGCTGGCCGACAGCCACCTCACCGACCTGAACAAGCTGGACGACGAACTCCTGGCCGAGGTGCAGAAGGGCGACGGCCCCGGCTTCCGCCGCACCCTGGCGGCCCTGCTGTCCAAGGTCCGCGAACTGGGTGAGCCCCTGCCCGACGACTCCCTGGAGCCGTCGGAGCTGATCCTTCCGTCCCCGGACGCGACCGTGGAGGAGGTCCGGGAGCTGCTGAGTGAGGACGGCCTGATCCCTGGCTGACGGCTGACGGCCGATGGCTGACCTCTGACGACCGGCGTCCGGCGGCAGGGCACGCTCCCGCCGACGCCCGACGCCCGACGCCCGACGCCCGACGCCCGACGCCCGACGCCTGACGCCCGACGCCCGCTCCCGGCGCCCGGCGCCCGGCGCTCGGCGCTCGGCGCTCGGGACCGTTCCCGGCGCCAGGGACCATCCCCGGCGCCCGGCACCCGTTCCCGGCGCGAGGGGTGCCCCGTACTGTTCACCCCGTGAGCACCTTCGACCGCGCCCGAGGCCGACTCAAGGCGCACCCCCTGGCGCTGGACGCGGCGCTCGCCGCGGGGGCGCTCGTCTGCATGGTGGTCGGATCCTTCGCCGGGCCGCACGGGGAGAACGGGGTCGGCTGGGGGGTGCGCAGGCCCGATCTCCTCAGCCTCGTCCTGATGACCCTCGGTGCCGCCGCCCTGGTCTTCAGGCGCCGCGCGAGCAGGACGGTCCTGGCGTTCACCGGCACCGTCTCGCTGGTCGAGTGCGTCACCGGCGACCCCCGCGCCCCGGTCGCGATGTCCGCGGTCGTCGCCCTGTACACCGTCGCCGCCGCCACCGACCGCCCCACCACCCTGCGTCTGGGCCTGCTCACCATGAGCGTGCTGACCGGCGCCGCCATGCTGGCCGGCCCCCCGCCCTGGTACGCCCAGGAGAACCTCGCCATCTTCGCCTGGACCGGCATGGCCGCCGCCGGCGGCGACGCCGTGCGCAGCCGCCGCGCCTTCGTCCACGCCATCAGGGAGCGGGCCGAGCGGGCCGAGCGCACCCGCGAGGAGGAGGCCCGCCGTCGCGTCGCCGAGGAACGCCTCCGCATCGCCCGGGACCTGCACGACGTCGTCGCCCACCACATCGCCCTCGTCAACGTGCAGGCCGGAGTCGCCGCGCATGTCATGGACAAGCGGCCCGACCAGGCCAAGGAAGCCCTTGCCCATGTCCGCGAGGCCAGCCGCTCCGCGCTGAACGAACTGCGCGCCACCGTCGGGCTGCTGCGGCAGTCCGGAGACCCCGAGGCCCCCACCGAACCGGCCCCCGGCCTGGACCGTCTCGACGAGTTGGTCGGCACCTTCCGCAGCGCCGGGCTGCATGTCGAGGTCGCCCGCACCGACCACGGCACCACCCTGCCCGCCGCCGTCGACCTGGCCGCGTACCGAGTGATCCAGGAGGCCCTCACCAACGTGCAGAAGCACGCCGGAAGCCGGGCCAAGGCGGAGGTCAGCGTGGTACGTGTCGGGCCCGTCGTCGAGATCACGGTCCTCGACGGCGGAGCCGACGAGGACGACGGCCGGCATGCCGGTGGCCCGCAGACCGGTGGTGGGCACGGCCTGCTCGGCATGCGCGAGCGCGTGACCGCCCTGCGCGGCACCCTGACCACCGGTCCCCGCTACGGCGGCGGCTTCCGCGTCCATGCGATCCTGCCGCTCAC
Organism: Streptomyces sp. NPDC046197; assembly: GCF_040646295.1. Lineage (NCBI taxonomy): Bacteria > Bacillati > Actinomycetota > Actinomycetes > Kitasatosporales > Streptomycetaceae > Streptomyces > Streptomyces sp. NPDC046197. The sequence goes on along the minus strand of NZ_JBEYZY010000032.1, from coordinate 36,117 downwards.
GAACCGCACCAGCGCCCCGGGGGACCCCGCATGACGATCCGTGTCCTGCTCGCCGACGACCAGGCACTGCTGCGCAGCGCCTTCAGGGTGCTCGTCGACTCCGAGCCGGACATGGAGGTGGTCGGCGAGGCGTCCGACGGTGCCGAGGCGGTGCGGCTGGCCGGGGAGCGGGGGGCCGACGTGGTGCTGATGGACATCCGTATGCCGGGCACGGACGGTCTCGCGGCCACCCGGATGATCAGCGCCGACCCCGCCCTCGCGCGGGTCCGCGTGGTGATCCTCACCACCTTCGAGGTCGACGACTACGTCGTGCAGTCGTTGCGCGCGGGCGCCTCCGGCTTCCTCGGCAAGGGCAGCGAACCCGAGGAGCTGCTGAGCGCCATCCGCGTGGCGGCCGGCGGAGAGGCGCTGTTGTCCCCGACGGCCACCAAGGGTCTGATCGCCCGCTTCCTCGCCCAGGGCGACCCGGCCGACGACGGCCGCGGCCCCGCCCGTTCCGCGCGCCTGTCCGCGCTCACGGTCCGGGAGCGCGAGGTACTCGTGCAGGTCGCCGGCGGGCACTCCAACGACGAGATAGCCGAGCGCCTGGAGGTGAGCCCACTGACCGTGAAGACGCACGTCAACCGGGCCATGGCCAAGCTGGGCGCGCGCGACCGGGCGCAGCTGGTGGTGATCGCCTACGAGTCTGGGCTGGTCCGTCCCCGGGTGGAGTGAGCGCGGTCCGCGCCGGTACGTCGAAGGGTGGAGCGACCCCGCTGTCGTGTACTGCGCCGGGAGTAGGGGCCGGACCAGGAAACGGACCAGGGGCCTACGAAACCCCGGCCGCCGATGGCCGAGGGTGTAGGGGCGGGCACCCCCATGCGTCCCGCGCCGCTTCTGCCGCCCCCAGTAGAGAGACCCTGACCCATCTCCTGGCTGTCCAGATTCAGCCTCGCGCAACGGGCCCTGACAGGGCTGATGTCGATCGTCGCGCTCGTGTTCGGGGCGATCGCGATCCCCCAGCTGAAGCAACAGCTGCTGCCCAGCATCGAACTTCCCGTGGTGTCCGTGCCGGCGCCCTACCAGGGCGCGTCCCCGGACGTGGTCGAGAAGCAGGTCGTCGAGCCGATCGAGGACAACCTCAAGGCCGTCGACGGAATCACCGGCGTCACCTCGACCGCGAGCGAGGGCAACGCCGGCAAGGTCCGTAACCGTTTCGAAGAGGGCGGCCCGGGGGAGTCGTTGCAGACCTTCTGGCGGATGCTGCACGGGCGGGCCCGGCAGTCGGCCGCCCGATGACCACGTGCCTGTTGGCGCCGTGGTAGTCGCGTCCTTCCACGGGTATGCCGCAGCCGCCCGCGGCTCGCGTCGGGCGGCTGCGGCACGTTACGGCACTACGGCAGCGCGAGCATCCGCTCCAGCGCCAGCTTGGCGAATGCCTCCGTCTCCTCGTCCACCTCGATGCGGTTGACCAGGTTGCCCTCGGCCAGGGACTCCAGGGCCCACACCAGGTGGGGCAGGTCGATGCGGTTCATGGTCGAGCAGAAGCAGACCGTGCGGTCGAGGAACACGACCTCCTTGCCCTCGGGCGCGAAACGGTTCGCCAGCCGCCGTACCAGGTTCAGCTCCGTACCGATGGCCCACTTCGAGCCGGCCGGGGCGGCCTCCAGCGTCTTGATGATGTACTCGGTCGACCCGACGTAGTCGGCCGCGGTCACCACCTCGTGCTTGCACTCCGGGTGCACCAGGACGTTGACGCCGGGGATCCGCTCCCGGACCTCGTTGACCGAGTCCAGGCTGAAGCGCCCGTGGACCGAGCAGTGGCCCCGCCACAGGATCATCTTCGCGGCGCGCAGCTGCTCCGCCGTCAGCCCGCCGTTCGGCTTGTGCGGGTTGTAGACCACGCAGTCGTCCAGGGACATGCCCATCTCGCGCACCGCGGTGTTGCGCCCCAGGTGCTGGTCGGGCAGGAACAGGACCTTCTCGCCCTGCTGGAAGGCCCACTCGAGCGCGCGCCGGGCGTTCGACGAGGTGCAGATCGTGCCGCCGTGCTTGCCGGTGAACGCCTTGATGTCGGCGGAGGAGTTCATGTACGACACCGGCACGACCTGCTCGGCGATCCCGGCCTCGGTCAGCACGTCCCAGCACTCGGCGACCTGCTCGGCCGTGGCCATGTCGGCCATGGAGCACCCGGCGGCGAGGTCCGGCAGGACCACCTTCTGCTCGTCCGACGTCAGGATGTCCGCGGACTCCGCCATGAAGTGCACACCGCAGAAGACGATGTACTCGGCCTCCGGCCGCGCAGCGGCGTCCCGGGCCAGCTTGAAGGAGTCGCCCGTGACGTCGGCGAACTGGATGACCTCGTCGCGCTGGTAGTGGTGGCCGAGCACGAAGACCTTGTCCCCGAGCTTCTCCTTCGCCACGCGGGCGCGCTCCACCAGGTCCGGGTCGGACGGCGAGGGCAGGTCGCCGGGGCACTCGACGCCCCGCTCGCTCTTCGGGTCGGCCTCACGGCCGAGCAGCAGCAGGGCGAGGGGCGTCGGCTGTACGTCGAGCTCCTGGGCTTGGGCGGTGGTCACGACACGCACCCTTTCTACTTTTCGTCGAACTGACGCTATCTATCATAACCGGTTCACGTCAGTTTGACGATGGGCCATAGCGTCTATGTGACGTGAATCCCGACACCCGGCCGTCGGACGGTGTTGTCGCGTTCGTCGCGTCGTCCACAGCGCGCTGTCCGCTGCCGCGTGCGTATGCGAGCATGAAGAGGACAAGCGCGGACGAGTTGCAGACGATTTGCGGACGAGTACGGGGTAGGGGAAAAGCACGTGCTCGGCCAGGAATGAATCCGCGGCCCTGCCGGTTGCACTCGTCGGCAAGCAGTCTCCGTACAACCCGGGAGAGATGTAGATGTCCGTATCGGACGAGACCACCACCGTCACCGACGGCATCATCCTGACCGACGCCGCCGCGTCCAAGGTCAAGGCCCTGCTCGACCAGGAAGGCCGTGACGACCTCGCCCTGCGCGTCGCCGTCCAGCCCGGCGGCTGCTCCGGCCTGCGCTACCAGCTCTTCTTCGACGAGCGTTCCCTCGACGGCGACGTGGAGAAGGACTTCGACGGAGTCAAGGTCGTCACCGACCGCATGAGCGCTCCGTACCTGGGCGGCGCCACCATCGACTTCGTGGACACCATCGAGAAGCAGGGCTTCACGATCGACAACCCGAACGCGACGGGCTCCTGCGCCTGCGGCGACTCCTTCAGCTGAGCCGGCCACGGCCCGACCGGGCCGGCCACGGCAGGTGACGACGAAAGGCGGCGGCCCCCTCGGGGCCGCCGCCTTCGTGCTGCTCCGGGCCGCTGAGGGCCGCCGCCTTCGTGCCGCTCTACGCCGGGCTCACCGGGCCGCCGACGACGTCTGCGGCAGCCGCGCGCCGGGCTTGACCTTCGCGATCTCCCGGCCGTCCGAACCGACCACCCTCCGGTCGCCGAGCGGCCGGTCGAGGTGCACGGTCCGCTCGTAGAACTTGGCGATCATGATGCAGACCTTGCCCCGCCAGGGAGTCTCGGTCACCGTGACGGTCACCTTGTCGGAGCTCTCCCGCGCCGACGCCCGGTAGTCGCCGCACACCCCGCCCTCGAAGCTGACGGTGAGGTCGTTGCCCTCGGTGCTGTAGCCCGACACCTTCACGTCCCGCGTCGCCGGGGTGCCGCCCGAACCGCTGGGCTGCGCACTGGGCTGCCCGGACGGCGTGCCCGAGGAGGCCAGGTACTTGGGGTCGATCGCCGGATAGGTCACCGTGAAGCCGTCCCCCGCGCCCGCCGCGCGCACCTCGAACAGCCAGGACGGCACCAGTGTCTGCCGCCCGTTGGAGTAGTGCGACGCCAGGCCGAACACGGCCCTGCCGACGGTGAAGGCCTCCTGCGGGGAGGTGCTCGAGGACCGGCACGGCGCCTCGAGGCGGTCCTTCAGCGGCTCGGGGCTCGCGCAGCCGCCGATGCCCATCCGGTGATCGCTCCGGGGTGCCGCGTTCATGAGGTCCAGCGTCTTCCGGGCGCTCAGCACGGGGTACGTGTCACCCTTCACCGGCGCCTTCAACTGCCCGCTGCCGCCGACCACCTCGCCCTGTCGGCCGATGGTCAGGCCGGTCGTCCACCCGTAGCTGGGCAGGCCGCCGACCACCGGATCGGCGTTGACCACCCGCTGCGCGCCCATGACCTGGCCGGCGTCCATCTTGGCGTCGTCCTGGCCGAGCGCCTTCAGCACCGGTGCCGCCGCCTTCTCGGCGACCGCCACACTCACCGGCTGGTCGGCCGGGGCCGCGGGGTCGTGCGTGCACAGCGCCGTGCTCCTGCAGTCGTCGGTGCCCGGCGCGTACCGGCTGAACGTCCAGGTGCCCGGCGCCCGCCGGCTCACCTGCAGACTCGGCCCCGAGCCGTCCCTGCCCGGCCCGACCTTCCAGGCCTGCGCGTCGGCCACCGGCGTCCCGTCGACACCGAGCGCCCTGGCCAGGCGGGCCACCTCGTCCTTGGTGACCTCGCCCGCCGCCGTATACACGGGGGCCCAATTGGGTCCGGCGGGGAGCGTGCCGCCGGCCCGGTAGGTGGCGCCGTACGGGTTGGGTTCACCGGGCGCGATGCCGTTCGTGCCGCCGGTCGTACCTCCCCTGGTACCGCTGGCGGAGTAGCCGTCGAGGACGAGTGGCGGGGGCGTCCCGTGTCCGCCGGACGCCGCCGGGCCGGTGGTGCCACCCGAGCCGGACGCGCCCGTCGCCAGGTACGCCCCGCCGCCCCCGACCAGCAGCACGGCGGCCGCGACCGAGGCGACGACCAGCGGGGAGCGGGAACGCGCGGACCGACCGGCCCGGTCGCCACCGTCCGCGTCACCGGCATCCGGAACCGGAACACCCTGCCCCGCCGACTCCTGGGCCCGTCCCACCTTGGGCTCGGTGTCGGCTTTCGGGGTCTGCTCGGCGTGGGGCTCGGTGTCGGCGTCCTGGCGCTGCCCGGCGTCCGGCTCCGCGTCCGCTTCCCGGCCCTGCTCGGCCCCGGGCTCCGTCCCGGCCGTCGGAGTCTGCGTCGCCTCGGGCTCGGTGGCGGCCTTCTCGGCCTTCCTGGCCTGCGTCGCCCCGGGCTCCGCGGCCTCCGGCTCCGTCGACGCTCCTTCGGCGGTACCCGCGGCCGCGTCGTCGTGGTCGGGTCGCTCGGTGTTCACCGCATCGCTCCTTCGGCTGCACAGCTGTCCCTGTGACCCTGACCCGGCCCTGTCAAGATGACCGGCCGGTGGGGTCGTATCCGGCATCCCCCAGACGGGGGACAGCGATGGGACGCGGCGGGGGAGCGCACGGTTCCCGCAAGCGCGCCGGCCGCTCCTCCCCATCGGCCCGGCCGGCGCGCAGGCTCATCAGTCCCCGTAGTCGGACATCGCCTCCAGCAGCCGGGCGGAGGACGCCGGCACGGACACGCCGTGGATGTGGGACGGCGGCACCGGCCGGGGCGTGAGCCGGTCGGGAGCCGACCAGTGGGGGGCCATCCGGGCACAGTCCCCGCGCAGCGACGCGAGGTCGCCTTCGAGGTCGGCGACAGCGGGGGCAGCATGGACCTTGGCGTTCGTCATACGCGAACCGTAAGCATGCTCGAGCCGACCGAGAAAGATCTACTATCGGGTAGTTTTGCCCGCTTCAGCGCCGCGCGCCGACCGGGTAGCGTGAATTGTCAATCTGCCTCCCTTCAGGAGAGTCAACGCCGTGCGCATCGCAGTCACCGGCTCCATCGCCACTGACCACCTCATGACCTTCCCCGGTCGTTTCGCCGACCAGTTCGTCGCGGACCAGCTGCACACGGTCTCCCTCTCCTTCCTGGTCGACAAGCTGGACGTACGGCGCGGCGGGGTCGCCGCCAACATCGCCTTCGGCATGGGCCAGCTCGGCATCCGGCCCGTCCTGGTCGGCGCCGCGGGCTCGGACTTCGACGAGTACCGCGCCTGGCTGGAGCGCCACGGCGTCGACACCGACTCGGTCCGCATCTCCGAGACGCTGCACACCGCCCGCTTCGTGTGCACCACCGACGCCGACCACAACCAGATCGGCTCCTTCTACACCGGCGCGATGAGCGAGGCCCGCCTCATCGAGCTCAAGACCGTGGCCGACCGCGTCGGCGGCCTCGACCTGGTGCTGATCGGCGCCGACGACCCGGAGGCGATGCTCCGGCACACCGAGGAGTGCCGCTCGCGCTCCATCCCGTTCGCCGCCGACTTCTCCCAGCAGATCGCCCGGATGGACGGCGACGAGATCCGGATACTGCTGGACGGGGCGACGTACCTCTTCTCCAACGAGTACGAGAAGGGGCTCATCGAGACCAAGACCGGCTGGTCCGACGCCGAGATCCTGTCCCGGGTCGGTCAGCGCGTGACGACCCTCGGCGCGCAGGGCGTGCGCATCGAGAGCGTCGGCGAGGACCCGATCGAGGTGGGCTGCCCGGACGAGGAGCGCAAGGCCGACCCGACGGGCGTCGGCGACGCCTTCCGCGCCGGCTTCCTGTCCGGCCTGGCCTGGGACGTCTCCCTGGAACGCGCCGCCCAGGTCGGCTGCATGCTCGCCACGCTGGTCATCGAGACGGTCGGTACCCAGGAGTACCAGCTGCGCCGCGGCCACTTCATGGACCGCTTCACCAAGGCGTACGGCGACGAGGCGGCCGACGAGGTCCGCGCGCACCTGCGCTGACGCGGTCCCGGACCCACCCCGCGCCCCCGGAAGGGACGCGCCGGGACAGTTCCTAGGAGAGCCGGCGGACCAGGTACGCCGAACCCGCGTCCGCCGGCTCCTCACCCACGTACTCCTGCCCCCGCATCTGGCACCAGGCCGGAATGTCCAGCCGTGCCGCCTCGTCGTCCGACAGGACACGGACCGTGCCGCCCACCGGGACGTCCCCGATGACCTTCGCCAGCTCGATCACCGGGATCGGGCAGCGCTTGCCCAGGGCGTCGACGACCAGCGCCTCGCCGCCCGGCCGGGCCGGCGTCGTCGCAGCCGGCGCCCCCAGCTTCTCGCGGACCGCGGCCACCGCCCCCGGCAGGACCGACAGGAACCGCTCGACCTCCTCCTCCGGTGTGCCGGGCGGCAGCGACACCCGGACGTTGCCCTCGCTCAGCACCCCCATCGCCTTGAGGACGTGGCTCGGCGTCAGCGTGCTGCTGGTGCAGGACGAACCGGAGGAGACGGAGAAACCCTCGCGGTCCAGTTCGTGGAGCAGAGTCTCCCCATCGACATAGAGACAGGAGAAGGTGACGATGCCCGGCAGCCGCCGGGCGGGGTCGCCCACCACCTCCACGTCCTGCACCAGCCGCGGCACCCGCGCCCGGATCAACTCCGTCAACTCCCGCAGCCGTACCGCCTGAACGGCCGCCTCCGCCCGCACCGCCCGCAGCGAGGCCACCGCGGCCACGATCGCCGGGATGTTCTCGAACCCGGCCGCCCGGCCGGACTCCCGCTCGTCCACCGGCCCCTGCGCCGCGAACCGCACCCCCTTACGGACGACGAGCAGCCCGACCCCCGACGGCCCGCCCCACTTGTGGGCGCTCGCCGCCAGCAGCGACCAGTCGCCCGCGACCGGTCCCCAGCCCAGTGACTGGGCCGCGTCCACCAGCAGCGGAACGTCCGCCTCCCGGCACACCCGAGCCACCTTGGCCACCGGCTGCTCGGTGCCCACCTCGTGGTTGGCCGACTGCAGACAGGCCAGCGCGGTGTCCGGGCGGAGGGCGGCCTCGTACGAGGCGACCGCGACCGCGCCCCCGCGGTCGACCGGGACCTGCGTGACCGTCCCTCCGCCCGCCTCGTGCACCTCGGCCGAGTGGAGTACCGAGGAGTGTTCGACCGCTGACACGATCAGGTGGCGTCCGACGCGGCGCCGCCCGGCCAGTGCGCCCGCGATCCCGGTGTGCACCGCGCGGCTGCCCGACGAGGTGAAGGTCAGCTCATCGGGCCGGCAGCCCACCGCATCCGCGGCCGCCTCCCGCGCCGCGTCCAGCAGCAACCGCGCCCGCCGTCCCTCTTTATAGAGACGGGCGGGATCCGCCCACCCCTCGTCGAGGGAGGCGAGCAAGGCCTGTCGCGCAACGGGATGCAGAGGAGCGCCGGAAGCAGCGTCGAAGTAAGCCACACGACAACGCTACGACCCACGTTCACTGCAAGGGGGCGCGGGGAACCGCGCGACCAGCCACGAAGCACCCGGAGCCACCGCGCACACACCGGGCTTTGCGAGCCGTCAGGCGCCCCAAACGCCGTCACATAACAGCCCACCAGCGGGCATCCCACCCGTCGGCGTGACCCGCGGCGCGTTGGGCACCCCTCCCCGCGACCCGCCGGAAGGCGTCCAGTAGGGTTTGGTCCGCATAAACATCCAAACCCCTGCCCGACGCAGGGCGGCGACCGACCAGCGAGAAGGCCGCAGCCGTACAGCGCGGGCGAGACTCTCGGGAAGGCGCTACGTGAGTCCCAACGGCTCCGACCGCTCGCCGCGGCGCCCGATGCGGCGGAAGCTGCTGCAGGCACTGACTGCGGGCCTGGTCCTGGCGACAGCCACCGGTTGCTCGTACAACTGGGAAGACTTCCCCCGCCTTGGTATGCCCACCCCGGCCACGGAAGAGGCTCCGCGGATCCTCTCGCTGTGGCAGGGTTCCTGGGCGGCTGCGCTCGCCGTCGGCTGCCTGGTGTGGGGTCTGATCCTGTGGAGTTGCATCTTCCACCGGCGCAGCCGCACCAAGGTCGAGGTTCCTCCGCAGACCCGGTACAACATGCCCATCGAGGCGCTGTACACGGTGGTCCCGCTCATCATCGTCTCGGTGCTGTTCTACTTCACCGCCCGGGACGAGTCGAAGCTGCTCGACATCTCCAAGAAGCCCGACGTCACCATCAACGTCGTCGGCTACCAGTGGAGCTGGGCCTTCAACTACATCGAGGCCGTCCCCGGTTCCACCGGTGACGCGAAGACCGACAAGAACCTGGCAGCCATTCCGGACCGGTTCAAGAACGACTTCCCGGCAGCCGCCGGCGGTGTCTACGAGGTCGGTACCCCCGGTGAGCGGAACCCGCAGACCGGCAACCCCGGCCCGACCCTGTGGCTCCCCAAGGGCAAGACGGTGCGCTTCATCCTCACCTCGCGGGACGTCATCCACGACTTCTGGGTGATTCCGTTCCTGATGAAGCAGGACGTGATCCCGGGCCACACCAACTCCTTCCAGGTGACCCCCGACATGGAGGGCACCTTCCGGGGCAAGTGCGCCGAGCTCTGCGGCCAGGACCACTCCCGGATGCTGTTCAACGTGAAGGTCGTCTCCCCGGAGCGCTACGAGCAGCACCTCAAGGACCTCGCTAAGAAGGGGCAGACCGGTTACGTTCCCGCCGGCATCGCGCAGACGAGCCACGAGAAGAACCGGGAGACGAACAACCTGTGAGCATCCTCAACGAACCCCAGGGTGCCGCGGCGGCTGAGGGCTCTTACGAGAGCGAGCTGCCGGTCCGGCGCAAGCAACCCGGAAACGCCGTGGTGAAGTGGCTGACGACCACGGACCACAAGACGATCGGCACGCTCTATCTGGCGACGTCGTTCGCGTTCTTCTGCATCGGTGGCGTGATGGCTCTGCTCATGCGCGCCGAGCTGGCCCGCCCGGGTCTGCAGATCATGTCGAACGAGCAGTTCAACCAGGCGTTCACGATGCACGGCACGATCATGCTGCTGATGTTCGCGACGCCGCTGTTCGCCGGCTTCACCAACTGGATCATGCCGCTGCAGATCGGCGCGCCCGACGTGGCGTTCCCGCGGCTGAACATGTTCGCCTACTGGCTGTACCTGTTCGGCTCGCTGATCGCGGTCGGCGGCTTCCTCACCCCGCAGGGCGCGGCCGACTTCGGCTGGTTCGCCTACGCCCCGCTGTCGGACGCGGTGCACTCGCCGGGCATCGGCGGCGACCTGTGGATCATGGGTCTGGCCTTCTCCGGCTTCGGCACCATCCTCGGCTCGGTCAACTTCATCACCACGATCATCTGCATGCGTGCGCCGGGCATGACCATGTTCCGCATGCCGATCTTCGTCTGGAACGTGCTGCTGACCGCGGTGCTCGTGCTGCTGGCCTTCCCGGTCCTGGCGGCGGCGCTGTTCGCCCTGGAGGCGGACCGCAAGTTCGGCGCCCATGTCTTCGACGCGGCCAACGGCGGCGCGTTGCTGTGGCAGCACCTGTTCTGGTTCTTCGGCCATCCCGAGGTGTACATCATCGCGCTGCCGTTCTTCGGCATCATCAGTGAGGTCATCCCGGTCTTCTCCCGCAAGCCGATGTTCGGCTACATGGGCCTGATCGGCGCGACCATCGCGATCGCGGGTCTGTCGGTGACCGTGTGGGCGCACCACATGTACGTCACGGGCGGTGTGCTGCTGCCGTTCTTCTCCTTCATGACCTTCCTGATCGCGGTCCCGACCGGTGTGAAGTTCTTCAACTGGATCGGCACCATGTGGAAGGGCTCGCTGTCCTTCGAGACCCCCATGCTGTGGGCGACCGGCTTCCTGATCACCTTCACGTTCGGTGGTCTGACCGGCGTGATCCTGGCCTCGCCGCCGATGGACTTCCACATCTCGGACTCGTACTTCGTGGTGGCGCACTTCCACTACGTCGTCTTCGGCACCGTCGTCTTCGCGATGTTCTCCGGCTTCCACTTCTGGTGGCCGAAGTTCACCGGCAAGATGCTCGACGAGCGCCTGGGCAAGATGACCTTCTGGATGCTGTTCATCGGCTTCCACGGCACCTTCCTGGTGCAGCACTGGCTGGGCGCCGAGGGCATGCCCCGCCGGTACGCCGACTACCTGGCGGCCGACGGCTTCACCGCCCTGAACACGGTGTCGACGATCTTCTCCTTCCTGCTCGGCCTGTCGATCCTGCCGTTCTTCTACAACGTGTGGAAGACGGCCAAGTACGGCAAGCCGGTCAACGTCGACGACCCGTGGGGCTACGGCCGTTCGCTGGAGTGGGCGACCTCCTGCCCGCCGCCGCGGCACAACTTCATCACCCTGCCGCGGATCCGCAGTGAATCCCCGGCGTTCGACCTGCACCACCCCGAGATCGCCGCGCTCGACCAGCTCGAGAACGCCGGTCACGGCGAGAAGGCCCTCGCTGGCAGCAAGGAGGCCGGCAAGTGAAGATCCAGGGCAAGATGTTCATGTGGCTGAGCGTCTTCCTCCTCGTCATGGCGATCGTCTATGGCGTGTGGTCGAAGGAGCCGGCCGGTACGACGGCGCTCTTCCTGGCCTTCGGCCTGAGCATCATGGTCGGCTTCTACCTGGGCTTCACGGCCCGGCGGGTCGACGTGGGTGCCCAGGACAACAGGGAGGCCGACGTCGCGGACGACGCCGGTGAGCTCGGGTTCTTCAGCCCGCACAGCTGGCAGCCGCTCTCGCTGGGCGTCGGCGGCGCGCTCGCCTTCCTCGGCATCGCGGTCGGCTGGTGGGTGCTGTACTTCGGAGTGCCCTTCATCCTGATCGGCCTGTGGGGCTGGGTCTTCGAGTACTACCGCGGTGAGAACCGCACCCAGTAGCAGGCGCTGAGCGCACCGGGAGCCCGGACCCTCCGTCAGGAGGGCCCGGGCTCCCGCTTTTGCCGTACAGCCCACCCTCGTAGGAGTAATCCACCGCGCCGGAGTTGTGGGAGCTCCTTAGCGTGAGCCCATGAGCACCTCTGTGTTTCTTCGCGGGAGGGGCCCCCACGCCTCCTCGACGCCGGCGCGCCTGCCCACCCGTACCGTCGTCAGTTGCACCCTGCTGGTGACCGCCCTCGGTGCGGGTGTCACCGCCTGCGGCTCGGACGGCAACCCGCTGGCCGACAACCCGTACGACGCGGCGGACCAGATCTCCTTCAACGGCCCCACGGACGCCGGGAAGAAGGCCGACCCGGACAAGCCCCTGGAAGTCACCGCCGAGGGCTCGAACGGCCGTATCACGGACGTCACGGCCGTGGATGCCACGGGCCGCTACGTCTCCGGAGAACTCGCCGCGGACGGCAGCCGCTGGCACAGCACCTCGCCGCTCGCCGCCAACGCCCACTACACGGTGCGGGTGAGCACCGAGGACGGCGACGGTGCGCCCGGCCGCAAGGTCCTCACCTTCGACACCGGCAAGCCCCTCGGCAAGAAGCGCCTGAACGTCACGTTCGGCCCGGACACGGGCACGTACGGGGTGGGCCAGCCCATCACCGCCAAGCTGGACCAGCCCGTCAAGGACAAGGCCCAGCGCGCTGTCGTCGAGAACGCCCTCAGGGTGGACTCCATGCCCGCGGCACAGGGCTCCTGGTACTGGGTGAACGACAAGGAGCTGCACTACCGTCCCAAGGACTACTGGCCCACCCACGCCACCATCGAGGTGCACAGCAACCTGGACGGCATCAAGATCGGCGACCGGCTGTGGGGAGGCCCGGCGAAGCCGGTGAAGCTCACCACCGGCGACCAGATCCTCGCCGTCACGGACGCGTCGGCCCACTCCATGACCGTGTACAAGAACGGCAAGGAGATCAACCAGATCCCGGTCACCACCGGCAAGCCCGGCTTCGAGACCCGCAACGGGGTCAAGGTCGTGCTGGCCAAGCAGTACTTCGTGCGGATGAAGAGCTCGACCGTGGGCATCGCCGAGGGCTCCTCGGAGTCGTACGATCTGCCGGTCTACTACGCCACCCGGGTGACCTGGAGCGGCGAGTACGTGCACGCCGCGCCCTGGTCCGTCGGCTCGCAGGGCTCCGCCAACGTCAGCCACGGCTGCACCGGCATGAGCACCGGCAACGCCGAGTGGTTCTTCAACACCATCCACGAGGGCGACCTCGTCAAGGTCGTCAACTCCAACGGCGCCCAGATGGAACCCTTCGACAACGGCTTCGGCGACTGGAACGTGGACTGGAAGAAGTGGCTCACGGGCAGTGCGCTGACGTCCGGCGGCAAGGCCCCGCAGAGCCACACGGACCAGGCGAAACTGCGCCCGCTGAGTCTGTGACCGGTGAGAGCGTGAGGGCGCGGGCAGCCGCGGGAGCGGCCACGGACGGCCCGCGGTCGCACGACAGCGGGCCGTCCGTGGCCGCTCAGGCGCTCAGGGCCTTCCTGTCCCGCAGCAGGGAGGCCAGCGCAGACGCGAACTCCACCGGCTCCACCGGGAGCGTCACCGCCGCGTCGGCCCGGCTCCACGTGGCCAGCCAGGCGTCCTGGGGGCGGCCGATGAGCACGAGCACCGGCGGGCAGCGGAAGATCTCGTCCTTGATCTGCCGGCACATCCCCATGCCTCCCATGGGCACGGCCTCGCCGTCCAGGACGCAGACGTCGATCCCGCCGTTGTCCAGTTCGCGCAGCACCGCCGCGGGGGTCGCGCACTCCACGAACTCCACGGCGGGGACGTCCGGGGCCGGCCTCCGGCCGGAGGCCAGCCGCACCTGCTCCCGGGTGCCTGCGTCGTCGCTGTAGACCAGCACCGTGGCGGTCGCCTGCATTGTTCCTCCGCGTCGTTGGTCGGGAACTTCCGGGTACCGATGGCGCGGATGCTACTCCCTTCAACTCCAGGTCAACAGCGGTCGGAACGGCCCCGCGATGGGCCATACGGGCTGGGCAGACCCCACAGACACTCCGAACGGCACCCCCCGGAGTGAGGGCGGGATAAGCGAGCGACATAATGTCGGCGTGGCGACAGCAACGACAGTAGAAACCGGGCACGCGCACCCGTCGGTGAACAGGCCGAACCTCACCAGTGTCGGAACCATCATCTGGCTGAGTTCCGAGCTGATGTTCTTCGCGGCCCTCTTCGCGATGTACTTCACCCTGCGATCGGTGACGGGTCCGACGCACTGGAAGGAGATGGCCGACCATCTCAACCTTCCGTTCTCGGCGACCAACACCACGATCCTGGTGCTCTCCTCGCTGACCTGCCAGCTCGGCGTGTTCGCGGCCGAGCGCGGTGACGTGAAGAAGCTCCGGGGCTGGTTCATCGTCACCTTCATCATGGGCGCGATCTTCATCGGCGGTCAGATCTTCGAGTACACGGAGCTGGTGACGAAGGACGGCCTGTCGCTGTCCTCCGACCCGTACGGCTCGGTGTTCTACCTGACCACCGGCTTCCACGGCCTGCACGTGACGGGCGGTCTCATCGCCTTCCTGCTGGTCCTCGGCCGTACCTACGCGGCCAAGAGGTTCACCCACGAGCAGGCGACGGCCGCGATCGTCGTGTCCTACTACTGGCACTTCGTCGATGTCGTCTGGATCGGCCTCTTCGCCACGATCTACCTGATCCGGTAATTCGGCCGCCGTCCGCGGCCAGGTCGCATCCACCCGCCGCGGTGGAGGACCGACCACCCGCGACGAACCGATCCACATCCCAGAAGCATCGACGCAGAAGATCCTGACACCGGGGTAATCCGTGAAAAAGCTCTCCGCACGACGACGCCACCCACTGGCGGCAGTCGTCGTCCTACTCCTCGCGCTGGCGGCCACTGGGGGGCTGTACACCGCGTTCGCGCCCGCGAGCAAGGCGAAGGCCGACGACTCCGCGCAGTCCCTCACCATCGAGGAGGGCAAGAAGCTCTACGACGTTGGCTGCGCCAGCTGCCACGGCACCGGTGGCCAGGGGACCAGTGACGGTCCGAGTCTGGTGGGCGTCGGCTCCGCAGCCGTCGACTTCCAGGTCGGCACCGGCCGTATGCCGGCCCAGCAGCCGGGCGCGCAGGTCCCGCGCAAGAAGGTCATCTACAAGCAGGCCGAGATCGACCAGATCGCCGCGTACATCGCCTCCCTCGGCGCCGGCCCCGTGGTCCCCACGAAGAACCAGTACAGCCCGGACGGGGCGGACATCGGCCGGGGTGGTGAGCTGTTCCGTACCAACTGCGCCCAGTGCCACAATTTCACCGGCAAGGGTGGTGCGCTGACGCACGGCAAGTACGCCCCGGACCTGTCGGGTGTGACCCCGAAGCACATCTACGAGGCCATGCAGACCGGCCCGCAGAACATGCCGTCCTTCCCGGACACCACGCTGACGTCGAAGAACAAGAAGGACATCATCGCGTACCTGAACGCGGTCAACGGCGACCAGACCGAGCAGCCCGGTGGTATGGACCTGGGTGGCCTCGGGCCGGTCAGTGAAGGTCTGTTCGCATGGATCTTCGGACTCGGTGTCCTGATCGCGGTCGCCGTCTGGGTCGCCGCTCGGACCGCAAAGGCCAAGAAGTCATGAGTAGCCAAGACATTCCAGAAGAGAACCTGCCTGCTGAGCAGGGCGCCCACGAGCACGGTGCGGTCTCGGTCGCGGACGAGCGGAACCCGTTCGCCGACCCGGGCCTGCCGCCCCACGAGCACCGGATCCAGGACATCGACGAGCGGGCCGCCAAGCGGTCCGAGCGGACGGTCGCCCTCCTGTTCACGGTGTCGATGCTGGCCACCCTCGGCTTCATCGCCTCGTATGTGACGATCCCGGCCGACAAGTCGATCTTCGTCTTCCCGATCGGCCACATCAGCGCGCTGAACTTCGCGCTGGGCCTGACGCTGGCTGTCGCGCTCTTCACCATCGGCGCGGGCGCGGTCCACTGGGCCCGCACCCTGATGTCCGACGCGGAGATCGCCGACGAGCGTCACCCGATCGAGGCCTCGCCGGAGGTCAAGGCGAAGGTTCTCGCCGACTTCCAGCAGGGCGCCAAGGAGTCCGCGCTCGGCCGTCGCAAGCTGATCCGCACCACGATGTTCGGCGCGCTGGCCCTGTTCCCGCTCTCCGGCGTCATGCTGCTGCGCGACCTCGGTCCGCTGCCCGGGAACAGCCTGCGTCACACGCTGTGGGCCAAGGGCAAGCGCCTCGTCAACACGAACACGAACCTGCCGCTGCGTCCCGAGGACGTCGCCGTCGGTTCGCTCACCTTCGCCAAGCCGGACGGCCTGAACGAGACGCAAGAGGACTTCCAGAACGAGATCGCCAAGGCGGCCCTGATGATCGTCCGGCTCCAGCCGGAGAACATCAAGGACAAGCGCGAACTCGACTGGGGCCACGAGGGCATCGTCGCCTTCTCGAAGATCTGCACCCACGTGGGCTGCCCGATCTCCCTGTACGAGCAGCAGACGCACCACGTGCTGTGCCCGTGCCACCAGTCCACCTTCGACCTCTCCGACGGTGCCCGAGTGATCTTCGGCCCCGCCGGCCACGCCCTGCCGCAGCTGCGCATCGGTGTGGACAGCGAGGGTTACCTCCAGGCGCTCGGCGACTTCGAGGAGCCCGTCGGTCCTGCATTCTGGGAGCGCGGATGAGCACTTCAGCCAGCAACACGAATACGTCCGACGCGGGGGGCCGCTCCCGCAGTAACGCCCCGGCGGGTGAGCGCGTCGCCGACTGGGCGGACGGCCGGCTCGGGATCTACTCCCTGGCCAAGTCCAACATGCGCAAGATCTTCCCCGACCACTGGTCGTTCATGTTGGGTGAGGTCTGCCTCTACAGCTTCATCATCATCATCCTCACGGGTGTGTACCTGACGCTGTTCTTCCACCCGTCGATGAACGAGGTGGAGTACCACGGCTCGTACGTCCCGCTGCAGGGACAGCTGATGTCCGAGGCGTTCAGCTCGACCCTGCACATCTCCTTCGACGTGCGCGGTGGTCTGCTCATCCGGCAGATCCACCACTGGGCCGCGCTGATCTTCCTCGCCGGCATGTTCGTGCACATGATGCGCGTGTTCTTCACCGGCGCGTTCCGCAAGCCGCGTGAGATCAACTGGCTGTTCGGCTTCCTGCTGTTCGTCCTGGGCATGTTCACCGGCTTCACCGGCTACTCGCTCCCGGACGACCTGCTCTCCGGCACCGGTGTCCGCTTCATGGAGGGCGCGATCCTGTCCGTGCCGATCGTCGGCACGTACCTGTCGTTCTTCCTCTTCGGCGGTCAGTTCCCCGGCCACGACTTCGTGGCGCGGTTCTACTCGATCCACATCCTGCTGCTGCCGGGCATCATGCTCGGCCTGGTCGTCGGCCACCTGATCCTGGTCTTCTACCACAAGCACACGCAGTTCGCGGGTCCCGGAAAGACCGAGAAGAACGTCGTCGGCATGCCGCTGCTGCCGGTCTACATGGCCAAGGCCGGAGGCTTCTTCTTCCTGGTCTTCGGTGTCATCGCGGCCATCGCGGCGGTCACCCAGATCAACCCGATCTGGGCCATGGGCCCCTACCGTCCGGACCAGGTGTCCACCGGCGCCCAGCCCGACTGGTACATGGGCTTCGCCGAGGGTCTCATCCGCTTCATGCCGGGCTGGGAGGTCAACTTCTGGGGTCACACGCTCGTCCTGGGCGTGTTCATCCCGCTGGTGCTCTTCCCGCTGGTCCTGGCGGCGATCGCGGTCTACCCGTTCATCGAGTCCTGGGTCACCGGCGACAAGCGCGAGCACCACATCCTGGACCGCCCGCGCAACGCCCCGACGCGTACCGCCTTCGGTGTCGCCTGGGTGACGATCTACATGATCACCCTGGTCGGCGGTGGCAACGACCTGTGGGCCACCCACTTCCACCTGTCGATCAACGCGGTCACCTGGTTCGTCCGGATCGGCTTCTTCGTCGGACCGATCCTCGCGTTCATCATCACCAAGCGGATCTGCCTCGGCCTGCAGCGTCGGGACCGCGACAAGGTGCTGCACGGCCGCGAGACCGGCATCATCAAGCGCCTGCCGCACGGTGAGTTCATCGAGATCCACGAGCCGCTCAGCCAGGAGCAGCTGCACACGCTCACCGCGCACGAGCAGTACGCTCCGGCCGAGATCGGCCCGGCGGTCGACGAGAACGGCGTCGAGCGCAAGGTGAAGGGCTCCGAGAAGCTGCGCGCCAAGCTGAGCAACGCGTACTACGGCGAGGAGAACCAGATCCCGAAGCCGACTGTCGAGGAGTACCGGGAGATCACGAGCGGCCACGGCCACCACTGACCTCCCAGCGTCGCCACGCCACGCGAAGGGCCCCGTCCGGTGTACGGACGGGGCCCTTCGCCGTGCCCGGGGCTGGATAGGGTGGACCTGTTCGAGACCTGCGTCCCGTAGTCCGGGACACCGACCCAGGAGCGGCTTATGAGCGCTGTGACCCCCGCTGGAGGCGACATCGCGGCGGGCCGTTCCTGGCCCGCGGTACTGAACGCCCTGCTCGACGGCCGCGACCAGAGCGCGGACGACACGGCCTGGGCGATGGACCGGATCATGCGCGGCGAGGCGACCGACGCCCAGATCGCCGGGTTCCTGGTGGCCCTGCGGGCCAAGGGCGAGACGGTCGAGGAGATCACCGGGCTGGTCCGGGCCATGTACGAGCACGCGAACGTGATCGAGGTAGCCGGTCCGACCGTCGACATCGTGGGCACCGGCGGCGACGGCGCGCGGACGGTGAACATCTCCACGATGTCCTCGATCGTCGTCGCCGGTACCGGCGCGAAGGTCGTCAAGCACGGCAACCGGGCCGCCTCGTCCGCGTCGGGCTCGTCGGACGTCCTGGAGAAGCTCGGCATCAATCTGCAGCTGACCCCGAAGCGGGTGGCGGAGGTCGCCGAGGAAGCGGGCATCACCATCTGCTTCGCGGTGAAGTTCCACCCGGCACTGCGTCATGTGGCCGCCGCCCGGGGCCAGTTGGGCATCCGCACCACCTTCAACGTCATCGGTCCGCTCACCAACCCGGCGAAGGTGAAGGCCCAGGCGGTGGGCGTCGCGGATCCGCGCATGGCGCCGGTCGTCGCGGGCGTCTTCGCCGAGCGCGGCAACTCCTCCCTGGTCTTCCGCGGCGACGACGGTCTCGACGAGCTGACCACGACCTCCACCTCCCGGGTGTGGATCGTCCGGGACGGCAAGGTCACCGAGGAGCGCTTCGACCCGCGGGACGTCGGCATCGAGCTGGTGCCGGTGGAGGCGCTGCGGGGCGCGGACGCCTCCTACAACGCCGAGGTCGCCCGGCGCCTGCTGGACGGCGAGACCGGCCCGGTACGGGACGCCGTGCTGCTCAACTCGGCGGCGGCCCTGGTGGCCCTGGAACCGGGTTCCGGGACCCTGGCGGAGCAGCTCCGCGCCGGGATGCAGCAGGCGGCCGAGTCGATCGACTCCGGGGCGGCGAAGCGGACGCTGGAGCGCTGGGTGGCCGCGAGCAACGCCTAGGGGTCGCCTGGGGGGTGTCTGACACCCCCTGGCCCCTCGCCGACGGGTGTCCCGCGATCCGGACACGGGTTGCGGGACCGCGATCACTTCGCGTACGTTCCAGTATCAGGTCATGAGTGACAGTCATGAGGCCCCGGCCGACTGTCCGGCAACCCTCCGTCCGTGGCGGGGTGCCCCGGGTGAAGACCGGGCCGCAGGCAGCGAGGTCTGCGGCAAGCGCGGACCCCTCGCACGCTCCTGACTGAGCGTGGGGCCAGGGGTCCTGGTCGTTCGAGGGAGCCTTCCGTGAGCAAGCGAATGCGATAGGGCGTAGAGCCCCGCCTCCGCATCCCCCTTCCCCCTCCTCCGTGCTCGAGCCGCATCCGCTCGCACGGTGGTTCCGCTTGCCTCTCACCGGAGTTCGCCATGTCTGTCTCCACCCTTGCCGCCGACCAGTCCGTTTGTGCCCCGCTGCCCGTTCTGGGACGGGATGTCACCGTCCCGCTCGTCACCGGCGGTGAGGTCACCTACGCCGCCCTCGACTACGCCGCCAGCGCGCCGGCCCTCCAGCGCGTGTGGGACGACGTGGCCGCGTACGCGCCGTACTACGGCAGCGTCCACCGCGGCGCCGGCTATCTCTCCCAGCTGTCCACCGACCTGTTCGAGAACGCCCGCAGGGCGGTCGCCGAGTTCCTCGACTGCCGCGGGACCGACCAGGTGGTCTTCACCCGGTCCACCACCGACTCCCTCAACCTCCTCGCCCGCGCGCTCCCGGCCGACTGCCAGGTCTTCGTCTTCGAGACCGAGCACCACGCCTCGCTGCTGCCCTGGAAGGACGCGCGGGTCACCTACCTCAACGCCCCCCGCACCCCGCGGCAGGCGGTCCAGACCCTGGAGCGGGCGCTGGCCGACCGCGACCCGCACGGCCCCGCCCTCGTCTGCGTCACCGGCGCCTCCAACGTCACCGGCGAGCTGTGGCCGGTACGGGAGCTGGCCGCCGCCGCGCACGCGCACGGCGCCCGCGTCGTCCTGGACGCCGCCCAGCTCGCCCCGCACCACCCGGTGTCGGTGCGGGACCTCGACGTGGACTGGGTCGCCTTCTCCGGTCACAAGCTGTACGCCCCCTTCGGCTCCGGCGTCCTGGCCGGCCGTGCCGACTGGCTGCGCGCGGCCGAGCCGTACCTCGCGGGCGGCGGCGCCAGCCGCAGGGTCACGCGCCGCACCGACGGGGGAGTGGACGTGGAGTGGCACGAGAGCGCCGCCCGCCACGAGGCCGGCTCACCGAACGTCATCGGCGCCTACGCCGTCGCCTCCGCCTGCAGGGCCCTCACCGAGGCCGGCTTCGACACCCTCGTCGCCCGCGAGCGGTACCTGATCGACAAGGTGCGGGCGGGCCTCGCCGGGGTTCCCGAGGTCCGGGTCCTCTCCCTGTTCGGCGACGACGCCCCGAGGGTCGGCGTGATCTCCTTCGTGGTGGCGGGCTGGAACAGCTCCCACTTCGCCGCCGCGCTCTCCGCCGAGTACGGCATCGGCGTCCGCGACGGCCTGTTCTGCGCCCACCCGCTGGTCCGCACTCTGCTCGGCAGTGACCCGCAGGCCCAGGGCGAGTGCGGCGCCCCCGAGGCCGCCCCCGGCGAGAAGTCCCTCAACGCCATCCGGGTCAGCTTCGGCGCGGGCACCCCGGACGAACACGTGGAGCGCTTCGTGCGCGCGGTGAAGGAACTGGTCGAGGAGGGCGCGAAGTGGACGTACCGGACGGAGGACGGCCGCTGCGTACCGGCCGTGTGACCTGAGGGACCTCTTGGGAGGCGGTGTTCACGTGTCGAGGCCGATCGCGAACGCCGCCTCCAGGTCGTGCTGCGAGTACGTGCGGAACGCGACGTGCGTGTCCGTCGCCTCCACCCCGGGGATCTTGCTGATCCGCCCCGGGATGACCTCCGCCAGATCCTCGTGCTCCTTCACCCGCACCATGGCGATCAGGTCGTACGTCCCGGTCACGGAGAACACCTCGCTGACGGAATCCAGCGCGGCGATCTGCTCGGCGATCTCGGGGATCCGGTCCACGCTGGTCTTGATGAGGACGATCGCGGTGATCACGGCTGTGTCTCTCCCTCGGGAGCCGGAGCAGGGGCGGCCTTCACTCTAGTCGTACGGCATCGCAGCCACGCGTAGAGAAAGCCCAGCCCGAAGCCCACCACGTGCGCGAGGTAGGCCACCCCGGGGCCCTGGGCGGCCCGTCCCGCCGCCACCCACTGCAGCGCGGCCCAGAACGGCAGGACGACCCACGCGGGAAGGCGCAGCGGCAGAAAGAACAGGAACGGGAAGAGACTGGTCACCCGGGCCCTGGGGAACAGGTACAGAAACGCGCCGAGGACCGCCGAGATCGCCCCGGAGGCCCCCACCAGGGTCTGCCCGGACGCGGCGTTGGCGGCCGCGTAGCCCAGCAGGGCGAGATAGCCGCAGCCGACGTAGAACAGCGTGTACTGGAGGCGGCCCATCCGTTCCTCGGTCATTGCCCCGAAGACGTAGAGGAAGAGCATGTTGCCCAGCAGATGGACCCAGCTGCCGTGCACGAACAGGGCCGTCACGGGGGTGAGGGCGGCCCGCGGGGCGCCCTCGAACAGCTCGGCGGGGATCACCCCCCAGCGGCGGAAGTAGACCTGCTGGGCGGCGAACAACCGGTCGCCGGAGCCGTACGCCGGATTCAGCCCCGCCGCCGGGCCGGCCAGGAAGATCAGGCAGCACGCGACGATCAGCCCGCACGTCACGGGCGCCGGCATGGTCCGCACCGCCCTGACCGCTCTGCCCGTCCGGCCGGCCGCGGCACTCCAGTTGCTGATCATGAACACAGAGCATGGCGTAACCGGACGGATCAGCACAGACCGCCTCGCCGCCGCGGAGGGGCGGGCGGCGGGTCCCCGCCACCCCGTAGGGTTACGAGCCACACGCACCAGGGAAGCTGGCGCGTCACGGAGACTAGAAGGAAGCGAACAGCCACGATGACGGTTCCCCTGCCGACCGCCACGACGCGGTGGCGCTGCACCCTCTGCGGCAACCTCACCCGCTTCGACGTGACGCGCTCGTCCAAGGTCGTCGAGTACGTTCACCTCGACCTGGCCGGTGAGCCGACGGTCGAGGAGCGCGAGGTGGTCAGTGAGACCATCGAGTCGGTGCGGTGCCGCTGGTGCAACGCCGTGGACCAGGTGGAACTCGTGGACAGGCCGGGCGCCGGCTCCTGAGCGGGAGCGGGGCCGGGGCAGGTGATCCCTCCGGGGGATCCCGCACAGGCATTGGGGTGACGGATGGTGGAGACACAAGGCGGGGGGCCGGGCGACGGCGCCGCCGAGGTGCTCGACCGTCCGCTGCCCGACGGTGTGCGCCGCAGGGTCGTGCAGATCGTGTCCGACGGGTTCGGCGGGCTGACCCTCGGCGAGCTGCCCCCGCAGCTCAGGCAGTACGCCCGGTTCGCCCCGAACCGCCGGGCGAAGTTCGCCGGGAACGCCATGGCGACGGCGCTGGAGACGGATGCGCTGTTCCGGCAGCGCATCGGGGAGAAGTTCAGAGAAGCCCAGCCGGAGCTGTCCGGCGCCCTCGACTCCGGCTCGCCGCCCCCGGCCGCGGACCCGCTCGATGTGGCGGCCGCGGCCTATGTACTGCGTCCGGCGGGCTGGGTGAAGCTGGTGACCGCGGCCGGCGAGGAGGCGCAGCGGGCGGACGCCGAGCGCGCCGACGAGGAGAGCCGGGTCGAACTGGAGCGGCTGCGCGCCGACCTGGCGGCGGCCCGCGAGCAGACCCGGACCGAGACCGAGCGGCTGCGGGCCGAGCTGGATCTGGCCAGGAGGGAAGCGGAA
The DNA here is from genome assembly GCF_040646295.1 of Streptomyces sp. NPDC046197. Classification (NCBI taxonomy): domain Bacteria; kingdom Bacillati; phylum Actinomycetota; class Actinomycetes; order Kitasatosporales; family Streptomycetaceae; genus Streptomyces; species Streptomyces sp. NPDC046197. Next base: position 13,159 of record NZ_JBEYZY010000032.1, on the reverse strand, counting down.
TCGCTTCACCGTAAGCTGCGTGCCGCCCTCAGCGACGTCAAACGGGGCGAGGCCGCGCTGCGCAAGGCGCAGGCCGAGAGCGAGGCGGTACGGGCCGAGGGGCAGGCGCACGTGTCGGCCGCGGAGAGCGAGACCAGGCGGCTCAAGGCGCGCCTCGGCGAGGCGGAAGCCGCGCTGGAGGCCACCCGCCGGGCGGCCCGCGAGGGGCGCAGTGTCGAGGACATGCGGGTACGGCTGCTGCTCGACACCGTGCTGGACGCGGCCCAGGGACTGCGCCGGGAGCTGGCGCTGCCCCCGGTGTCCGTACGGCCGGCCGAGACCGTGGACGCGGTCGAGCCGGGACGGATGACCCCGAAGGACATCGCCGCCCGCGCGCTGTCCGAGCACGACCCCGCGATCCTCGACCAGCTCCTCGCGCTGCCCCAGGCGCACCTGGTCGTCGACGGCTACAACGTGACCAAGACCGGCTATCCCCAAATGCCGCTGGAGAAGCAGCGGTTGAGGCTTCTGGGCCAGCTGTCCCAGCTGGCCGCCCAGACCGGCGCCGAGGTCACCTGCGTCTTCGACGGGGCCGAACTGGCGGCGCCGGTGCTGCTCGCGCCGCCGCGCGGGGTGCGGGTGCTGTTCTCCAAGCCGGGGGTCACCGCGGACGAGCTGATCCGCCAGCTGGTGCGCGCCGAGCCGCCGGGCCGGCCGGTCATCGTCGCCTCGACCGATCGCGAGGTGGCCGACGGGGTCGCCAGGGCGGGGGCGCGGCCGGTGGCCTCCGTGGTGCTGCTGAAGCGCCTCATGCGCGGCTGAAATCAGGCATAAGGAAGCTTCCGCCCCAATCCCAACGTAGCCGCACAATGCCCGAATTGACGGATCTGTTGCGCAACGTAGCGTCAACAGGGCCTCACTGCTTGTGGCTTGAGTGCAAAGAATGCCTTGCGTGATGGGATTTTTTGGTGTGAGGATTTGAACTCATCACGATGAGGTCACTAGGGTCTGGCCTCGAACCTCCGAGCGGGTGATCACTCACAAGAAGGAGCTCGCTTTCGTGGCGTCCCACCGTCGACCCAAGCAACCGAGTCGTGCACGCGTGACCGTGCTGACCACCGCGGCTGCCGCCGCCGTCGCGTTCAGCGCGAACGCCGCCAATGCGGCGCCCAGCGCGAAGCCGAGCCTGGACGAGGTCAAGTCCAAGGTCGACGAGCTCTACCAGCAGGCGGAGCAGGCCACCGAGAAGTTCAACGGGGCCAAGGACAAGCAGGAGAAGCTCCAGAAGGAGATCTCCACCATTCAGGACAACGTCGCCCGCGGCCAGCAGGAGCTCAACAAGCTGCGCGACGGCATCGGTTCGATGGCCGCCGGCCAGTACCGCTCCGGCGGGATCGACCCCTCGCTCCAGCTCTTCCTGTCCTCGAACCCGGACGACTACCTCGACAAGGCCTCGACGCTCGACCAGTTGAGCGGCCAGCAGATCGAGGCGCTGAAGAAGATCCAGGACAAACAGCGCGAACTCGCCCAGGAGAGGGCAGAGGCCACCGAGAAGCTCAAGGACCTCGCCGCCACCCGCACCGAGCTGGGCAAGAAGAAGCAGGAAGTCCAGGACAAGCTCGGCGAGGCTCAGAAGCTCCTCAACTCGCTGACGGCGAAGCAGAAGGCGGAACTCGCCGCCCAGCAGACCCGTGCCAGCCGCGCCAGCCAGCGCACCGCCCTGGACGGCGGCGGCAACGTCACCGGCTCCGGCCGGGCCGGCGCCGCCTTCTCCTGGGCGCAGGCCCAGCTCGGCAAGCCGTACGTCTACGGCGCCTCCGGCCCCGGCGCCTACGACTGCTCGGGCCTGACCTCCCAGGCGTACGCGGCCGCCGGCATCTCCATCCCGCGCACCTCCGAGGCGCAGGCCAACATAGGCAGCCGCATCTACTCGTCGAGCCAGCTCCAGGTCGGCGACCTGGTCTTCTTCTACGGCGACCTGCACCACGTCGGCCTGTACGCGGGCAACGGCCAGGTGCTGCACGCCCCGCACACCGGAGCCGTGGTGCGCTACGAGGCGATGAGCGACATGCCGTTCCAGTTCGGCGTCCGGGTCTGAGCCCACCCAAGATCAACACACCGTGCCGCCCGAACGGGCGAATCGCGGCACCCCACACTGACCCCGCGCCCCGCCGATGACCTGCGTCAGAGGCGGGGCGCCGGGTTTTGCCCCCGGCGCGGGCCTTTGGCCGGTGCGTGTCCGCGCGGCTACTGTCTGGCGCGTTTCCCCCAACCACCGGGGCGGTCCTCCGCCCCGGTACCCGGGGAGCAGTCAGTTTCCGCCAGCGGAAGGGGTACGGCTACCCGTGGGGTCCCATCGCCGCCTTGCACCGTCGTCCGGGTTCGACCGCGGCGCGAGTGCCGTCCGCCCGGTGAGCCGAAGGGACGCGCCGGTGCCGGGGGCCGAGCCCGGCGGTACCGCCGGCACCGGCTCCGGCGCCACGGAGGCGAACCGGGCCGTGCGGATCGTCTGCGCGCTGTCCGCCGCGGCCGCGGCGCTCGGGGCCGTGCCGGCGACCTCGGCCCTCGCGGCGCCGCACGGTGACGCCCGGGCCGACGTGGACCGGCTCTACCAGGAGGCCGAGCGGGCGACCGAGGCCTACGACAAGGCCAACGAGCGCGCCGGGCTGCTGCGCCGCCGGGTACGGGACTCCCAGGACCGCATGGCGCGGCAGCAGCAGCGCGTCAACGCCCTGCGGGAGACCCTCGGTTCGCTCGCCGGCGCCGAGTACCGCGCCGGCGGCATCGACCCCTCGCTCGCCCTGCTGTTCTCCGACGACCCCGCCGACTACCTCGACAAGGCGGCCACGCTCGACCGGATCACGGCCCACCAGGCCGACGAGCTCAGCGACCTGCAGCAGGCCATGCGCGAGCTCGCCCAGGAGCGGGCCGAGGCCACCGGGACCCTCGCCGAACTGGAGAAGAGCCGCAAGGCCGTCATCTCCCACAAGCACACCGTCGAACAGAAGCTCACCGAGGCCCGTCGGCTGCTCAACTCGCTGTCCCCCGCGCAGCGCGAGGCCTACGACCGCTCCTCCCGCTACGGCCGCGACGACTTCCCCGCCCTGGACGGGGGCCCCGCCGCATCGGCCCGTGCGGCCGCCGCCGTGGCCGCCGCCCGCTCCGCGCTCGGCCGCCCCTACGTCTGGGGCGCGAGCGGGCCCGCCGGCTTCGACTGCTCGGGCCTGATGCAGTGGGCGTACGCGCAGGCCGGGGTCCATCTGCCGCGCACCTCGCAGGAGCAGCGGTACGCCGGCCGGCGGATCCCGCTGTCCCAGGCGCGGCCCGGCGACCTGGTCGTCTACCGGTCCGACGCCGGGCACGTCGGGATGTACATGGGCAACGGCCGGGTGATCCACGCCCCCTATCCGGGAGCACCGGTGCGCTACGACCGCGTCGACATGATGCCGATCTCGTCGGTCACCAGGGTCTGACGGCGGCCGACCGGGCGCCGTACCATCGGGAAGTGGCTGGTCGCGGGCGGGTGTCGAGATCCTCGGTGGTGGGGCTGTGCCTGCTGCTGACGCTGCCGGTGTCGCTGACGGCATGCGGGGGGCAGTCGGCGGGCGACACCGCCAGGGCCGAGGTGCAGCAGGTGCTGGACCGGCGGGCGCGGGCGGTCCTGCGGCACGACGAGTCGGCGTACACCGCCACCGGCACCCGGGTCCCGTACCAGAACCTGCGGGCCGTGCCGCTCGCGGACTGGTCCTACCGCCTGACCGGACTGCGCCGCAGCGGCGACACCGCCACCGCCCGGGCGGAGCTGCGTTACCGGGTCGCGGGCTACGACCGGGCCCCGGTCACCGCCGACCGCACGCTGACCCTGTCCACCCGCGCCGACGGGAAGTGGTACGTCGACTCCGACCGGCCCGCGCAGAAGTCCGCCCGGCAACTGTGGGACGAGGGCACGGTCTCGGTGGCCCGGGGCCGTCGGAGCCTGGTCCTCGGGGTCGGCCAGAGCGGCGGGACGCTGCACGGCTACGCCGATCTCGCGGACCGCGCGGTGCCGGCGGTGTCGGACGCCTGGGGCACCGACTGGAGCCGGCACGTGATGGTGGTCGTCCCGAAGTCCCTGGAGGGGATGGCCGCACTGCTCGGCTCGACGGCCGCCGACTTCCGGGGCATCGCCGCCGTGACCACGGGGGAGGCGGGAGGCACCGGACGGGCGCCCGCCGACCGGATCATCGTCAACCCGGACGCCTACGGCATGCTCGGCACGCTCGGCAAACAGGTCGTGCTCACGCACGAGACGACCCACGTCGCCACCCGCGCCCACACCGACCGGGCCACGCCCCTGTGGCTCTCCGAGGGATACGCCGACTGGGTCGGCTACCGCGGCACCGGCCGCACCCCGGACCAGGTCGCGCCGGAGCTGCAGCGTGCGGTGGCCGACGGCCGGGTGCCGACGGCGCTGCCGGCCGACGGGGACTTCGGTTTCGCCGGCGACGCGACCCGGCTCGCGCAGGCGTACGAGGGCGGCTGGATGGCCTGCCGGATGATCGCCGACCACTGGGGCGAGGCACGGCTCGGCGAGTTCTACCGGGCCGTCGGCACGCACGACGAGCGGGCGGGCGCGGTCGAGGACGCGATGCGAAAGGTGCTCGGGACGACGCCCGGGAAGTTCACCGAGCAGTGGCGGCAGTACCTGCGCAGCCAATTGAGGTGAGCGCGCACGGCGGGTGGCCCCTCAGGACGGGGCGGAGGCCTGCCGGGGGCCGGTGGCCTGATCCGGGAGGGACACCGGGGCGGCCGGGGCGGCCGTGGAACGCCACAGCTCACGGGCCGCGGCCACGGTGGCCGCCACCAGCAGACCGTTGCGGACGAACAGGAGGGCGACGCCGAGCCGGTCGCTCATGACGACGTCGACGAAGAAGACCGGGAACTCCAGCACCGTCGCGAAGGCAGCCGCCAGGACCAGCCCGGCCGGCAGCCGCATGCCGGTGTCCCGGTGGGACAGGCGGACGGCCCCGAGCCCGACCAGCCACACCAGGTACTGGGGGCTGATCACCCGGCTGGTGGTCGTGAAGCACAGCACGGCCGTGAACGCCGCGTCCGCGAGCGTGTGCGGCAGGAACCGCCTCGCCCTCAGCCGCCACAGCAGCAGCCAGCCGAAGGCGGCGCCGGTGAGCACCAGCGCGGCCGTGCTCACCGTGCCGACGTACGGACCGAGGAACTCCATCGAGCCGTAGTTGAGCAGCACCTGCCCGCTCCAGCCGAAGTGCCGGGCCACGTGGAAGACGAGCGCGCCCAGCGACTCCACCTCGGTGCCCCGCTCGCGCTGGAAGGCGAGGAAGGCCAGGGCGCCGGGCATGACGAGCGCGAACAGCAGGCCGAGCGCGGCCGCGGTCACCACCGCCGCGGTCCAGGTGCGGCGCCGGGCCGTGCCGAAGACGCCGGCCAGCAGCAGCACCGGCCACACCTTCAGCATCGCCCCGAATCCGGCCAGCGCTCCGGCCAGCCGCGGGTGCCGGGCCGCCGCGAGCAGCGCGGCCACCGCCACCGCGGTCACCATCACGTCGTACCGCGCGTACACCGTGGGCCCGAGCAGCGCGGCGCCCGCCACCCACACCCAGGCGCCGCGCAGCGACCGGCCCGGCCGCAGTCCCGTGTACAGGAGCAGGCAGAGCACCACCAGGTCGGCCAGGAAGGCCAGCACGTAGAAGGCCGCGGCGTAGCCGAGGAAGGGCAGCACGGCGGGGGAGAGGACCGCGAGCGCGGCGACGGGCGGGTACTGCCAGGTGACGTCGTCCAGCGGGAAGGTGCCGTGCCGCAGCACCTCGTACCACCCCCGGTAGATCGCCCACACGTCGCTGGTGACGTCCGGGCCCGGGACGGTCCACACCCCGAACACGCAGAGCAGCAGCACCAGCCGGGTCGCGGCCCAGGTGCCCAGCAGCGCGGCCATGTGCCGCACGGTGCCTGAAACCTCCACCTGCGCCCCCGTCCGTCCGTTTCCCAGCCGAGGGTGCCATGATCTCCCGGTGGGCCGGGCGAGGGCCATGAAGCACGGCCGAACGGGGCCGCGCGTCCACGTTCGGTAGGGTCGGCGGCGATGCACAAGACCCTCGTCGTCACCAACGACTTCCCGCCCCGCCCCGGCGGCATCCAGGCATTCCTGCACAACATGGCGCTGCGGACGGACCCGGAGCGGCTGGTCGTCTACGCCTCCACCTGGAAGCGGAGCCGGGAGGGAGTCGAGGCCACGGCCGCCTTCGACGCCGAGCAGCCCTTCACCGTCGTACGGGACCGCACGACGATGCTGCTGCCGACGCCGGGGGCGACCCGGCGCGCGGTCGGGCTGCTGCGGGAGCACGGGTGCACGTCGGTGTGGTTCGGGGCGGCGGCGCCGCTCGGACTGATGGCCCCGGCCCTCAGGCGGGCCGGTGCCGAGCGGCTGGTGGCCACGACCCATGGGCACGAGGCGGGCTGGGCGCAACTGCCGGCCGCGCGCGGACTCCTGCGCCGCATCGGCGAGTCCACCGACACGATCACCTACCTCGGCGAGTACACCCGCTCCCGGATCGCCGCCGCCCTGACCCCGGCCGCGGCCGGGCGGATGGTGCAGCTGGCGCCGGGCGTGGACGAGAAGACCTTCCACCCGGGCTCGGGCGGCGAGAAGGTGCGCGCCCGGCTCGGGCTGAGCGACCGGCCGGTGGTCGTGTGCGTCTCGCGGCTCGTGCCGCGCAAGGGCCAGGACACGCTCATCCGCGCGATGCCCCGGATCCTGGCCGCCGAGCCGGACGCCGTGCTGCTGATCGTCGGGGGCGGACCGTACGAGAAGGACCTGCGCGGGCTGGCGCGGGACACCGGGGTGGCCGCCGCCGTGCGCTTCACCGGAGCCGTGCCCTGGCCGGAGCTGCCCGCGCACTACGGCGCCGGGGACGTCTTCGCCATGCCCTGCCGCACCCGGCGCGGTGGACTCGACGTCGAGGGGCTCGGCATCGTCTACCTGGAGGCCTCCGCGACGGGACTGCCCGTCGTCGCCGGGGACTCCGGCGGCGCGCCCGACGCCGTGCTGGACGGCGAGACCGGCTGGGTCGTGCGTGGCGGTGTTCCCGAGGAGGCCGCCGACCGGATCGTCACCCTCCTGAAGGACCCGGAACTGCGCCGCCGCATGGGACAGCGGGGGCGGCAGTGGGTCGAGGAGAAGTGGCGCTGGGACCTGCTGGCGGGCAAGCTCAACGCGCTGCTCTAATCCGTGCTCCAATCCGTGACGCGCCTCTAGGCGGAACCGGAAAATCCGCACATGCTGCGCGCATGACAGCAAAACTGATGCAGCATCAGCTGACGAGACGTCACATTCTCGGTATGGTCGCCCTGCAGACCGCCGCCGGCCTCGGCTTCACGCGGATCGGCCTGCAATCGGCCCGCGCCGCCGAGCCCGACGCCGTCGAGTCCGCCCCGGCGATCGTCGTGGGCTCCGGCTACGGCGGCGCGGTCGCCGCGCTCCGCCTCGGCCAGGCCGGCATCCGCACCCTCATGATCGAGATGGGCCGCCTGTGGAACACACCCGGCCCCGACGGCAAGGTGTTCTGCTCCACCAGCGCCCCGGACCAGCGCTCCATGTGGTTCCGCACCCGCACCGAGGCGCCGCTCGCCACCTTCCTGTGGCTGGACGTCGTGAACAAGGACATCAGCCCCTACCCGGGTGCCCTCGACCGCGTCCACTTCGACCAGATGTCCGTCTACGTCGGACGGGGCGTCGGCGGCGGCTCCCTGGTCAACGGCGGCATGGCCGTCACCCCGCAGACGTCCTACTTCGCCGAGCAGTTCCCGACCGTGGACGTCAACGAGATGTACGGCACCTACTTCCCGCGGGCGCGCTCGATGCTGGGGGTCAACACCATCGACCCCGGCTGGTTCGAGTCGACGGAGTGGTACCGGTTCGCCCGTACCTCCCGCAAGGCCGCGGCGAACGCCGGCCTGAAGACCACCTTCGTGCCCAACGTGTACGACTTCGGCTACATGGAGCGCGAGGCGGCCGGCACGGCGACCGGATCCGCCCTCGCCGGGGAGGTGATCTACGGCAACAACTACGGCAAACGCAGCCTGGACAAGACGTACCTCGCCGCCGCGCTCGGCACCGGCAACGTCACCGTCCACACGCTGGAGAAGGTGAGGAGCATCAGCCGCGCGAGCGACGGGACGTGGCTGCTGACCGCCGACCGCATCGACACCACCGGCGCGGTCGTCGAGACCAGACAGTACGGCTGCACGTACCTCTTCCTCGGCGGCGGCAGCCTCGGCACCAGCGAACTCCTCGTCCGTGCCCGGGACACGGGCGCCCTGCCGGACCTGGACGCCAGCGTGGGCGGCGGCTGGGGGACCAACGGCAACACCATGCTCGGCCGCGCCAACCACGTGTGGGACACGGTCGGCGCCAACCAGGCGACCATGCCGGTGATGGGCATCGACGACTGGGCCAACGCCGACAACCCCGTCTTCGCGGAAATCGCCCCGCTGCCGATGGGGTTCGAGCACTGGGTGAGCCTCTACCTGGCGATCACCAAGAACCCGCAACGGGCGTCGTTCACGTACGACGCGCCGTCCGGCTCGGTGAAGCTGGGCTGGACCGCCGCCCAGAGCGCGGTGTCGGTGGCCATGGCCAAGAAGCTCTTCGACCGGATCAACCTGGCCAACCTGACGATCTACCGCTACGACCTGTTCGGCTCGACCAGCAAGGTCTTCGCCGACGACTTCACCTACCACCCGCTGGGCGGCTGCGTGCTGGGGAAGGCGACCGACGACTACGGGCGGGTGAAGGGCTATCCGCGGCTCTACGTCACCGACGGCTCGCTCGTGCCCGGGTCGATCGGCGTCAACCCGTTCGTCACCATCACCGCGCTCGCCGAACGCACGATGGCGCGGGTCCTCGCCGAGGACACCGCGCCATGAGCCGGACCACCGGCCGCGGCACCGGCCGGACCGTCGGCGACTACTTCGCGTAGATCGCCTCGATCTCATTCGAATAGTCCTTCGCCACCACGTTCCGCTTCAGCTTCAGCGACGGCGTGAGGTGGCCCGACTCCTCCGTGAACTGGGAGGACAGAATGCGGAACTTCCGCACCGATTCCGCCTTCGACACCGCGGCGTTGCCGTCGTCGACCGCGTCCTGGATCGCCGCGAGCAGATCCGGGTCCTCGCGCAGCGACGCCGCGGTGGAGCCCGCCGGCTTGCCGTGCTCGGCGGCCCAGCGGCCCAGGAACTCCTCGTCGATGGTGACCAGCGCGCCGACGAACGGACGGCCGTCGCCCACCACCATGCACTCCGCGACCAGAGCGTGCGCCCGGATGCGGTCCTCGATCACGGCCGGGGCGACGTTCTTGCCGCCCGCGGTGACGATGATCTCCTTCTTGCGGCCGGTGATCCTCAGGTAGCCGTCCTCGTCGAGGGTGCCGATGTCACCGGTGTGGAACCAGCCGTCGGCCAGCGCCTCCGCGGTCGCGCCCGGGTTGTTCCAGTACTCCTTGAACAGGTGCTCGCCGTGCAGCAGCACCTCCCCGTCGTCCGCGATGCGGATCACCGAACCCGGCAGCGGCTGCCCGACCGTGCCGATCTTCTGCCGGTCCCAGGGGTTGAAGGCGGTCGCCGCGCAGGACTCGGTCAGGCCGTAGCCCTCCAGAACCGTGAAGCCGATGCCCCGGAAGAAGTGCCCGAGCCGCTCGCCCAGCGGAGCTCCGCCGGAGATGGCGTACTCACCACGCCCGCCGAGCACCGCACGCAGCTTGCTGTAGACGAGCCTGTCGAACGTCTTGTGCTTGATCTTCAGACCGAGCGACGGGCCCGACGGGGTGTCCAGCGCCTTGCTGTAGACGATCGCCGTGTCCGCGGCCTTGTCGAAGATCCTGCCCTTGCCGTCCGCCTGCGCCTTGGCCCGCGCGGAGTTGTAGACCTTCTCGAAGACCCGCGGCACACCCAGGACCAGCGTCGGACGGAAGGCGGCGAGCTCGTCGGTGAGGTGCTTGATGTCCGGGACGCAGCCCAGCTTGATCGGCGCCATCATCGGGGCGATCTGCACCAGCCGCCCGAAGACGTGCGCGAGCGGCAGGAACAGCAGGACCGAACAGTCGCCGGTGCGGAACAGCGGCCGCAGCCGCTCGACGATGTTGCCGCACTCCGCGAAGAAGTTGCGGTGGGTGAGCACACAGCCCTTGGGGCGGCCGGTCGTGCCGGAGGTGTAGACGATGGTCGCCGGATCGTCCGCCTTGGCCAGCGAGCTGCGCTCCTCGACGGCCGCGTCGCTGATGTCCTGCCCGAGGCGGCCCAGCTCCTCCACCCCGCCGGCCTCGATCTGCCAGACGTGCTTCAGCGCGGGCAGCGTCTCGCGCACCGACTCCACGGCGGCCGCGTGGCCGTCCAGCTCCACCAGGCAGGCGGTCGCGCCCGAGTCGCCGAGGATCCACTGGACCTGCTCCGGGGAGCTGGTCTCGTACACCGGCACGGTGACCGCGCCCGCGCTCCAGATCGCGAAGTCCAGCAGCGTCCACTCGTACCGCGTGCGGGACATCAGGCCCACCCGGTCGCCGGGCTGGACGCCGGAGGCGATCAGGCCCTTGGCGGCGGCGCGCACCTCGGCGAGGAAGGCCCTCGCCGTGACGTCCTGCCAGGCGCCGACCGCCTTGCGCGCGATGACGGCGACGTCGGGATGCTGCGCGGCGTTTCTGCGGACGATGTCGGTCAGGTTGCCGTCCGCAGGGACCTCGTACAAAGCCGGAAGGCTGAACTCGCGCAAGACTGCTGCTCCTCATAGGGCGCCGGCGCCACGACGTTGTGTGCTGCGACGGTGCGGTCCAAGGCTCGGTCAGGTGCCCGGGGCTTCGCCAGGAGCCACGAGGACTCGGTGGTTGAAATCCAGAGCACGACTGGACGGCCCGGACGTTACCCGCCGGTATGGCTTCTTCGACAGGGGTTCCCGGCGAGATGTTCGCTGCGTCACACGGATTGGTGTTCCTGCGCGCACAGTAGTCGACGCATGAAATGACTGGCCAGTAACCAAGGGTCGGCCGCCACTGTTCACAAGTGCACCGCGGCGCCTACGCTTGATCGACATGGCACCCACACCAGCCGGCAACCGCAGGACACGCGTCCACGTGGTCAGCGACGTGCACGGCAACGCACGTGACCTGGCCGGCGCCGGTCGGGGTGCCGACGCCCTGATCTGTCTGGGGGACCTGGTCCTCTTCCTCGACTACGCCGACCACTCGCGCGGCATCTTCCCCGACCTGTTCGGGGTGGAGAACGCCGACCGCCTCGTCGAGCTGCGCACCGCCCGCCGCTTCGCCGAGGCCCGGGAGCTCGGCGCCCGGCTGTGGGCGGGCATCGACGGGGACCGCGCCGCGGTGATCGAGGGCGCGGTGCGCAAGCAGTATGCGGAGCTCTTCGCCGCCTTCCCCACCCCGACGTACGCCACCTACGGCAACGTCGACATGCCCCCGCTGTGGCGCGAGTACGCCGGACCCGGGACCAGAGTGCTCGACGGGGAGCGGGTGGAGATCGGCGGCCGGGTCTTCGGCTTCGTGGGCGGAGGCCTGCGGACGCCCATGCGGACGCCGTACGAGATCAGCGACGAGGAGTACGCGGCGAAGGTCGAGGCGGTCGGCGAGGTCGACGTGCTCTGCACGCACATTCCGCCGGAGGTGCCGGAGCTGGTCTACGACACCGTGGCGCGCCGTTTCGAGCGCGGCAGCCGCGCCCTGCTGGAGGCGATCCGCCGCACCCGCCCCCGGTACGCGCTCTTCGGCCACGTCCACCAGCCGCTGGTGCGTCGGATGCGCATCGGGGCCACCGAGTGCGTGAATGTGGGGCACTTCGCCGGTACCGGGCAGCCGTGGGCGCTGGAGTGGTGAGCATTCCGGCCGAGCGCGCAGGTGGGGGTGACGTCGGGCGCTCGCCCGCGCGGTAGCCTTCACGCTGCACACACGTGCGCACGACAACCGCACCACCGGCCTTGTCAGGCCTGACTACCGGCCCGCATCTGGAGGAGCCACGGCGATGGCGGAACACACCAGCTCGAGCATCACGATCGAGGCGGCACCGGCCGACGTGATGGGGGTGATCGCCGACTTCGCCCGCTACCCGGACTGGACCGGCGAGGTGAAGGAGGCGGAGGTCCTCGAGACCGACGACCAGGGCCGCGCCGAACAGGTCCGCCTCGTGATGGACGCGGGCGCCATCAAGGACGACCAGACCCTGGCGTACACCTGGACCGGTGACAACGAGGTCTCCTGGACCCTGGTGAAGTCCCAGATGCTGCGCTCCCTGGACGGCTCCTACATCCTCAAGCCGGCGGGCGCCGGATCCACCGAGGTGACCTACCGGCTCACCGTGGACGTCAAGATCCCCATGCTCGGCATGATCAAGCGCAAGGCGGAGAAGGTCATCATCGACCGGGCCCTGGCAGGCCTGAAGAAGCGAGTGGAGTCCGGCGAGCAGTAGCCCCGTCCCACCCGACGAAGGACGCCCGCCGCTCCAACGGCAAGGGCCCACCAAGTCCCACGCGCCGGCCCTGAGGGGGGCCGAAGGGGCGCGTCGGAGCCGGGGCCGGCTGAGTGCCACAGGGGCGCTGGTGTCGGGTGCCGGCTGCGCCTGCCCTGCTACCGCCCAAGGGCAAGGGCTCGCCAAGTCCGGCCGTCCCCAGGCGCCGGCCGCGAGGGGCCAAGCAGGGCGCGCCGGTGCCGGGCGGGCAAAGACCGGGGCCCTGGTGTCAGGGGCTGGCCGCGCCCGCCCTCCTACGGCCTCACGGCAAGGGCCCGCCAAGTCCCACCGTCCCCACGCGCCGGCCGCGAGGGGCCAAGCAGGGCGCGCCGGTGCCGGGCGGGCAAAGACCGGGGCCCTGGTGTCAGGGGCTGGCCGCGCCCCCCTACGGCCTCACGTAAGGGCCCACCAAGTCCCACCACCCCCACGCGCCAAAGAGGCGCTGGTGTCGGGGCGGGCTGCGCCTGCCCTGCCACGGCTCAAGGGCAAGGGCCCACCAAGTCCCACCGTCCCCACGCGCCGGCCGCGAGGGAGCCGAAGGGGCGCGCCGGTGTCGAGACCTCGAACGCGCGGAGGCGCGAAGCGCTGAGCACGATCGAGGTCTCGACACCGGCTTGGGCGCCCCGTAGGCGACCGAGCCAAGAAGCACGCGGGGCGAAGCGCGGAG
>NZ_JBEYZY010000031.1:0-79790 GCF_040646295.1 Streptomyces sp. NPDC046197 | reverse complement strand
AGGTAGGAGGGGCGGTCGTCCAGCCAGCCGCGCATGGCCGGGTCGAGGGAGATGACGCGCGTGCGGCCCGCGAAGCGGCCCGGGCCCGGTTCCTCCACGGGCACACAACGGCGCTCCCAGTCCTCGGGTTTCACTTCGCCCACGGGGCGGGCTGCCAGACGGATCTGACGGTTGGTCGCAGACATCACTCCTCCTGTCGTTCACGGCTCGCCATAGCATACCGACCAGTAGGTACGATGGGGAAGCGTCGATGACCACAGTCGATGCGTTGTCCTGCCCAGAGAAGGCTGACACCGTCGGCACCGCGTCGGCCGGGGCGACACTTCGGTCCTGCCGGACGCTCCGAAGCGAGGACCTGCGGCGAGCGCTGTCCTGATCGGCGAGTTCCTTGCCGACGTGATCCGTCGCGTCCTTCGGTGACAGCTGAACCACCCGACCAGGCGTTGCCTACATCGGCAACGGCGCTGTTGACGCCCACCCGCATGCGGCTGACAACCTTCTGGCGGGCACTCCGAAGTCGAGATGTTGCGTTGATCTTCGTGCCCGACCCCGGACAGCGCGACGCGCTCGTGTGCCCGCAGACCACGCAGAAGGGTCCCGAACTCGGCGGCGAAGTACTGTCGGCGTACACCCTTGCCCGGGGCAGAGCACTGGGACCTGATGCTCTCAAGGCTGCCGGTGATCGCTCCGGTCGACGCCGGTGGCGCCATCGAGCGCCAACCCTGCGCCCGTGGAGTCGGTTTGGACCGCTCATGCAGGCGTCGAGCGCATGGCCGCGCCCGATGAACTGCCCGCTCCTCACGTGTTCTGTGAGCGTTGATGACAGTCCCGAGCCGACGGACGCGCAGTCATATCGGGGGTCGCGGCGGGGCGGAGCGGCCCAGACTGCTCGAGGTCCGCTGGTGTCGTCCCGCGCTGTCCGATCGTTCTCGGCCGGTACCGCAAGGTGAAGCACGTCACCGTCTGCTCGCGTTGGCCCGCACCCGTCTCACGGGTTAGGTTCCAGCGATCACGCGGGGAAGACGTCTTGAATCCCCCGAGCGCAGATTTCCCTTCCGCACCCTCCTCTCACGAGAGATACAGGACATGTCTGCTCAAGAACCCTCACACCATCCTCCCCGGCGCATCGGCGTAGTGGCCGAGTCCGTCTCCGGGGAGACGCGGGTCGCGGCGACCCCGGCGACGGTACGACTGCTGCTGGGCCTCGGCTACGAGGTCGTCGTCGAGTCCGGGGCCGGTGAGGCCTCCGGCTTCGGTGACCAGGCGTACGCCGATGCCGGCGCGGGGATCGGCGAGGCCTGGGACGCGGATGTCGTCCTGAAGGTGAACGCCCCCTCCGACGCGGAAATCCGCCGGTTGCGAAAGGGCGCGACCGTGGCCGCCCTGCTCACCCCGGCGCAGAAGCCCGAGTTGCTTCAGGCGCTCGCCGACGCCGGTGTGACCGCCCTGGCGCTGGACGCGGTGCCGCGCATCTCGCGGGCGCAGTCGATGGACGTGCTGTCCTCGATGGCGAACATCGCCGGCTACCGCGCGGTCATCGAGGCCGCGCACGTCTTCGGACGGTTCTTCACCGGCCAGGTCACCGCGGCGGGCAAGGTGCCGCCGGCGAAGGTGCTGGTGGCCGGCGCGGGTGTGGCCGGTCTCGCGGCGATCGGCGCCGCTTCCAGCCTCGGCGCGATCGTGCGCGCCACCGACCCGCGGCCAGAGGTCGCGGACCAGGTGAGGTCGCTGGGCGGCGAGTACCTGCCGGTGGAAGCCGCTCAGGAGGCGAGTACCGACGGCTATGCCAAAGCGACCTCCGCCGACTACGACCGCGCCGCCGCCGAGCTCTACCACGAGCAGGCCGAGGACGTGGACATCGTGATCACCACCGCGCTGATCCCGGGCCGGCCGGCGCCGCGCCTGCTGACGGCCGAGGACGTGGCCGTCATGAAGCCGGGCAGCGTCATCGTCGACATGGCCGCCGCGATGGGCGGCAACGTCGAGGGCACCGTGCCGGGACGGACGGTGGTGACCGACAACGGCGTCACCATCATCGGCTACACCGACCTGGCCTCCCGGCTCCCGTCCCAGGCCTCGCAGCTGTTCGGCACCAACTTGGTGAACCTGCTCAAGCTGCTCACTCCCGGCAAGGACGGGCAACTGACGGTCGACTTCGACGACGTCGTTCAACGGGCGGTGACCGTGGTGCGCGACGGTGACGTCACCTGGCCGCCGCCACCCGTCGCGGTCTCGGCCGCGCCCGCCGCTCAGCCCGCGGCCGCAACCGAAGCGCCCGAACCGAAGCAGTCGAAGCTGACGCCTGCGTGGCGCTTCGCCCTGATCGGGCTCGGGATGCTCACGACGTTTTTGCTGGTGGCTTTTGCTCCGGCGCAACTCGCGGGCAACTTCACCGTGTTCGCGCTGGCGGTGGTGATCGGCTATTACGTCATCGGCAAGGTGCACCATGCGCTGCACACCCCGCTGATGTCGGTGACCAACGCAATCTCCGGGATCGTCGTGATCGGCGCCCTGCTGCAGATCGGGCGCGAGAGCTGGATCGTCACCACGCTGTCCTTCATGGCGATCCTGCTGACGAGCGTCAACATTTTCGGAGGTTTCGCCGTCACCCGCCGCATGCTGTCCATGTTCTCGAAAGGCTGAGCCGAGATGAACTCCCTGACGGCTTCACACGCTGCCGACCTGGTCGCCGCCCTGTTGTTCATCCTCAGCCTGGCCGGCCTGTCCCAGCACCGCACCTCCCGCGCCGGCGTCGTCTACGGCATTGCCGGCATGGCCCTCGCCCTGGTCGCCACCGTGGTTGTGGCGGCGCGGAGCATCACGGCCGGAGCGGTCGCGCTGATCGTGCTGGCGATGGCGCTCGGCGCGGCGATGGGCCTTTGGCGGGCCCGCCGCGTCGAGATGACGCAGATGCCCGAACTGATCGCTGTTCTGCACAGCTTCGTCGGCCTCGCTGCGGTGCTCGTGGGCTGGAACAGCTACCTGGAGGTGGAGTCCCACCCCGCGGCGCAGACTCGGATCGGCGCAGACCTGCTGGGCATCCACCACGCCGAGGTGTTCATCGGGATCTTCATCGGCGCGGTCACGTTCACCGGCTCGATCGTCGCGTTCCTGAAGCTCTCGGCGCGCATCAAATCCCGTCCCTTGATGCTGCCGGGCAAGAACGCGCTGAACCTCGGCGCGATCGCGGCGTTCGCCGTGCTGACCGTCTGGTTCACGATCAGCCCGAACCTGCCCCTGATGCTGGCGGTGACCGCGCTGGCGCTGGCACTCGGCTGGCACCTGGTCGCCTCGATCGGCGGCGGCGACATGCCGGTCGTCGTCTCCATGCTGAACAGCTACTCGGGCTGGGCGGCGGCAGCGGCCGGCTTCCTGCTCGACAACAACCTGCTCATCGTCACCGGCGCCCTGGTGGGCTCCTCCGGCGCCTACCTGTCCTACATCATGTGCAAGGCGATGAACCGGTCCTTCATCTCCGTCATCGCGGGCGGTTTCGGCATCGAGGCGCCGTCCGTCCGCCAGGAGGACCACGGCGAGCACCGCGAGGTGCGGGCCGTGGAGGCGGCCGACATGCTGGCCCAGGCCCGCTCGGTGATCATCACGCCCGGCTACGGCATGGCCGTCGCCCAGGCCCAGCACCCGGTCGCGGAGCTGACGCGGCAACTGCGCGAGCGGGGTGTCGAGGTCCGCTTCGGCGTCCACCCCGTCGCCGGGCGCCTGCCGGGGCACATGAACGTGCTGCTGGCCGAGGCGAAGGTGCCGTACGACATCGTGCTGGAGATGGACGAGATCAACGACGACTTCACTGACACCTCGGTCGTGCTGGTCATCGGCGCGAACGACACCGTGAACCCCGCCGCGACCGAGGATCCAGGCAGCCCGATCGCCGGCATGCCGGTGCTGCGAGTGTGGGAAGCGGAGCAGGTCATCGTCTTCAAGCGCTCCATGGCCTCCGGCTACGCAGGCGTGCAGAACCCCCTCTTCTTCCGCGAGAACAGCAGCATGCTCTTCGGCGACGCCAAACAGAGCGTGGAGGAGATCCTGCACGCACTCAGCACCGACAACCGACGCGAAGCGGCCCCGGCCGCACGCCGGGCGACGGTGGCCAGCCACTGAGTGAGGGCCTGATCCTCGGTTGTCTGTCTCATTTGGGTTGGCCGCCACGCCAGTTGGGGGTGGCTTCGTGGGTGAGGCGGAGGGGCATGAGGTTGATGGCGGCCAGTTGAATCACGGCTGCTGGTCGGTGCGGGTGGGTTTCGTGGTCGCGGGCGAGGCCCCGATGGTGCATGAGCCCGGTGGCGGCCGCCAGCAGGGGACAGACCACCGCCGTGGCGGAACAGCGAGGCGGCCGCGGACGGGGGGAGAGACCGGCGTGGCCCTGATGCCGCAGGACCGGCGCGTGCTGCGGGTGCTGTGGCGGCAGGACCCGGCGGCCGCCCACCACCTTCCCTGGAACTGCGCAACGCCCAGCAGGCCGCGATGAACCAGGCGCTGCGCACGATCCTGTCCGCCCACCGGTTCTGGATCGCCGACGGCCCGTTGGGCGAGGCTCCTCTCGTTCTTGGTCTCACCCGTTCCGATGGGTGAGACCAAGGGCGGTTGTGGTCAGCCGTGTTGCTGCACGGTTGTCAGTGCCCGGAAGCACAATGATGAAAAGTCACTCATCTGGATTAACGGGAGCAGGATGGGCAGACGCCTCGTCCCTACCGCGGTCTTCGGCAGCCCGGACTGCGATGTGCCGGGGACTTCACTGGTAAGAGCAGCTCCAGACGGCACATGATCGGCAGGCCTGCGCCGGTCGGATGCAGCTCATGCCCGGTCGAGCCGAGTTCGGCGCACTGCGCGAGCTTGTCCGCGATGAGCTTCATATGCCTCGACTTCGTGTTCGAAATCCGCACCCTGAGCTTCACCGTGACTGCCTGTCCGGGCACGTACGGCTGTGCGCAGTCTCGGCAGCTGAGCTGTCAGTGGGTGGGCAGGGGGGGGCGCGTCGTTTGAGTTCGGCAAGGTCCCCGTGGAAGACGTCCAGGCAGACCTTGGGGCCGATGCCGGCGACGGTGCCGTCCTCGCTGTACTGCCAGAAGTCCCAGCCCGAGCCGCCGGGCAGCGGGGACGGCTCGGCGGAGCCGGAGTTGTAGCGAGCGAGGCGTACTGGGTACTTTGCCAGGGCTTTGGTACCGCCGAGACAGCCGTCGACGAAGGACCGCCGTGCGTACAGGGCGGGCATCTCACCGGTCGCGGCGCGGACCCGCTCCATGAGTCGCTCACCTGCGGCACGGTCAGGTGGTGCCCGTCCTGGACGCACTGTTCCATGTCCAGTCGAAGGGCCGTCCGCCGCGGTTGTCGTGGTTCTGGTGATAGGTGTCCACGCCGTGCACGGGGTGGCCCCTGGGTCAGACGCCGTCGCGGGCGCAAGGCCGGCGCAGAACAGCCGGACAGTCAGAACGACTACAGCACCGGTGCGACGGGGCTTCGGCATGGTGGCGCCTCCAGAAGGCGGGTGGGCGGGCACCCGGGTAACGCGCGCCGGTGGGCGACGAGGTCACGGTGACCGTGCCGACGTACCGCGGCGGGGGCCGGACGTTCTTGTGACGGCCGGGCGGCGCCGCGGTCCGGCGCTGGTGCCGCTGCCGCTGCCGCTGCCGTCGAGGCGCTCGATGCCATCAGTGATCCACTGCATGTCCGTCACGGACGGGCCCCTGCTGTTGTCGTCGAAGCCGAAGCCGAGCAGCAGATAGCGGCCCTGGACCCGCGGCGAGGGGAACACCACCGCTTCCACGACGGCGCCGGGCCCCTTGTCCGTGCTGACCAGGAGTCGTCGCCGGCGAGGAACGTGACCGCCGCGGCGATCTCCCCGGCCTCCGCGAACCGGCCGACCGGGATGTGCACCAGGCGGCGCGCGGCCCGCTCAAGGTCCTTGGCGAACAGCTCCTGCTCTGGGGAACAGCGGACAGAGGCTCGGGGTCCCCACAGTCGTCCGCGGGGGCTCCGGCGTCGTCAGTGGTGGAACAGTCTGAGGCCGGTGCGGGTGAGCGTGATCTGGTGCTCGCGGCAGGCGTTTTCGACGTCGTCGGACCTGATGGATCCGCCCGGCTCGGCGATGTATTCGACGCCGTGGCGGTGGGCCTGGTCGACGTTGTCGCGGAACGGGAGTGCGCCATCGGAGACGAAGGCGACGCCGGTGAGGCGTTGCCGCCACTGCTCACGCTGATCGGGCGTCAGCGCGTCGGCTGGTGTGGACAGTACCTGCGTCAGGCGCCTGCTCTCGTTGGGGGTGAGGTCGCCCTCGATGAAGCGGATCTGCCAGTTGATGCGATCCTGGCGGCGGATGCCCGGCCGGAAGGTGAGGGCGCGCACGGCCGGGTGGCGTCGCAGCCACCAGTTGTCGACCTTGGCTCCGGCGAGACGGGTGCAGTCGACACGTGACTGCTGGCCGGCGCCGATTCCCAAGGTCATCCCGTCACGCAGGTAGCACACCGAATTGGACTGGGTGTAGCGCATGACCGCCAGCCCCAGCAGCAGGTCGTCCACTGCGGCCTTGGGCAGTGTGCCGACCACGGGGGCGTCGAGCAGGGCGGCGGAGAGCTGTACCTGATCGCGTTCCTGGACCAGGCGCAGGCCGAAGATTTCCCGCGCCTCGAACCGCGAAGGCGTGAACGTCTTGTCTGCCTCCAGGACCAGGAAGCGACCGTCCTTCTTTTTGCTGAGCCGCTCGACTGTGCCCGGCGCGTAGCCGGGCGCGATGATGCCGTCGCACACCACGCTGGTCAGCAGCTCGGCGAGCTCGATGTCGACCGGGTGGGAGACCGCGGCGAAGTCGCCATAGGAGGATTTCGGATCGGCATCCCGGGCGCGCAGGTAAGCGCTGGTTAGGGCGCCCAGGCTGTCGCCGGCGACGCCGTAGAGCCCCGCTGTGACCTCGTCGACGGGTCCGGACACGGCCACGCCGGCGGGCGAGACGTGCTTGAAGGAAGCCGCTGCCGGCCGACCGAGCGACTGGCTCGCTTCGTGCACGAGCTGCCACCCGTTGAGCGCGTCCATCAAGTTGATGAGGGATGGTTGTCCGTGCCGCACCCGGAGCGGCCACCGGCCGGGCGTCACTGGCGCGGCAGGTGCCACTGTCTGGTGCGGATTGGTTCCGTAGCGCAGTTCCATTGTCCTGGCCTCCTCAGCGGGACATCGCTGACGGAGGCGCCCAGGCGGTCGACGCTTGCGTCGGAACATGGCCGCTCCCTGGTGGTGATCCACCCTCGCCAGTTGCGGGCCGGGCCCAACTCTATCGGCAAGCAGTACGACGTGGCCGCTCAGACCGCAAAGACGCAGGGTCAACAAGGCCTTCTCGCGGCAGGTAGCCGCCGAGCGGGAGTTGGCGAGGGTGAACTGACTCAGCGGCCCGAAGTGGGTTTCGAGAAGGTTGGCCCACGAGGCGTAGGTCGGGGTGAAGCACAACTCGACCTTGTTCTTCTTCGCCCAGCAGCGGATGTCGGTGCCCTGTGGGCGGACAAGTGCGCGAAGGTGCCGGCGTTGGCTTCGAGATCGGCCGCCGTATCGGCGTGGGGGCTTCCGGCGAGCAGGGCTGCTTCGGATCACGGGGACGGCCGTCGTGCCGAAGCGCCCCGCACGGGGAAGGCACCGGTCAGTAGGGTGCCGGCGTTGAGGACGGCCTGGGACGCGGCTTCCTCGCCATGCTCCAGCCACCGCATCGGACCATGGTCAGTCGAAGAAGTGGCGGTTCTGACGCACGAAATCGGCAAAACCGACGGCTTCACGCCCCGTGAGGTCGGTGACGGTTGAAGTGACGGTCTCGGCACCACCATCGCGGTAAGCGCGGGCAACTCCTATCAGCGCGTTGACGTAGAACTCCGGCATCCCGCGGCTCAGCATTGCCGCGCGCGCTTCGTCGTCCGGCAGGCCCACGTACCGCACCGGCTTGCCAAGGACGTCGGAAAACTCTTCGGCGGCTTCAGCGTAGGTCAGTGCCTTGGGCCCGGTGAGTTCATAGACGCAGCCGTCGTGGCCATCGGTGGTGAGAACCCGCGCTGCGACACGGGCGATGTCGCCGATGTCGATGAAGCTTATGGGTGCCGTGATCAACGGGAGACTGAACTCCCCGGTCTCGCGGATGGACGGCTGGCGCAGGAAGTTTTGCAGATAGAAGTTGGGTCGCAGGATCGTCCAGGGCAAACCGGCCGCAACCAGCGACTGCTCGACGGGCTGATGCAGCCGGGCGATCGGTGAGAGTCCTTCGTCGGCCCGCCAGACCGACAGCTTCACCACGCGAACACCCACCGCACGGGCGGCTTCCAGCATGTTGAGTTCGTGCGTCGTCTGAGCGGGGCTCGTCGCGCCGAGAAGGAATACGGCGTCGACGCCATCGAGCGCAGGACCGATCGTGTCCGGCATGGCCAGATCGAGCGTCACGGCCCGACCGCCCGACTTGATCACCTGAGCCGTGGTGTGCGGATCACGGTAAGCCGCGCGCGCGGCCACGCCATCGGCATGAAGGAGAGTGAGGAGAGCCGTTCCGACGTTCCCACTCGCGCCAGTCACCAGAATCATCGTCACATCCTCCAGGCGATAGCAGTGACTTCCCAAGAATCAGAACACACTGGGATGGACGCGCGCAGGCCTGTAGTGATCTTCGAGCTGCGGCGTTCAGTGGACGTCCGCCCCAGCAGGTGTCTTTTTCGCTGCGGATGCAGGGCTTCGACGTGGTCGGCGGGTGTCGCGCGCGTTGCTGTGGAGGCCGGAGGCGATGTTCTTCACGCCGTTCATTCGCAGGGCGCCGACGGCAAAATGGCGCCAAGTCGCCAGGGAGCGCGGTGCGTTGCCGGTCTGCAGCTGGGAGGCGTCCTCGGCGAAGGTGATGTCGCGGACGTGGTGCAGGGCCTCGGTCTTCCAGTGGTCGCGGATGAGCTTCGCGAGCTGCGTGGACGTGGCCCTTGGCGGTCACAGCACGGGGAGTGCCTGCTGCGCTGCCGGTGGCACCTGCGGGCGGGGCACAGTCTCCGTCGTCTGCGCCACGGCCGTGGTCTGCGCCCTGGTGGCGGGCGCCACCGGGGGGCCGCCCCGAGCTGGTGGTCTGGCTGCTGCTCGTCCCGGCGGCCGGGCTGCTCGCCACCGTCGGTTTCGCGGTGCGCCGGCCGCCCGAGGCGCTGAGCGTGCCGCTCGCCGCGGTTGTGGGAACGCCTTCGACATCACCTTCGACAGCCGGCTCTCAGCGGTCCGGCAGTAACCGCAACCACCCTGGTTACACGTTCGTTTGACAGACCCGGCCTGCCCGGACTCGGGGGATCTGCAGTGGACCCTCGCACGCGGCACGGGAATCCGCGCTGGCGATCGCCGACGGGAAGCGGCCCGAGGAAACTCGCGTGGGGCAGACCGGTGCCCCTGAACGTGCCGCGGCCGCTGCGACGGACCAGGCTCCGTGCCATGCGGCTGTCCCGTGTACCCGTCAACGTCTCGCCGCAGGTGGCCCGGTCTGGATCTGCGACCGCCCTGACGGAAGTCCTCTTGCCAGCCACGGATCGGTCGATGATGACGGGCAGCAGGGGCATGGAGCCCAGCCCTCCGAGCGCTCCTGATGCGCCGTATGTGCTTCTTTCACGCCCTGCGTGCCCTCCAACTCACCCTGCCTGAAGGTGCCTTGCCCTTCATAACGGATGTGTCGCTGCGTAGTTGGCAAAGAAGCGCAGGTTATCGTGCTGACGAGCCGCCGATGTGCCGATCTTCGTGCCAGCTTGGAGCGGGGCACTGTTGCTTTGGTGTCGCCGATGTAATCACCCGAGCCTCCAAACTTCTGATCCTGCCAGTTCTTCACGGTCATAACGCCGTTCGTTGTAACTGAGCATCTCAATGAGGCCCCGGGCGGTGAGCCGTTGCTGGTTTTCTGTCATGCTGCGGGCATGAGGGATCGGCACTCCTCCAGGGTTAACCCATGTCAGCCAGCCGCGGCCGTCAACCTGAGCCCGGCAGCGGTTCGCGTTGTCTTGGTGCAGGCAGAACGGAACGTCGAGATTTCCGAGTTCGAATGCGCGTATGAGCGCTGATCCCACGTCGCTTCCCAGAGTTAGCGTGTGAGTGATAATTGCCTGAGCCTCTTCATAGATCCCAGAATCTGGAATTCTGGCCGGTTCGATCACCGTCTCTCGCTCGGCTACCGACGCTGCGAATTCTAGGGCGTGAACATTCTCCGTAATCGATGGGATTCTGCTGGCTTCCGCCACAGTCTTAACGATCAGTCGCTCGGTCCCGGAATGGGCAGCGAGCCTCGCGCTCGCCTCAAGCAGCCTGTATGCCCCCAGCCGACTGCGTGGATAAACACCCATGTAGGTGTACAGGACAGAATGCCAGTTAGCATCTCCGAGCCAGTAGTTCGCCAGTGCGCGCAGGGCAGAAATTGCCTCGATATCCTGCTGCGGATTAGTTTGCTGAGCGTAGCTGACGGAAATATCATGCAGTCCGTGTTCGCGGAAGAATAAGCCTTCCAAGATGCTCAGGGCGATCAGCAGGCTCGGCGGGCACAACTGCCCCAGCATGCATCCGCCGAAGCTCTCTAGATGCACCGGTTCACTGATTCTCGCGAGCATCTCACAGCATTCCGCCCATGCGGCCACGGCTTGCGACAGAGGGACGCGACTATAGGGCAGGCAGTAGGAGACAGGACCGCCTTCGGTGGCGTCGATGCCGGCCGTCATCAGTCCCGCAAACAACTCGCCAGGCAATGCCGATCCATGCCTTACCTGCACCGGAAAGTCGTCTCCCGCGATTCCGGCAAGCATCTGGCGAGTCACCGCCGCACCGTGCGCCACCAGCGGGAATCCATTGAGGTCCTCGCCCTTCTCCAGAGCGAGAAGTGCTGAGGCATGGTCGTTCACCCGAGTATAACTGTCAACAGTGATGGTACCTACAGTGGCTGCACTGACTTTGCTGACCGCCTTAAGTCCCGCACGCATCTGATCGACGGTGCCGAACCCCATTCGCGGCTGGACAACCAGTTTTCCTTCATTCGAAGCCTGCCGAATAAACCGGGTGAAGCGTCCGGGGCTGGGAGGAGTTGCCATCAGATACTCCGGGTTTTCGAGGAGGAAATTTGCTTCGGCGCCGACGACACCAGTCCGAGATAATCGAGGAATTGGTCAAATTCGGCGTCCGCTTCGAATACCGCATCGAAGCCATTCGCGACCAGTTCAGCTCCGAATCCGGCATGCCGGGAACCGTGAACGCCCAGCTTGCCGCCGATAACAACTTTCATAGGAGCAAGCTCCGGATTCTGGCGAATCTTCCTGATCAGTCGCAGGCCATCGATATGACCGTGCCCGTTTACCGTGCTAATGACCAAGGCGTCTGGCTGGACTCTGATGCATTCAGATATGATGAGCTCGTCCGGAGTGCACGCGCCCAGATTCACTACCTGCCCGCCATGTTCCTCGAGCAGCAGCTGAAGAAACACGAGGTTCCACATATGAGCATCCGATGACACGCTGGCCACAACGAATTTCCCTCCGTTTCTATGGGAAATAGAATTCACGGGCGGTTCATCTCGCTTCCTTGTGACGTGACAATTCGAGCTGACGCAGAAGCAGTCTATGTTCTGTGATCCGGTGCTCATCGGAGCAGCTGATTGTCTCACTTTATCGGACCGCGCTTGCTATCCTCTTGCAGCGGCCTTAGCTGATTCCTTGGGGTCTAGGAACCGACTACCACCTCAGCAAGATTGCCCCCAGACGACGCGAGCGCGAACTTGTCCGCCGGCTTGAACGACTCACCGGCAAGAAGGTCGATCTTCAACCCGTCTCAGCCGCCTGACCCTGCCTCCAACCCGCCGCAACACGCCACTCGTCACAACCCGGCGACCTCCCGATCGACGGGCGCCCGAACTTGACCGTCCCCGACTTCATTTTCGAGTCAGCCGGTTTCATGAACCGAGTCGGTGGAGACCTCCTCCGCACACCGAGCTCAGGAGGTCGGCACCGACAACTGTGTCGCGTCGGAGAAGGGAAGGAATCGATCGCGGCAGCCGTACTCACTGCGCGGTGACTTTCTCGCTGGTACCCAGCCCGGTGTTGGCATCGCCGCCGAGCGCGGACACCGCTGCGCAGGTGCAGAGCGCAATGGCCCGGTCATGGGGCGTCGCGTCGCGCTCAGCAACAGCAGTTCGTCGCGCTGCCGGGCGGCACGGGTCTGCTCGCCGATCAACCAGAGGGTGAGCGCACGGTAGATCCGGATCGGCACGCGCCGGCGGTAGGTCGGCACCTGCTGCCGATCCCCGCCGGGAAGGGAGTCAATGTGCTCAATCGCGGCGTCAAACTCAGCAAGCGTTTGCCCGAACCGGCCGCGTACGTACATGATCGCGCCGCTGGTGAACTGATGTGCCGTCTTCGCCAGCGGATCGCGGTGCGCCTCGGCGGCTCTGCGCAGTTTCTCCACGTGGGGGCGGCACTTGTCGTAGCGCCCGCTGACCGGTTGCATGTAACACCACGTCCCCTGCAATGACGCGGCGTTCCGCGCGTCCCGCGCCGAGGTTGGACACTCTCGCGGCAGGCTCGTCGCCTCCATATCGCCCCGCCACGCACCGTACCCAGCATGATGGTCAGGTGCCGGTACAGCGCCATCGCGGTTCGGTGTGCGCGGGAGAGTTGGGCCGGTGCGTGAGCAATCGCGGTCCACGGCGCATCACTGCTCGGCCTTGTCGTGGGCGTGCCGCCGGGTGGCCTGCTGCCCGCCCGCAGCGTATGTGCCGGCGCCTCCTGGTCGAACACCGCTTCGGCCTGCCACACGTGACAGGCGATCCGGTCGAAACAGTCGCAGCCCACGACCACTGGACGAGGCGGACGACCCGGAACTTGACGCCCAGGCGGCCCGCTACTGGTCCGTTGCACAGGCCGGTGAGGTCGAGATCTTGGTGGGCTGGCCGCTCTCGCACAACTGAGACACGGCGACTTCGACCGGCCACTGCGGACTCGATGGCCACGTCGGCACGGCAACGAAGTCGTTCGACTGGCCGCTCAAACGGATTGAGTACGGAGGCCCTAAAAGTTCGGGCTAACCGCACCCATCCGATCCGGCCCGTGTTGCTTGGCCGCTGCCAGAAACGCGTTGTTATCCTGTGCGGTCCCTATCGTCACGCGGACGCCCTCATCCGGGTAAGGCCGCACGTTGACCCCCGCCAACGCGCACGTGACGGCGAACGCCCGTGTACGACTGCCAAGCGGCAGCCAGATGAAGTTCGCCTCCGATGGCGGAACGTCGAATCCCATGGCGAGCATTGCGGCGCGGACACGGTCACGTTCGGCAACTGTCCGCTGGACGCGGCTGAGGAGCTCTGTTTCCGCCGCCAGCGACGCGATGGCGGCGGCCTGGGCAACGTCGCTGACGCTCAACGGCATGATCATACGCTGGATCCGGGAGATGAGGTGGGGATCCGCGAGCATGTAGCCGACCCGCAGGCCGGCGAGGCCGTAGGCCTTGGAGAAGGTCCGGGCGACGATCAGGTTCGGCCACGACCTGAGCAGGCGGACGCCCAGGCCGGGATCCCGCGCATACTCGCCATAGGCCTCGTCAAGCACCACTAGGCACGTCCGCGGGACCGAGTCAAGGAACCGCAGGAGGTCGTCCCCGCTTGCCGCCGTGCCGGTCGGGTTATTGGGGTTGCAGACCAGCACCAGACGCGTCCGCTCGTCGACCGCTGCGGCCAAAGCGTCGAGGTCGTGTTTGCCCGCAGCCAGCGGCACTCGCACAGAGCGGAACCCGGCGAGATCGGCGAGCACAGAATAGCCATCAAACGATGGCCACGAGTAGGCAACGGCGGCCCCCGGCTCGGTGGTCACTGCGAGCAGCGCCTGAATGAGCGTGATTGACCCGGCACCCACCGCGATACGATCCGGGGAGACGTCGAAATGCCGGGCGAGTTCGGCTAGCAGCGCTCCGCATGCCGCGTCCGGGTACCGGTTGACCTCGGCCGCGGCGCGGGTGATCGCGTTTACTACTGACTCGAGTGGCTGGAACGGATTTTCGTTGCGGGCAAGCAGATAGGCGCGGCCGTCCGCGGCGCGGGCTAGACCGCTGGGATAGTCAGGATGGAAGCTGTCCGCGACGCCGAGCAATCGGGCGAGTCCGGCATCCTCGCGGACTTCGGCATGGTCCACCGCCTGGGAACCGGTTTCTCCTGCGAGACTTGGGAGGCTGGCGGTCCGCTTCTCGATGAACTGAGCAATATCTGCCAGCGTCTTAAGACTGAACAGTTCATCGTCAGCGATTTTGATGCCAAGGCGCTGGCTGAGCGCCAAGGACAGTTCAAAGGTGGCGAGTGAGTCCAGACCCGCATCTTCGCGGCTTGCGTCCGGGGACACTTGGTCGGCGTCCAATTGCAGATCGTCAATCATGATCGTCTTCAGCAGTTCGTACATGGGTCCTCCGGTGTCCGATAGCTGGGCTGCTATGCGCTGCTCATAGAGATTGGCGGTGGCAGCCGCACATCCCACGCCGCGAAGTTGGCGCTGCCGGAACGCGCTCGCCGGCCAGGGACTGTCTGCTCGACGGGCCGGCCAAACAGGTCTCGCGGCCGCCGGACCCCGGCCGGCTTCCTTCGGACACCTCGTGCTCGTCCAGGACGGCGCGCAGCAGCCACGTAGTGACCGCGGTCACGGGGCGTCCGTCGGCACGGGATAGGCAGGCACCGAGCGGCGACTGATGCCCTCGAAGACACCCGTCACGTCCGTGCCGGCCGTCGGGACGTCTTCCAGCGGTCGGGTACCGGATTGGTCCGGTGTTCCCAGACAACGTTGTTGTCCCACCACTGTTCGACCTGCTGCAGTTCCGCCTCGGTGTCCCGCTCGGTGAGTCGGAAGACCATCTCTGCGATATGGGGTCCGAGTGCGGTGGTGCCGTCGTAAGGGCGTCCGACGTCGCCGCAGGATAGGTAACTCACCACCCCTGGTAACGAGCATGAGTCGGGCAGCGCGCGCAGGATTCCCCTGGCCGGTGGGAACCGGGCGAAGCCGAGCCGTTCTCCGCTCGGGCGAATATCGACCTGATCGCCGCGTCCGGCTTGGCCGAGCAGGCTTGCGCCGTGGAAATTGACGCCCAGCACGGCTTCATGTATATCGGCGACGAGTGCCGCACCCGCCCGGCAGGCGATCTCGCAGACGACCAGGCGATCGTCGGCGGTATGGAACAGCTCGAGATGGAAAGCGCATAGGTCCGGTACTGCGGGCAGCGCAGCCACAACCCGCTGCGCAGCTCGCCGCAACTTCTCGGACAGTGGGTGCTCGTCGGGCAGCATCCCAGTCATAGCCGGGGCGTCGAACGCGACCGAGAACCAGTCGGAGTAGAGGTTGCGGGAAGGCACCCCCAGCACCACCTCACCACCCTTCATGAGGCCGTTGACATGGTAGAAGTCGCCCTCGATCCAGGCTTCGGCCAATCGGGAGGATCCGGTAGGAAGAGCCGGGAGGCTGCACAGGGCCTGTTCGTCCATCAGGACCAGGGTGCCGTTCGACGCGCCGGAGTCGAGTTCTTTGACCACGACCGGGTAGCCGACCTGCCGCGTGAAATCGGCAAGCTCGTCGTTGGTCTGGAACTTGCGCATGGGTGCGACGTCGATCCCTGCTGCCGCCAAGGTCGACTTCATGACGTGCTTGTCCCGATACGCCGTGGCCGAAGCGAGGCTCTGTCCAGGCAGGCCGAGTGCGGCCCGGATTCGCGCCGCACGCAGGACCTCACGTTCACCGAGCGACAGAATCCGGCGCACGCCGAACCGTCGGGCGAGTTCGACAAACGCGTCGTCCGATACCTCTGCGAGGCTGGTCACCACCTCCAGGTGCCGGAACCGCCGTGCGTATTCGGCATCGTCGGCAGGGGGGATGTCCGCTCTGGTGGTCACCACAACCAGCTCTCGCGCGGCGTCCGGGAACCACTCGTGCAGGCGCGAGACGATGTGCTTGGTGTTCAGCAGGAGAAACGGACCCTGTTCGGCCGCCATGTTCACCCTTCGGTCAGTCGTTGTTTCCACGGTCTTCCCCGGTGCCGTTGAAGTAGGACAGGATCAGCACACCCCGTTCCAGGCCACGCCCGCCGACCACTGGCACGGTGTTGTGCCACGAAAGAGACGATGCCGAGTACACGACGCACGTCCCGCCCTGGGGCAGCGGGATGCGAACGTCGGGTTTACTGTGCCCATCCGGGCCTGACCGTGGCTCCAGCTCGCCGAGACCGACCTCCGAGACGAGTTCCTGCCAGGCCGGAGCTAACTGCTCGCAGGGCGGTCGCAGTCCTGTCGACTCGCATCCCAGAGCTCCCACGCATGGACGCGGTAGTGACGCCGTGCATTGCCGATTGAACGGTCGGCGCGCACATGGCGGTCGAGCTCCGGACGGGCTGTCGTCCAGTTCCCGGAGCCGATCGGCCCTATCAGCTCCGGGAAGGGCCGGTCCGGAACGGTCAGGAGGGCATCGGTGTTGATCACGCAGCTGCTCTCTCCTCGATCCGCCAGGCCGACTGGGACACGTCCAGTGTCATCGGCACGGTTGCCGTCCAATGGCCCAGGAGCTTGCGAAGAACTTGCCGTCCACGAACCCGGTCGACGCGATTCCCAGATGGGGTCAGCCGGATTTGGGTCCAGCGGCTTACCTGGATGTTGGACACAGGGTCATGCGACTTCGGGAAGCCTGGCCGATGTTGAGTCGAGACTGTTCTCCCTTGCGGTGGCCCGGCTTCCGGCACCCTGCAGGGTCTCGTGTTTGCATGAAGCGTTCAGGATCTCCGCGGCGGCGTTGTCCGCCGAGCTGCCGATCGCACCCGTCGACTGGTTCACGCCGGCCTGACGGCAGGCCTGGACGAACGCGCGAACTCGGGGATTTCGTTCATCGTCGCGCCGATCTCACGCGAGGCCAGGTGATGCCGTCGCCGTGGCGGACCGCGGAGAGCACGAAGAACCAGCTGCCGTCCGAGCGCCTGGCACCGCGCAGGCATTTGCCGTCCCCCGCTATCGCCCGGCGCCTGCGGCGCACTGGATCGGCTTGTGCGGCAGCCTGGTGGGCCCGGCGCTGTTCGCGCTCGGGGCCGCCGTCGGGCATCAGCGGCGCGGGAACCGTGTGTTCGTCGGGAAGCAGGGACGTCAAGTAGGCGAAGCCGGCCGCGCTGAGTTCGGCGGGATCGAGGCGTGACAGCACGCTGCGCAGGGTCATCTCGCTCGGTACCCGGTAGCGGCCCAGGAGCGGGTGGTAGGGCAGGCCGAAAGCGGCCAGTTCCTCGGGGGCAGCCCGCCGGCACCTCTCCGCCGCCGAGGTGATCGAGTCGTGTCCCGCGGGCGTCATCGCGCAGACCACCAGGGCCGGCAAGGAGGAGAGCCGGTAGCGCACCCCGCCGGCTCCGCGTGGGCCGGTGAGCGATTCGAACTCGGCGACCAGGCTGCGGACTTGGTCCCGCGCGGCGCCCTCACCCAGGGCCTGCAGACAGGGTGCGCGGGAGACGCGAACAGGGATGGGGGATGATGGCGGGACGAACACGGCACCTTCGTGTCGGCGTTGACCGTGGTGTCCGGGTGGGGCCGGTACAACGCGACCGCCTCGGCCCGGAACTCCGGCGAGTAGTGCTTCATCACCATCTATGCAGGACTCCAGTTCGCCCAGACCGCCACGATCTGAGTGCGTCAGGTGTCCAACAATCGGGGTCAATCCCCCTCGCTTGAGTCGCGGCAAGGTTTCCGGCGGCGACTGGTCAGCGCGAGGACAAGCCGTCGGCAAGGTTCCGGGCACAAGCTAGTCCTCGTTCGGAACCGGCCGTGAACCGCGCTAACCACGCATCCATCGTGGGACGCAACACCCCCACCGAAGCTGCGATTTCCTTCATCTGCCGGGACTCGGCATGCAACAACACGATCCGAGCCCGCGTCGCCACCGTCACCGGCGCATCAGCGCTATTGACCAAGCCCGCAACTCGGTCAGCTCATCGGAGGTCAGTCCCGTCCCGACAGTCAACACGCACGAGCAATCAACCCAACGTAAATCACGAGACACCAGTGGCTGTTGCATGCAACTGGCCCTAGGGCGGATCACGCTGCACCTTGACGGAAAGGCGACCGTAGTATGAAAGCAGCTGGACGGCTGTCCGTATCGGTACTTGGCGCCGGACTCATCGGTATGGACCTGGCGACCAAGATCATGCATTCAGATTGTCTTGACCTGCGGCTCGTCGCGGGCCGGGATGATGCCGCTCCGGGGCTCCGGCGGGCGGCCCGGCGCGGCCTGCCGGTCGCGACCGGGGGCATCCAGTCCCTCATCGACGCCGACGAGGATTTCGATGTGGTGTTTGATGCCACCAACGCGTCCTTCCATGCCGAGCACGCGGAGAAGCTCTCGGCGTCCGGCACGATGCTCATCGACCTGACGCCCAGCAGGGTCGGGCAGATGATCATCCCGACCGTCAACAGGGCGGACATCTGCTCCCACCGCGACATCAGCATGGTGACCTGTGGTGGGCAGGCGTGCGTACCGATCCTGCACGCGATATCAAGGGTGCACGAGATCGACTACATCGAGGTCGTGACCACGGCCGCCACCCTGAGCGTGGGCCGCGCGTCGCGCCTGAACCTCGATGAGTACGTAGAAACCACGCAGGATGCGATCCGCTGGTTCACCGGCGTCGAGGACGTCAAGGCGCTCATCAATATCAGCCCAGCACGGCCTGCAGCCACCTTCCGGGTCGCCATGTACCTGCTGGGAAGGGATCTCACAACTGACTCGGTGCGCTCGCTGGTGACAGGAGCGGCGGATGAAATCCGCTCGTTCGTCAGGGGCTTCGACATCAAAGTGTGCACCGTCAATGACTCCATGGCCTTTGTCTCCGTGGAGGTCACGTCATCCAGCGATCGCTTACCTCAGTATGCCGGGAATCTCGACATCATCAATTCCGCCGCGATTCAGGCCGCCGAGTGTTATGCGGCGGACCGGCTCTCGCTGGCAGGTAGGGAGACGTCATGACCCAGGTAGCGGCTCGGGACGCCGTCCCGGGCAGGCCGATCCAGATCCACGACCCGACTCTGCGCGACGGCCAGCATGCCGTCCGGCATAACCTCGGCCCAGACCAGTTGCGTGCATACCTGAGGGCCGCCGACGCCGCGTCCATTCCGGTCGTCGAGGTCGGCCACGGCAACGGCCTGGCTGCCTCCTCCCTTCAGGTCGGCCGGGCTCGGCTGAGCGATGACGAGATGCTGTCGATCGCCAGGGAAACCCTGACGAACAGCAAGCTGGGTGTTCTCATTTTTCCGGGATGGGCCACGATCCAGGACCTCAAGAATGCCATCTCGCACGAGGTCGACTTAGTACGCATTGCAACTCATTGCACTGAGGCCAACGTCGCGGAGCGGCACCTCGGCTTCCTACGCGACGAGGGCGTGGAGGCGCACGGCATACTCCTGATGACTCACATGGCGAGCCCCGATCAGCTCGCCGAGGAGTGTGCGCGCCTGGTCGGGTTCGGTGCAAGCGGCGTGGGCATTCTCGATTCTTCGGGGCATTTCCTTCCCGCGGACGTCACGGAGCGCATCCGGGCCATCCGTGCCGCCGTCGATGTGCCGGTAATGTTCCACGGGCACAACAACCTCGGCATGGCCGTGGCGAACTCGATCGCGGCCGCGGAAGCGGGAGCTGACATCCTCGACGCGTGCGCTCGGGGCTTCGGCGCCGGCGCCGGCAACACCCAGCTTGAGGTCCTAGTGCCCGTGCTCGAACGACTAGGGTTCCGGACGGGCATCGACCTGTATCGGCTCCTGGACGCTTCGGACATTGCCAGGCGAGAGCTGATGCCCGCACCGCCCACAATCGACTCCATCTCCATTGTCAGCGGGCTGGCCGGCGTATTCTCCGGATTCAAGAAACCAGTGCTCGACATCTCCGCGCGCGAGGGAGTCGACCCACGCGATGTCTTCTTCGAACTCGGCAGGCGTCAAGCGGTCGCGGGCCAAGAGGATCTCATCGTGGAGGTGGCGCTGGCCCTGCGCGCCGCCCGGAACGGGGGAAGCCATGACGGGCAGTGAGATCGGGACGGGAGACCCCGCGGTCATCTGCGGCACCGGGTACCGGCTGCCAGACCGGGCAGTCACCAATACGGAGCTATCCGCGCGGCTCGACACGTCAGAGGCCTGGAACTCGAGCCGGACTGGGATCTCGTGCCGCCGCAGGATCGAGCCAGGCCAGGCCACATCCGACCTCGCGGCCGCGGCGGGTGCTGTCGTGCTCGAGTCCGCGGGCGGCACATCAGTACAGGCGGCATGCCGATTGTGAACGCAAATTCCAGGTTCTTCATACCGGCCCCCAGCGTGGGAAGTGTCCTCGGGGACGCCGAGTTGGCAGTGCTGAGCAAGCTCATCCGGTCCGGCGAGAGCCTCTCGCAAGGACGCTGGAGGGACAAGTTCGAGCAGGCGATGCGCGAGCACATTGGCAGCCGGTATGCGATGACTGTCACAAGTGGAACAGTTGCCGTCATGCTTGCGGTGCACCTGCTGGACCTCGCTCCCGGTGACGAAGTCATCGTGACTCCGCAGACTTTCAAGGCTACCGCTGACCCGTTGCTGGCCCACGATGTGACCGTTCGTTTTTGCGACGTGGAGCCAGACACTCTGAACGTAGATGTCGCCTCGTTCGAGTCGCTGATCACCCCGAGAACCAGGGCCCTGATCCTGGTCCACTATGGAGGTCGGCCAGCTCGGATGGACGAGATCATGCGTGTGGCCCGACGGCACGGCATCCGTGTGATCGAGGACTGCGCTCACGCGCTGGGTGCCCTTTACCGTGGCCGGCGACCTGGCGTGCTTGGCGACATTGGGTGTTTCAGCTTCCACTCCAGCAAGAACATCACGACGCTCGGCGAGGGCGGGATGGTCACCTTCGACGATCCAGAGTGGGCTGAGCGCGTCGACCGCATCCGCTCCAATGCCGCCGACGGAGTGTTCGTCCCTTCACCGCTGGTGGCCGGGCCATACAAACGCTCGGAACCATGGATGATGTGGGCGGGGGATTCATACGAGAAACTGTGCCTCCGCGTCCGCCATCCCGGTAGTAATGCCACTCTCAGCGAGGCTGGGGCGGCCGTCGGACTCACCCAGTTGCAGCGTCTCAAGGAGCTAGCCGAGCGGCGGCGGTGGATCGCTGGACGCCTCACCGAGACGCTGGCGGAATTCCCACACGTGCGGGTGGCTGAAGTACCCGAGGACATCTACCATCCCTACCACTTGTTTACCTTCTTCATCCAGCAAGGCCAAGGGACGAGCCGCGACGAGCTCATCCGCGCTCTCGAAGACGCTGGAGTTCAAGTTCAGCTGCGCTACTTCCCCCTCCATCTTCGTCCTGAGTGGCGAGGCCGAGGTCATCGCCTCGGTGAGTGTCCGGTCACCGAACGGATCTGGTTTCACGAGCAGGTCAATCTGCCGTGCTACCCATCGATGACCGACACCCAGGTTGAGCATCTGGTGCTGGCTTTGAAGTCCGCGCTCACCAAACGGCGAGGCATCGGCGATGGCGGAGCGTCGAGTTACGAGGAGGCTCGGGCATGACGGAGTCCTATGACGTGGTGGTCGTGGGAGGCGGGCCCATCGGCCTGGCTACCGCCTGGCAGGTAGCTGAACGCGGCCATCGAGTCTTGGTCTTGGAGCGGCACACGTTCTTCAACGAAGTCGTGGGAACAAGCGGCGCCGAACGTCACTGGCGACTGCAATACACCCAGGAGGACCTGTTCCGCTTGACATTGGAGACCCTTCCGATGTGGCGCGCGCTGGAGAGCCGTTGCGAGCGTCGCCTCATCCACGAGATCGGCAGCCTTTGGTTCGGGGACACCGACGTAGTTACGAACGAGGGCCAGATATCGGGGACCGCGGCGGTGATGGACAAGCTCTCGGTGCGCTACGAATGGCTCAACGTCACCGACATTGAGCGGCGATTCGGGTTCCGCGGCCTTCCCAAAAACTATGAGGGGTTCCTCCAGCCTGACGGCGGCACGATCGACGTCAGGGGTACGTTGTCGGCTCTATTCACTCTCGCACAGACGGCAAATTGCACGTTGCGTGCTGCTGAGACGGTGACGGCACTTCTGCCGGACGCGAGCGGCGTGACTATTACCACCGATCGGGGCACCTACCGTGCCGGCAAAGTCGTGCTGGCCTGCGGTCCCTACACCAACGACCTGCTGGAGCCACTGGGGGCGCGACTGGCGTACTCGGTGTACGAGATGGCACTTGCGACCTACAGGCAGGCCAATCCGGTAGCTGAGGCGCCGTTCTGGTTCGCCTTCCAGCAGCCAACGCAGGAAGATACCAACCTGTTCTACGGATTCGGCCACAACCCGTGGGCTCCCGGGGAGTTTGTGCGCTGCGGGCCGATCTTTGAAGTGGATCCACTGGGCCACCCATCGACGGCCACAGGCGTTGCCGACCGTCGCCAGATGCAACGGCTATCAGGATGGCTAAGGGACCATTTGCCCAGTGTCGATCCCGAACCAGCACGGACCTCAACCTGCCTGGCTGTGCTGCCCACGGATCCCGAACGGCAGTTCTTCCTCGGCACCGCGCAGAACCTGATTACGCACGGAGAAAAACTCGTTGTTTACGGGGCGGGCTGGGCGTTCAAGTTTGTACCGCTTTTTGGTCGGATCTGCGCCGACCTGGCTGTGGAGGAAGCTACCAGATACGACATCTCACGGCTCGCCCTGCAATCGGCTATCTGAGCCAGTCCGCAGAATGACCGTTCTTGGCAGCAGGATCGCCGAATAGGGCACATCTCTGCGCAGGGTGAACGTGACACCAGCAATCATCTTCGGCGCTCCTTGGCGTTCCTACGCTCAGTGGTCGCGAGAAAGGCATGTGCAGTGACGGTCCTGGAAGAACTGACGTCGATCCTCATCAGTCTTGGCGTGGAACCGGAGGCCCAGGCAGGTGACGGGGCGTGAATTCATTCCGCCCCGAGGATCTCGATCTTCCGCGAATCCCGCCGAGTCGCGCGCGGGAGTATCGCCACCGTCGGTGGTGGCTTCCTGAGCGGGTTGACCGCCTGGTGCTGCGACATGCGGGCGACCACCCTGAAAAAGAGGCCGTCTCCGGCCCCAGCGGCCGTCTGACCAGGCGCGAGCTGGCGCACGCGGTCGCCGGCGCCGCCGCCAAGCTGTCCGCCCTCGGGATCTCGCGGGGGGATCGCGTGCTGGTCCAACTCCCAAACGACCTGGAGTTGGTGGTACTGCCGCTGGCATTGATGAGGTTGGGTGCGCACCCGGTCATGGCGGTGCCCTCGTTGCGTCGCCGCGAGCTGCTGTCAGTAGTAGCGGCCACCCGGCCTACGGCCGTGGCCGTACCGCGCCGCTGGCAGCGTTTCGATCATGCCGCACTGGCGAGGGAACTACAGCAGAACTGTCCGAGCATCCGGCACATCCTGGTCGCTGATCGCACGCCAGACGCCGGTCTCGCAGGCACTGGTACCGCAGACCTGGTCGAGATGTGCCGTCCGGATCCCGAAGCCAGGCCCATGCCCGATCTGGGACCGCCGCTGGACGATGAGCCTGCCGTCTTCCTTTTGTCCAGCGGGACCACCGGTCCTCCGAAGGCAATCGCGCGCGCCCACGAAGGCTACGGCTACATGATTCGGATGGCCGCGCAGTGGGCCGCACTGTCGCCGGACACGGTATACCTCGCTGTCATGTCGGGGGCTCACGGATTCGTCCTGAACTGCCCTGGGATATTTGGCGCCCTGGCCTTCGGCGGCCGGGTCGTTCTGGGCTCGCCGGGAGATCCCGCAGCGACACTCGATCTCATTGACCACGAGAGGGTGACGCATACCACGTTGGTGCCTGCACTGGTCACCCAGTGGCTGAATGAGGTCCGTCAAAGGGGCCACCGGCCGGGGTCGCTGCGCGTGATGCAGGTCGGTGGCGCCCGTTTGGAGCCTGCCCCTGCGACCGAGGCCCAGATGCTGCTCGGCTGCACGGTGCAGCAGTGCTACGGCATGAGCGAAGGTCTGCTGAACTACACCGCTCTTGATGATTCCGGTGACGTCATTGCACACACTCAGGGGCGGCCAGCCTCACCTGGCGACGAGATCCGCATTGTGGATGAGGACGGCAAAGAGGTGGCTCAAGGTGAGGTGGGAGAACTGCTGACCAGGGGCCCGTACACGGTTGCCGGATATTACGCGGCACCGGAGGCTAATGCGCGCGCCTTCACTGACAACGGTTTTTACCGTACCGGCGACTTGGTGCGGATTCACCCGTCAGGTGGCCTGGTAGTAGAAGGTCGGATCGGTGATGTCATCAACCGCGGAGGAGAGAAAATATCAGCCGGTGAAATCGAATCATTGCTCAGCGAGCATCCATTGTTGCAAGCAGTCGCAGCGGTCGCGATGCCGCACGCAGTTTGGGGGCAGACAGTTTGCGTTTTTGCCGTCCCTTTCGACCCCGAGACACAGCCGACACTGCTTGAACTCCGCCGTTTCCTCACCGAACGCGGACTTGCCACGTTCAAACTGCCCGAGGAACTGAGGATCGTTGGCGCCCTCCCGATGGTCGGTGTCGGCAAGATCAACCGGGTCGCCCTTCGTGCGGCGGCAGCGGAACGGCAGGCCCAACCGTGACGGGCGCCGCAGGTGCGAGCTGATCGTGGAGTGAGAGAAACAGGTAAGCGGCGATCTCGCGGTTGGTCGCGCTGCGCGCGACCACTGGAGAAGGCCGAAATGGTGCCGACCGATTTCAACGCTGGGGAGCGGGTCCAATGACCGAGATGCTCGAACACGAAGTTCCGTCGTTCCCGATGGCCCGCGAGTGCCCCATGCACCCGCCGGCCGAGTACCGGGAGATCCGCAAGCAGGAGCCGGTCAGCCGGGTCCGCATGCCCGACGGCCAGTTGGCCTGGCTGGTCACCAAGCACGAGCTGGCCCGTAAGCTGCTCGCCGACCCGCGGGTCAGCTCCGACCGCCGGCACCCGGCGTTCCCGGGGAAGCTGACCACCGAGCAGCGCACGGCGTTCGAGCGCATCCGCCGGCTCAGCACCCGCCGGTCCATGATCCTCCTGGACGGGCCCGAGCACGGGGCCCACCGCAAGATTCTGACCAGCGAGTTCTCCCTGCGTCGGATCGCCGCGCTGCGCCCGCGCATCCAGGAGATCGTCGACCAGAGCGTCGACGACCTGCTGGCCGCGCCGCAGCCGGCCGACCTGGTCGAGCACGTGTCGCAGGCGGTGCCGTCGCTGGTGATCTGCGAGCTGTTGGGCGTGTCCTACGAGCAGCGGCACGACTTCCACGAGTGGGCGCGCAAGCTGATCAGCCGGACCATCTCGCCGGAGGAGCGCACCGCGGCCTCCGACGCGCTCAACGACTGCCTGGAGGCCCTGGTCACCGAGAAGGAGCAGGGCGAGCCCACCGACGACGTGATCGGCCGGCTCATCGCGCGCAACCGGGAGACCCCGGTGATGACGCACGAAGAGATCGTCGGCACCGCCATCATGCTGCTGATCGCCGGGCACCAGACCACCGCGAACATGATCTCGCTGGGCACGGTGGCGCTGCTGGAGAACCCGGAGCACAAGGCGCAGGTCACGGCCGACTCGTCGTTGCTGCCCTCGGCGATCGAGGAGATGCTGCGCTACTTCAGCATCGTGGAGAACGCGCCCGCTCGGGTGGCGACCGAGGACATCGAGCTCGGCGGTGTGACCATCCGCAAGGACGAGGGCGTCATTGTGTCCGGCCTGGCCGCCGACTGGGACGACGAGGTCTTCGAGAACCCGGACCAGTTGGACTTCCACCGCGGCGCGCGGCACCACGTCGCCTTCGGCTACGGCGTGCACCAGTGCCTCGGCCAGAATCTGGCCCGGGCGGAGCTCGAGATCGTCTTCGAGACGTTGTTCCGGCGGGTGCCAAGCCTGTCGCTGGCCGTGCCGGCCGACGACCTGCCGTACAAGAACGACGCCGGGATCTACGGTATCTACCAGGTGCCGGTGAATTTCTGAGGGAAGAGGCACACCCATGCACATCACCGCGGACAGAGACCGGTGCGTCGGCGCCGGCCAGTGCGTGCTGGCCGCGCCCGCCGTCTTCGACCAGGACGACGACGGACTGGTCGCGCCGCTGACGGTGGATCCGGCCGAGGGGGACCAGCCGACCGTCCGGCAGGCGGTCAACCTGTGCCCCTCATTGGCCATCTGGATCGACAAGGAGTGACCGTCTCCGTCGGCCAGCCGGGCTGAATCCAAAGCCGGTGACTTAGGGCTTTCTGCGGGTGTAGGCGGTCTTCGCGGGCTCGACCATGTTGACGATCGGAGCGTCGGGTCGCGGCGGGGTGCGGTGCTCGGCGCGCTTCAGCGCCCCGTTGGACAGCTTGCGTTTGATCACGCGGGGGTTGGCACGCAACCGCCGGGGCTCCAGGAGACGTTCGCCGATCTCGCGCGGAGTCTGGGTGAGTGCCTGGGTGAGCCGGGAGAGGGGAAAGCTCCGCCTGGTCGGTGACCTGGCGGCGGGCGACGGCGCAGGGTGCGGGTGCAATCGAAGCGGCCCGGATCGCGATCGGACCGCCGGGCGGCCTGGCGCATCAGGTCCCGGATCGCGTGGTGCACCAGGAAGAACGCGTAGATCTCTTGTTCGACGCCGTCCGGGTGCTGGGAGCGCACGACCAGACCGGGGCCGCCCTGGTGGGTTTTGACCTCGTCCAGGACGGTCTCAGTGCGCCACCCGCGAAGCGCCTCAAGCCGGTTCATCGCCGTCCGAGGCGGCGATAATCCAGGTGGAGGCCCTGCTGCGGTTGGCCACGCTGATCGGTCGGCGGCGGCGGATGCGGCAGGGGTGGGGAGCGGCGTCCGACCCCGACGTCCAGACCCCTGACCGCACTATGGGCGACGCTGCCCGCCGCGCGCCGGGAGCTGACGGTGCGTCTGCTGGCGGCCCGGGCGGCGCGCGGCAACGCGCAGGCCGCCAGGAGGGCGGGACAGGTGAACGCGAAGCTGCTGCCGCCGTGGGGCCGGTCGCAGGACAAGATCCGCTCCAGTCATCTGGACCGGGCGGCCGTGGTTTACGTCCGTCAGTCCACCCGCCGGCAGGTGGTTGAGCACACCGAGTCCACGCGGATGCCGTACCGGCTGGTCGAGCGGGCCGTCGCGCTGGGCTGGGCCCGTTCGAGGGTGGAGGTGATCGAAGACGACCTGGGCTGCTCGGCGGCGGTCGCCGAGTCCCGGACGGGGTTCGCCAGGCTGGTGACCGAAGTGACCATGGGCAGGGTCGGGCCGGCTGGTGGTGGGGGTGGAGATGTCCCGGCTGGCGCGGACCGGCCGGGACTGGCACCAGCTGATCGAGTTGTGCTCTCTGTCCGGGGCGTTGCTGGGCGACCTCGACGGCGTCTACGACCCCTCGTACTACAACGACCGGCTGCTGGGGCTCAAGGGCACGATGTCGGAGGCCTGATGATGAAGGACGGCATGGGTGAGCTGTCGAGGATCGGCGCACTCACGCGGTCTCCGCTGCATCTCGCCCCGCTCGCCCAGTCCCTTCGGGCGGCCGGGCGGGCCGACGAAGTCTACGTGGTGGAGCGTCGCCTTCCACCGGCCCGGCACCTCGTCGGTCCGCCGCTCCCAGACGACATTGCCTTCCCACCAGTGTGCGGCCGGAGTTCGCCGTCTACGCGAAGAAGGACATGGAGACCCACTGCCGCACCAGGCCTCGCCCCTCGCTGATCGGTGCCATTTGGTGCCAGGACGAGGTCGATGCCGAATAGAGCCAGGCGGTGCCCCCGACCGGTGACATCGTCGAGGCGGGGCCGGCCGACTTGTCCGGACCGGACCAGAACTCGCATTCTCCGCCGCCGTCGCTCGGCCAGTTCTCATTGACGTGAAGTGATATGTGCAGCTTCTTGTGAAGCTTGCCGGTGCTGAGATCCTCGAAGTCACCGTCGTAGTGGCGATAAATCTCGCACCTGCGATGAAGCCCGGTGGTGTCCACCCCGGTCTCGCGTCGAATCCAGCCGGTGAACCCGTCGGACAGCAGATCGGTAACCAGTTCGCGCCAAGGCGGCGCCAGTGCGTCCAGATCGGGTGTGAGCCCGCTCTTGTTGTCGGCCAACGGCAGGACGGACGAGCGGTAGCGACGCCGGACGTCGCCAGTCGACGTGTCTATTCGCTTGAACAGGTCCGGATCCGGTGCGGTGGCGTTGAGGTCGGCCAGGCTGCGCGCAGAGAGAAGACCGGCCCCGCGGAAATGCCGGAAAGGGTGATCGCAGGTCTCGAGCCGGGTGTCCAGGTTGATCAAGAGTCACACCTTTCAGCGGGTCCGTTCGTCGGCTTGTGCACCGGTTCGGATATCGGGGCTGCCCTGCCAGTGTCGTCGTCGCGCTTGCCGTGTGATGGCGCACCGGTTTGCGAAGACCTTGCTGCTCCGCGGCAGTGGCGGCAAGTTACCGATAGTGGCCAGGCAGCGGATCGACAAGGCGTCGGCAGGGGACCGCGTACAGGCTATGGACAGATCGATTCCTGGCCGCCGACCGGCCGTCCTGAGAATCCCGGATCAACCCCAAGGAGACACCGTGGTGTTGACGCTCGACTCAGCTCTGGAGGAACGCACTCGGCCGTTCCAGCTCTTCCGCGGCCGTGACCTGCTCGGTGCCGATCAACTCGAGCAGTTGCTCTCCACCATGCCGACCGCCGACATCGCGAAGATCGCGATCGAAGACCCGCGACACGAAAAGCAGTATCGAATGAACCTCGTGGATCTCGTCGTCCTCGAAAAGGACGCCCCCGTGTTCCCGCGCCTGTCGGCCATCTGGCGCGACCTCGTGGAAGACCTGCGCGGCGCGGAATTCACGACCTGGCTCGAAGAGGCGACCGGGATCAAGCTGGCCGGCCTGCAGCGCAGCATCGGCCTCTACACCCACCGCAACGGCGACTACCTGTCGGTGCACAAGGACAAGCCGACCAAAGCGATCACCGTGATCCTCTACTTGAACCGCGACTGGCCGGTCGAGGCCGGCGGGCAGTTCCAGATCTTCGAATCTCCTCGCTCGGGCCCGGCGGAGGAGATCAACCCTGTCGGCGGCCAACTGCTCGCCTTCCCTCCCACCGACAAGTCCTGGCACGCGGTCTCGAGGATCGAGCACCCAGACGGGACCGAGCGGATCACGGTCCAGATCGAGTACTGGCTGACCACCGAGCTCGCCGGCTCCACATACCGGCCGCAGAACTGACTGTCCGGCGCCCGGCACCCGCGGTGCTGGAACCGAAAGGACCACACATGGCAAAGATCTTGGACGAGCCCGGGAAGATCCTCGTGATCTGGCCACCGCAGGTGCTCAGCTACTTCAACGCGGGACACCACCTCGCGCTGTACCAGGTCGCCGGTCACCTGCGCGCCATCTATCCCAGCGCGCAGGTGACCACGATCGACGCCAGTGTCGAGCGCCTGACGTGGAAGGACCTCGGCAACAAGCTCTTCCAGGAGCGGTACGACGCGATCGCCGTGATGAACGAGTTCGACGGCATCGACGGGTTCCGACGGTTCGTCACCTACGCCAAGGCGTTGAACCCGAACACCTCGATCGTCACGTTCGGCAGGCTGTCCGGGGTCAACCCCCGCTACTTCGAGCGCTTTGACATCGAAGCGATCGTGGAGAACGGTGACTTCGAGGCCGGCGTCGGCGCCGCGATGGAGACCTTCTGCGACCGTGCGACCGAAGCCGCGGGGGTGCACCTGCGTCGCGACGGCTCCTGGGTCGCTCCGACTCGCCGTGGTGACTTGCTCCCGGCGGAAGATTGGTACCTGCCCACGCCCGACGAGATTCCTCACGCACTCTACGACGCTCTCTACTTCGACGACGCCAACAAGTTCTGTGGCATCCCGCGCCGTCGCGAACTGGTCGTGCCCGCGGCTCGCGGGTGCCCGATCGGCTGCTCCTACTGCGAGGTGCCGCTCATCTTCACAAAGAAGGAACGGCGGCTCACGGTCGAGCGGACGATCCAGTACATCGAAGAGTCGTTCGATGCGGCACCGTTCGAGTACGTGGCGTTCTACGCGCCGACGTTCACTTTGGACAAGAAGTGGATGGAGGAGCTCTGCCAGGAGCTGATCGGCCGCGGGTCCCCGTACCCGTGGAAGTGCGCGACGACGATCCACCACCTCAGCGAAGGTATGATCCGAACAATGGGTGCGGCTGGCTGCATCCGGATCAGCGTCGGGCTGGAGACGCTCGACCCGGAGGAAAGCACGTCGCTGCCCCGGGCGAAGCAGAAGTCCACAATGGACCTCGACCGGCTTTCGGCCTGGTGCACGGAGTCGGGCATCGAGCTGAACTGCTTCGTCATCGTCGGGTTGCCCGGCACCACGATCGAGGGTGTCGAGCGGACCATTGAAGCCGTCCAGGAACGCGGCGGCCGCGCCCGGCCGACCGTATACGCCCCCTGGGAAGACGCCCGCCCGGACCTCCTCGACCACGAGATGGCCGCGTTCAACCGCCAGCTGTTCGTGCCAGGCACCCACACGCTGACCGACGACGAGCTGGCCCGCGGTTACGACATCATCTTCGGCAGCCAGCGGGATGTCACGCAGGTGTTCGAGAACATCCCCGCCCGCACCGCCGGCCCGGCCCTGCGTCCGGCATGACCGACGAGACGCTCGTGACGGCGCAGGAGCGGGCAAGTTCCCCTTTCCAGCGGGAAAGCACCGGTCAGTTCCGCAACCGGCGCATCCGGGTCCCCAACGAAATCAACCTCAAGAGCTGCGGGCTGCTCGACAGTCGGGCCGCGGCGGTGCACCGGGCCACGCTGGCGATGTTCGACTCGAACGACGTGCTGACCTACCCCATCCTGCAACCGGTCTACAGCACGCTGGCCGACCGGTTCGGTGTGGACGTCGATTCCCTCGTCCTCACCGCGGGCAGCGATCCCGGGTTGAACCTGCTGACCCGGGCGTTCCCGGGGGTGTCGCGGATCGTTCTCCACCAGCCGAACTTCGACGGCTGGGCGAAGTTCGCGGCGATCTCGGGTTGTGTCCTCGACTCCGTCGCCCCGGACCCCGAGACCGGGCTGTTCAACCTCCGTGACCTCGCACGGCGGCTGTACGGAGGAGCGCCGGCGTTCGTCGTCGTCACCACACCGCACAGCTTCACCGGGCAGGTACACGGCGCGGAGGAGCTGGCCGAGTTGGCCGCCGCCGTGGCGGAGCACGGCAGTCTCCTGATCGTGGACACCGCCTACTTGGCGTTCACCGAAGGCGGCGAAGAGCTAGTGCGCGAGCTCGCCGGTCTGCGCCACGTCGTCCGCGTCAACACGTTCTCCAAGTGCTACGGGCTGTCAGGCGCCCGAATTGCGGTGACGATCGCGCACCCGGCGAT
Organism: Streptomyces sp. NPDC046197; assembly: GCF_040646295.1. NCBI lineage: Bacteria > Bacillati > Actinomycetota > Actinomycetes > Kitasatosporales > Streptomycetaceae > Streptomyces > Streptomyces sp. NPDC046197. The sequence goes on along the minus strand of NZ_JBEYZY010000031.1, from coordinate 48,455 downwards.
CGCCCGCCACCTGTTCGACCTTGATCCGGAAGGCTCGGTTTCCACCCTCGCGCTCGCGCTGCTGCAGCGTTCGCTGCGGGAACAGGCCGTCTTCACCAGGATCTGGGCCGACGTGCGACAGCTGCGGGAGCGTTTCGCGACCGAGGTCGAGCGCGCGGTGCCCGGCTGGCACGCCCGGCCGAGCGGCGGAAACTTCGTGACCTGGGACGTCCCCGACCGGACGGTCGCTGTGGCCGCGAGCCGGTACCTCCTGGACCAGGGCATCGTCGTGCGGGACCTGTCCGGCGCGCCGGGGCTCCCCGCTGCGGTCCGCATCGCGGTCGCGAACCAGCCCGTCGTCCGTCGCGTTGTCGCCGCTCTGGGCGGCTGGTACCGCGGAGAGGTGGCATGAGCACCCGGAAGATCACGATCCCGGGCCTGCCCAACGTGCGCGACCTGGGAGGGCTGCGCGGTGCTGGCAGGGGGTACCTCCGGCGGGGCATCCTCGTCCGAGGGCCGGCGCCGTCACCGGAGACGGCGCCGGCCCTCGGCAACCTGGGCATCCGCACCGTCATCGATCTGCGATTGGACGACGAACGCAGGCTGTACCAGGGGCCTGAGTGCACCGGTGCGACCGTGCTGCCCCGTCCCGTGGCCGGCGACATGAGCCGGATCCGGGGTAATCTGCGGCCGCTGCCCAGCGACTACCTCGCGAATTACCGCGGCATGCTGGCCAGAGCGGCGCCGGTCGCGGCGGAGATCGTGGGCCTGCTCGCCGACGAGGCGAAGGTTCCCCTCTACATCTGCTGCGCGATGGGCAAGGACCGGACCGGTGTCGTCAGCGCCCTGGTCCTGCGGGCGCTGGGAGTGCGCACGGCAGACGTCGCCCGGGACTACGCCCTGACCGCCCGCGCCTACCGCGCATTGCGGAGTGGTGATCCCCGCCCCAACTGGACCCGCACGGACACACTCGCGCAGCTGCGGCTGCGGACCTCCACGCCGGAGGCGACGATGCGGGCCCTGATTGCCGGAATCGAAGCCGATCACGGCAGCGTCGCCCGGTTGCTCATACTCCACGGCCTCCAGGAGGAGACCCGGCTGCGCACTATCGCCAGCGCGTTCACCCACCCCGTTCACCTGTGAGGAAAAAGAAGTGTCCCTCGTCGACATCGAGACCATCAGCCGGGCCGAGCTCGAGCAGGATCCGTTCGGCCACGCCGTGATCCCTCGCTCGTTCGTCACGGACGACATTGCCGAGAACCTGCGCAGCGAATTCAGCGATGTCGGCTTCGAGCAGTCGGAGCGCACGGAAGAGACCCGGTCCGACAAGCAGTACCGGATGTTCAACCGCAGCCTCGTCACTGCCGGTGTGGTCGACAAGGACCAAGTGCGCGCGCTCCCCGCGAGCTGGCAGCTGCTCGTCGAGGACGTCGTTTCGAAGCCCTACCGCGAGGCGGTGTCCGCCCTCACCGACGTGTACTTGGACCAGTGCCTGGTTGAGGCTCGCATGACCCGCTATGCCCGTGGTTGCTGGATCGAGCCGCACACCGACCGCCCGGACAAGGCGGTGACACACCTCTTCTACTTCAACGACGGCTGGAATGCGGACTGGAGCGGCGCTCTCCACTTGCTCCGCAGTGCCGACATGAACGACTGCGCGAAGCGGGTGCTGCCGACCACCGGAACGTCCGTCGTGCTCGTCCGTTCGGACCGATCTTGGCACGGCGTCCCGCCGGTCGCCGAGACCTGTCCCGTGGACCGGCTGGCATTGCTCGTCCATTTCGTCCGCCCGTGACCCGGCGGATCCGAACCCGTGACGGGACGACTTCGGTGAGATGAAGACCGTGGCAGAAGGCCAACGCGGCGCGGTAGTCGTGACGGGCGCTTCGTCCGGCTTCGGCCGACAGGTGGCGCGAGTCTTGGCCGAGCGGGGGTTCACGGTGATCGCGCTCGTCCGCCGCGGGGCACAGCCGGCCGGACTCGCGAGGAACACACCGGGTCGAGCAAGGGCAAGGGCACGGGCACGTCGTCACCATCGGGTCGATCGCCGCCGCGTACCCGTTTCCCGGCTCGACAGTCCACCGCCCGACGAGGACCTTCGCGCATCGGCTGAGCCTCGGCTTGACCTCCGATCTCGAGGGGACTGGTGTCCGGGTCACCTGCATCGCACGGGGCCCGCCCGGGGCCGGGTTCTCCCACGTGCGGTTCGACGGTGCTGCCGACCGTCTCCACGACGGGTCGAAGCACTCGCCGCCGAAGCGGTCGCCCGATGCCTGCCCCTGCCACCCCGCCTGAACGATGACCTCGGCACCCTCTCCTACCGACGAAAGAAGCGTTCGATCGTGATCGTGTGCGGACTCCATCTCACTCATGACGGCGCCATCGCCTTGGCGGACGACGGCCGCCTCGTGTTCAGCGTCGAGATGAGAAGCTGGCCAACACCCCCCGCTACAGCGCGATCCCGGACCTGCGCGTGGTGACCTCGGTGCTGGCGGACTTCGGTTTCCGGACCGAAGACGTCGACGAGCGGGTGGTCGACGGCGGCGAAGGCGCTGTCCCCGGCACCGTCGGGACCCGCGACCGCGAGGTGGCGTCGGACGTGGTCGTCGGCCCGTACTGCGAGTCGGGCCCGCTTTTCGACCTGCTCCTTCCGGTGGTGGACGACGTCTGCACCCTCGATGGTGAACAGCGGCGGTACACCAGCTACTCGCATGCGGCCGGGCACGTGCTGTCCGCCTACTGCACCAGCCCGTTCGCGCAACGCCGCGAACCGGCGTTCGTCCTCGTCCGGGACAGCGACATGTTCCCGCAGCTGTACTGGGTGGACCCGGGCTACGGGGTCGACAACGGCGGGCACCTGTTCCGGCTCATTGGCCACACCTACGACACGGCCGCGCACCATTTCGGGCCCTTCCGACCGGAACTGCGGCCCGACCACGTCGACGACCTTTCCGTGGCCGGGAAACTGATGGCGTACTTCGCGCTCGGCAAGGTCCGCGAGTCGATCGTGACGCTGCTGTCCGAGGTGTTCGACGACGAGCCCGACGGCGAGTCGGAGCGCGCCCTGCGGTTGCGCCACTCGGTCGGCGGGTTCGGCAGCCCGGCCGAGCCGTCGATGCCTGTCCTGCACCGTTTCTTCGACGCCGCCCGCACCCGGCTGTCCGGCTCCGGCCACTCCGACCAGGACGTGCTCGCCCCGATTCACCAGTTCATCGAAGACCTTCTCGTCGAGTGGCTGACTCTGCGCATCGCCGCGTGGAAGGACTCCGGGAGGTTCAACCTCTGCTTCGCCGGCGGCTGTGCCCTGAACACCAAGTGGAACAGCGCTCTTGGCGAGTCGCCGATGGTCGACCGGATGTGGCTACCGCCGTTCCCCAACGACTCCGGCTCGGCGATCGGCGCCGCGGCGCTGGGGATGATCCGCCACTCCTGCATCGAGGCGATCGAGTGGAACGTGCGAAGCGGCCCGAAACTGCTGCCTACCACCGAGGTGCCAGAGGGCTGGACCTCGGCACCGTGCACGACGGCGGAACTGGCCCGGGTCCTGCACGAGACCGGCGAACCGGTCGTCGTGCTCAACGGCCGGGCAGAGCTGGGGCCCTGCGCCCTGGGCGGGCGCAGCGTTCTCGCCGCGGCGACCTCACCGCGGATCAAGGACCGGCTGAACGACCTCAAGCACCGTGAGCACTTCCGGCCGGTCGCACCGATCTGCCTCGTCAACGAGGCCCCGGCGATCTTCGACCCCCGCACGCCGGACCCGCACATCCTGTTCGACCACTCGGTGCGCCAGGACTGGCTCCGGCGGATCCCCGCCGTCGTCCACCTCGACGGGACGGCACGGCTGCAGACCCTTTCGGTCGACGACGAGGTGCTGGCGGAGATTCATACCGCCTGCCACCACGTCAGCGGCATACCGGTGCTGTGCAACACCTGCGCGAACCTCGACGGCAGCGTCTTCTTCCCCGACGCCACCTCCGCCACGGCCTGGGGCGGGGTCGACCGGATCTGGAGCGAAGGCAAGCTGTACCAGTGCGCCGGTACCGAATCGGAGGCGCCGTGATCAGCAGGGTGCGCCGGGGACGTGAAACGCCCGGAAAACGCACCTACCTGATGGCAATGACCATCGACTGCGTGGGCAACGGCCTGTGGACGCCCGTCGCGCTGATCTTCTTCACCCAGGGGCAGCACCTTTCCCTGGCAGACGTCGGTGTCGCACTGACGATCGGCGGGCTCCTCGGCCTCCTGGCGGGACCGGTGAACGGCCTGCTGGTGGACCGGTGGGGTCCGGCGAACGCGGCCGCCCTGAGCTACGCCGTGCGCACCGCGGTCTTCGCGCTGTTCCCCTTCGTCTCCGCCACGTGGGAGGTCGGCGCGCTCGCCTTCGTCGCGGCGGCCGCGGACCGGCTGTTCTGGACGGCCAGTACACCGCTTCTGGCCCGGTTGGTTCCGGACGACGCGCTCATCGGTGTGCTGAGCACGTCGAGCGTGCTGAAGGTCATCGGGTGGGCGGTCGGCGGCACGATCGGCGCGACCGCCGGCGGGCTGCTGATCGGCAGCACCACGGGCCTGCACCTGGTCGCCTACTTCAACGGCCTGACCTACGTGGCGGCCATGGTCCTGGTGCTCACGGTGCGCTGGCGCGTCCGGGCCTCCCACGAAGCCCAGTCCTCGGCTGACAGGCGAGCATGGCGGTGGCGCGACCTTCGTGACGACCCCGGCTTCCTGGGGTTGTGCCTGCTGACGCTCGCGCTTGCGTTCATCTCCGACTGCCTGACGGCGATGCTCCCGGTGGTCGCCATCGTGGTGCTGAGGCAGCCGTCGTGGGTGCCGGGGGTGGTGATCGCCGTTACCTGCGTGTCGATGGCCGTGGCTCGGCGGCCCGCGGTCGCCTACGCGCGGCGCATCTCCGCCCCGCGGGCACTGCGCCTGGCGACCGGCCTTTTCGGACTGTCGGTCCTCGTCATGGCGGCGACCGGCTGGGCGGGGCCGGCCACGACCGTGGTTGTGCTCTGCGCGGCGCTGGTCGGCACGCTCGGCGATGCGTTGTTCGCCCCGGTCGTCACCACGATGGCGAACGCCGCCGCCCCGGTCGGTCTGGAAGGTCGCTACAGCGCGACTTTCCAGACGTCCTGGGGAATCGCGGGCGCAGCCGCTCCCGCGGCCGGGACGGCATTGCTGGCACAGGGGAACAGCGTCCTGTGGCTCGGCCTGGCTGTTGTCTGCGCGGTGACGATTCCGGCGGTCGGGTTCCTCACGCGGCCGACCCGACGGGTGGCGGCGCCCGAGCCGGCGCCGATGCAGCGGATCGTCGTCGGCGGAATTTCCGGCGCGGGCAAGACAACTTTGGCCGCGGCCCTCGCAGGGGTGCTGGGCATCCGCCACATCGAAATGGACGCGCTCTACCACGGGCCCGGATGGACCCGCCGCGCGGAGTTCGAGAGCGACGTGGAGCGCGTCACGCGGACGCCGTCGTGGATCTGCGACGCCCAGTACCACTGGGTGATCGGTGACTTGCTCGGCGATCGCGCCGACACGTTCGTCTGGCTCGACCTGCCCCGCCGAACAGTCATGAGCCGCGTGCTGCGGCGCTCGGTGGTACGGGCCGCCACCGGCCGGCAGCTGTGGCACGGCAACCGGGAAACCTGGCGGTCGATGCTGCGCAACCCGCGCCACCCGCTGCGCTGGGCCTGGTCCCAGCACGCCACCCGGCGGGCCGAGACGGCTGCTTTTCTCGATCTGCACCCCGACCTCACTGTCGTTCACCTGACCAGCGCGAGGGAAGCGCGGCAGTGGCTGCGCTCGATTCCGGCCACGGCCTGCCCGCGCCGGACCACCTCGGCCAGGCCCCACCAGACCGCTTCGCCCAACCTCTCACCACTCAGCGCAGGAGGTACCACCATGCAGGAACGTCAACGAGAACCCGCTTCCCCAGGCGAGCCGCTGCTCGAGATCCACGGCGGGAACCGGATCTCCGGGTCCGTCCGAACCTCCGGGTTCAAGCACTCCCTGGTCACGACCGCGGCCGCCGCGGCCACCGCGAGCGCGCCGGTGCGCATCAGGAACTGCCCGGACATCGTCGAAACCACTGTGCTGGGCGAGCTCTTCCGCGCCACGGGCGCAAACGCGCACTACGACGGGCCGGCCGAGACGTTCACCCTCGACGCGTCCACTTGGGACGGTGCAGAGCTGCCGGCCGATCTCGTCAGCCGGATTCACGGCTCGCTCTACCTGCTCCCCGCCCTCATCTCCCGCAACGGCGTGGCTCGGCTGCCCGCGAGCGGCGGCTGCCCGATCGGCGAAGGACCCCGCGGCCGGCCCGTCAAGCACGTTCTGGACGTGATGGAGCGGTTCGGAGCCACCACCCGGCTCACCGCGGACGGTTCCGTGGAGCTCACCGCGGAGCGGTTCACGCCGTGCACCATCGACATGCTCGACTACACGCGCAACAAAGCGCTCATGAGCGGGCCGTGCTACGGCGGCGCGGTCAAGACCGCACTGCTGATGGGCGCGGTCACGCACGGGACGACCACGCTGCACCACCCGTACCTCAAGCCCGACGTGACCGATCTGGTCACCGTGCTCCGCGACCTCGGCGCCGACATCGAGATCGCCGGGCCTGAAACGTGGGTGATCCACGGCCGCGGCCCGGAGGCGCTCAACCGTCCCGTCGACCGCACGCTGATCCCCGACTTGATCGAGGTGGTCACCTGGATCTGCGCCGGCGTCGTGCTGGCGGACGAGCCGCTGCGGATCACCGGCCCGGGTATCGACCGCGCGGTCCGCGCGCTCGCGCCCGAGTTCGACCTGCTGGACCGCATGGGAGTCCGCGTCGACGTCGACACCGACGAGGTGACCGTGCACCCGTTGACGAAGCCGTTGCGGCCCGTGGAGTTCACCGCCGCGTCGCGGGGCGTGTTCAGCGACAGCCAGCCCTTCTTGGCCCTGCTGGCGGCGTACGCCGAAGGCCCCACCTACATCACGGAAGGCGTCTGGGAGCACCGTTTCGGCTTCGTCCCGGAACTGGCGGCACTCGGCATGCAGACGACGGTCGACGACACGATCCTGCGCGTCGACGGCCCTTGCCCGCCGCACCGGCCCGGCAACGACCTCTACGCCACCGACCTACGGGCCGCCGCGGTCCTGCTTCTCGCCGCTCTCGCGGTACCGGGCCGGACCTCGCTGCGCAACCACCACCACCTCGCCCGCGGCTACCGCGACCTCGTCGCGGACCTGGTGAACCTGGGCGCCGACATCCGGCACACGACCGCACCCGACGTCCTTCCGACGCTCCCGGCGGGTGCCGACCGGTCCTGACCCCTCAGCCGTCCGAACGCACACCGTTCAGGAGTCCATCATGAGTCGCAACATCAACGAAGCCCTGCTGGACGTGCTCACCACCATCGACCGGGACGGATCGGCCGTGCCCTCTCGCGGCGGGGAACAGAAGGAGATCCTGGGGGCGCTCGTCACCATCGACCGTCCGAGCGAGCGCGTCCTGACCGTCCCGCAGCGCAACAACAACGTGTTCGCCCAGATCGCGGAGACGCTCTGGGTCCTGGCCGGCCGGAACGACCTTGAGTTCCTCGGCCGGTACCTGCCGAGGGCCGCCGACTTCTCCGACGACGGGTCGACGTGGCGCGCCGCGTACGGTCCGCGGCTGCGCGCCTGGGGCCTGCAGCGAGTCGATCAGCTCGCCGCGATCCGGGCCCGCCTGTCCGAAGATCCGTTGACCAAGCGGGCCGTCGCCACGATCTTCGACCCGGCGGCCGACCATGTCGACTCGCTCGATGTGCCGTGCAACAACTGGCTGCACTTCCTTCAGAGAGACGGCGAACTGCACCTCAGCGTGGCGGTCCGCGCCAACGACGCGATCTGGGGCTTCTCGGGCATCAACGTCTTCGAATGGAGCGTGCTCCATGAGATCATGGCCCGCACCTTCGGCTGGACGGTGGGACGAATGTCCTGGTACGTGGGCACCCTGCACGTGTACGAGCGCCACTACGCCACCGCGCAGAAGCTCGTTCGACACCACGGCATGCACAGCATGTACGAGTACGGCATTTCCCCGCTGCCCATCGAGTGCGGTTTGGACACCCTCGACGCCGTACTCGACGCCGTGCTCGAAGTGGAAACCGCGGCCCGCAGCGGTGCGACCGTCCACGCCCGGCGCCTCGCCGACCTGATCACCGACCCCTTCTTCAACGCGGCCGCCACCATGCTTCGCGCGTACCACGCATTCAAGGACCCGGAAAGTCCCGATGAGGCCCTGCGCATCGCGGCCGAGCTACCACCCTCCGACCTTCGGCTCGCGGCCCTCGAATACCTCGGCAGGCGGGCGAAGACCCGCAACCTTCCTCTCCTGCCAGCCGAGCGGGAGTATCTCGAGTACTACTGGTCGCTGTCCGACCGGCTGGCGACCACAGCTGCTTGACCGGCTGCCGTATCCCCAGCACCCGCGTTACGCCTGCGACTCCGAGGGCGGGGCAAGGCCACTCGGATCTTCCCCCGAGTGGTGGACTCCTCCTTCCCGGCCCCGGTGGGGGCCGGGAAGGAGGAGTCACTTATGGTCATGAAGGTGTATTCGCCCGAGTTCAAGGTCGACGCTGTGGCCTCGCACCACTCGGACCCGGACCTACGAACGCTTCGCCCACCAGGTCCACGAGGTCAACATGCCAGGCGTCCACGCACTCATGGAACCGTGGGTTCTGGCGCCGCTGCCAGGCACCGGAACCAGAATCACCTGGACACTCGCCGCCGACGCCGGCCCCCTCTTCCACCTGCTTCTCCGGGCGAGCCGACGCCACATCGACCGGCTGTTCCATGACGCGACCCACCACCTCGAAAACCTGTGCCGTGCAGATATCGGTGAAGCCCACTGAGAAGAGCCTCATCACCGAACCTCCACGGCCCGCCGCGTGACCGGGTCCGCAGCCGCCCCAAGGGGGGCGGCCTTCGCCGTGCCCGCCGCTGGGACCGAGAGCGGCTACAGGCCGGAGGCCGGGTCGTCCGTGACCACGGTCCGCAGCGGGCGGTGGCCCTCTCGTCGAGCCGGGCGAGTTCGCGTTCGTAGTCGACGGTGATGGAGCCGTAATAGTTCACGGCCGAGCTGCGGGCCGGGGAGATGTGCGCCAGGACCTCGGCGTCGCCTCGCGGCCGGCCTCGCGCAGCTGATCGACGGCCAGACCCATGTACTCCGTGTGCCAGCAGATGACCGCATTCGTCACGACGGTCAGGCACCACGCCTGCTCGTTCTGCTGCTCGGGCTGACGCCGGGTGATCTTGCCCTCGCGGGCGTAGTGGAGCTGGCGGCGCGCAGCAAGTGGATGGACTCGCCCTTGGAGGCCGCGCGGACAGGCGATGTGGTGGTACCCGGCAGCAAGACAGGCACAGGTCCTGGCGATCGTGGAGTTGCGACGCTCTGTGATCAACGGGGAGACCTGTGCCTGTACTGCCATCGTGGCTGACCGAACCACTCTGGAGCCAGTCAGTTCGCCGCCTTGCTGCCCGAGCGGCCGGAGTACCACCCGGACCGTCCGCCGGGCTGCCACCGCCCACGCATCAGTGATCGGATCGTCTTCGACAAGCTGCTGCAGCTCCTGCGCTTCGGCTGCGCCTACCAGGCGATCGCCGACACGACCTGCTCGGCCACCACGATCCGCAACCGGCGCGACGAGTGGACCGCCCTCGGCTTCTTCGCCCGGCTCAAACAGATCGCGCTGGAGTCCTACGACCGGATCGTCGGCCTCGTCCTCGACCAGATCGCCGTCGACGGCTCCATCACCAAAGCCCCCGGCGGCGGCGAGGCCGCCGGGCGCTCCCCGGTCGACCGCGGCAAGCAGGGCCTGAAACGCTCCGACATGACGGACGGATACGGCATTCCGCTGGGTCGTGTCCTGGCCGGCGCCAACCGCCACGACTCCTCATTTTCTCACTGGGCTCCGTTCGACTTCACCACGGCCAGCAGCGCGTAGGCGTCGCGGACGGTGGGATGCCCTTCACCGAGGTGCGCGGCGGCTTCCCGTATCACCTGCTCGGCGTGCGCCACCCCGCCGGGCTGGTCGAAGCCGAGCATGGCGTGCGAGACCCGCAGTCGTAGCGTCAGCGGGTGAGCCGCACCGAGGCGGGCACGCGCCTCCTCCAGGAAGACTCCGCGTAGTGCGTCGCTATGCGGTGTTCCTGCTGTGTTCCAAAGGACAGTTGCCGTTCCGGCTGGTTGTGTTCATGGACTGGGCATGCCGAGCAGGCCTGTTGCGCTATGCCGGTCCTGCCTACCAGTTCCGCCATCGCGAGCTTCAGCGCTGGCTGACCACCTGCCCTGGTCCGGCGGCTGGACGGCGAAGCATCACCACCCCAAGGGCAGCGCCTCAAGCGCAGCCCCCCACAACGACTGCCTCGGCGGCGCCGTGAAGCCGAAGGGGCTCCTCCTGCTTCGGATTGTAGCGAGGAGGGCAGTTGGCTCTCTGTCCTAGTACTCCAGTCTGGTTTCGGGATCTTGCGCAGGTCGGGCGCTGGGAACGGGTACGGCCACCGCGTGATCATCGGGGGTTGTGTGGACTCCTGAAGATCGTGCGGTGGCCGCAGGCCATAGCGTAGACCCTGCTCGCTGGCGGGCGATGTTCGACCAGGTCATGGCCCGGATCGCGGGCAAGTTCGGGCGAGTTGAGCCCCGGGCCGCGGCCCGCGCTTACCTGCTCGGGCTGTTGTCGGGCGTCGAACGGAAGAACCGTTGGCAGCTGGCCGAGCAGGCGGGCCTTGCGCGGTCCGGGCCGATGCAGCGCCTGCTGCGCTACGCCCGTTGGGACGCCGACGCGGTCCGCGACGACCTGCGTGCCTACGCCGCCGAACGCCTCGGCACCGATGGAAGCGTTCTCGTTGTCGACGAGACCGGGTTCCTGAAGAAGGGCCGGTCCTCGGCCGGCGTGCGGGCCTGCTCCTTGTTCTCGGCGTTGTAGATGTCCTGGATGGCGCGCTTGGCCGCGGGCTGGGCCGACTTTGGCAGGGAATCGAGAACATTTGCGGTTTTGTGAACCCAGCACCCTTGTTCGCGAGTGTCGGAGAACACCTCGGCCAGGGCCTTCCAGAAGCCGAGCGCGCCGTCCCCGACGGCCAGCACCGGGGCGCGCATCCCCCGGCGGGCACAGTCGCGTAGCAGGCCCGCCCACGCCTCCGTCGACTCGCGATATCCGTCGGCCAGCGCGATCAGCTCCTTGGTGCCATCCGCCCGCACGCCCATCACCACCAGTACGGCAGCCTTGACCCCCTCCAGGCGTATGCGCAGGTGAATGCCGTCGGCCCACACGTACACGTAATCCGTGGCCGACAGATCGCGGTCCATGAAGGCAGCGTGGTCGGCCTGCCATTGGGCCGTCAGCCGCGTGACCGTGGCCTGCGACAGCCCGGCCGAATTGCCGAGGAACTGCTCCAGCGCGGGCACGAAGTCCCCAGACGACAACCCATGCAGGTAGAGCAGCGGCAACACCTCGCTGATCTTCGGGGCTTTCCGGGCCCAAGGCGGCAGGATCGCCGAGGAGAACCGCCTGCGTTCGCCTGTATCGAGGTCGGTACGCTTGTCGTTCACCCGCGGGGCCTTCACCTCCACGGTCCCGGCCGCGGTGGTGACCTTCCTCGGCTGGTGATAGCCGTTGCGCACTACCAGCCGTCGCCCGTTCTCGTCCCGCTGGTCGGCCAACTCGGCGATGTATGCATTGACCTCGGCTTCCAGCGCGGCGGCCAGCATCCTGCGGGCGCCCTCCCGGACGATCTCGTCCAGCAGCGACGACCCATCTCGCGTGGCGCCATCTTCATTGACTGCGGTGAGCATGAAGGTGCCTTCCCGACCGACGCCGCGAACGTCGGTCTTGCTCGGTGACCTATCGATCAATCGCCCGGGAAGGTACGTCCTCCCGTGGCCGATCCACAGGATCTGAGCGTTGCTCGCTGCCTTTCAGTCACCTCAAACGTGGTGCAGCGTGCCGCAGTTGTCGTGTAAGCCCTGCGAAGCCACCTGTTTCTTCCTTGCAGGACTCGCTGGAGCGGTCGCAAAAAGAGGCTCAGAAGTCGAAGCCAAGCAGTCCGCGGTTGATGGCTATCAGTTTCCTGTCGATATCAGGATCGCGGGCAGCTGCTAATTCGGCTTCTTTGAGTCGTTCTTTGACGAAGGTGATCTGAACGTCGAGAGGCTCAGCCTGCGTGGCAGGGACCGGCTTCGTGCCGTCGATGTAGTGCGCCCAGACTTGCGGGGTCATGATGAGATCGCTTCCCAGCGGGGACAGCCCAATCCACCAGTCGCCGCGGTCGTTTGTGATGTGGATCTCGCAGCTGTGGCCTCGGAAGCGAATAACGGCCCCGCCTGGACTCCGTTGATCCTCATACAGGGCGTACCCTTCACGGCGCAGAAACTCGGCGAGTTCGTCAAGCCATGGCTCGTCCATCGCGCTCAGCCACCTCCAGGAATGAACATGTCTCCTGCATCGTTGAGCACGTATCACTGATCGCGTAGATACTGGATCTCCCAACTATACGCCGATCGTGGACGCAGGCGCTCAAGCGGGGTGGCCAGTCTGAAGCTGTGTCCTCTGCGTATCCGGCGGTCGAGGAAATTCTTGTTGGTCAGCCGTTCCTCAGCTTCTGTGAACTTCATGCGGTACGGAAGAGGGATTTCGAAGTACTGGTCTCCGTACTTCTGGGTCACGTCCGAGTAGTCCGGATAGTGGCCGATCACCCGCTGCGCCAGCAGTTCGAGGGCGTGATCTGGCGGTTCAAGACCGGCGGGCAGTGGCGCGAGACGCCGCAGGAGTTCGAACAACTGCCCACCACCCGGCGCGAGGCCGTCGACGCGGCCGCTACTTGACCGGGCACCTCGACCAACTCCGTTACGACACCGCGCTCAACAACGGGTGGCCGATCGCCACCGGCGCGGTCGAGGGCGCCTGCCGCCATCTGATCGCCGACCGCCTCGACATCACCGGCGCCCGCTGGGGCCTACCCGGAGCCGAATCCGTCCTGCGACTACGTGCCGTCGTCGCCAACGGCGACCTCGAACCCTACTGGCGCTTCCACATCCGCAAGGAGCACGCGCGCATCTACCCCGACTCCGACCCGCAGCAGTTCGCCCTCACTGCCTGATCAACGTCGTCCCTCGAAACGAACTGCACCCTTCTCCGATCGGCAGGGACGGCTCGATGAACTCCCATTCCCCGTCAGTGAGTTGCACTCGCGTCACGCAAGAAGATCTACCGGTTCAGGCCCCGCCGCGAGGGCGATTTCCGTAGATTGATCACGGCTCAATATGCGCCTTCAGATCAGCCGAGACCACGATGGGCGGCCCACAACGCCCCGGCACGGCTGGCGGCGTCGGAGACCAGGGCCGCCAGTTCGGGTTTATCGGGGACGGGGAACGAGACGTATGCGCCCCGACCACCACCGATTGGTCTGCCATAGGCCTTCACGGCGAGGTGACCGTCCGGGAGGAGCCGGACGTTGAGTGTGGTCAGCGTGAATGCTTCACCGCGTCGAGTGTCCGTCCGGCGGAGCGCCTGCGGGATCGCGACATTGATCGCCAGAGCACTTACTTCCAGATCGCTGCTCATGGACGGATGATCTCACGCGAGTCGCCGCAGGCGGCCGCCACCGGCTTATGCAGCAGGCAGTTTGATCACGACTCGATAGGCGCCCCAGCCGCCTAGCTCAACGCCCAGCTGACCCGCACCGGCTGCGGGGAGGAAGAGGTCATACGGGCCGACGCACCGCGGACGTGGAACCCTGGCCGTTGACAACCCAGGGGTCGGGGCACGAGAGCCAGCCTCGGTATAACCGCACTCGCCGCAGGCCGCAGCCTCGCCCAGCCCAGCGTACGCCGATCAAAGCAGCGTTCCTGCAGGCTTCGGCTTGTGCCCGATCAAGTCCTATCGATACGGCTACGTCGGGCTGCCCCTGTTGCGGCTGCCACAGGTTCACCCGCGCGCCGACACGCTTCCGGCGGTACCACCGGAAGTCCGCAACCACCAGTGTGGGACGGGGGCGGGAGGACGACGTACGCTGCCACTGCACGGCTCATGGGGACCCGGCGTCGGTCGGTGATCGAGCGTATCGGAGGCGATTGTCCTGCTCACGTTGGATCTGCACCCGATCTTCCGCAACAACCGCGACATCGACGTCGCGCTGCGCCAGACCCTGTTCAAGGCCGCCGCCACTGGGGTCGACGTCGTGCAGATCATCCCAGGCAAGGGGACGGGCCAGCTGAAGAAACGGGTGCTGGCCCTGCTGGCACAGAAGCACATCAAGAAGCTCTACGCCCGCGTGGAGACCGACGCGACCAACGCCGGCCGGGTCCTGGTCCACCTTCGATGACTCCGTCGGCCGACGCGACGGGCACCATGCGTCGGTGGAACCTGCACCTACCGAGCCCTTCGGCCTGCATGAATGCCAGCCTACAGTAGTTGGGGTTGTCCACCCCGGGAAATGCGACGCCTGCACGGCACCGTCCGCCGCCTCGGCACCGACCCGATGCGCACGGCAGCAGCCCCCGGCCGGCGCCCGCAGCCTGGCCCGTGGCCGCTCTCTCCAGGCCAACGACGACCGTGCTCCAGCAGGCACCCGCTGGTCACTGGTGTGTGTGATAGTGCCCAGGATGGGGCCCGATGCAATGCGGCACGCCCCGTTGATGACGTCGTCTATGATTCCGCCGTCCGCGGCCGCGGGCTGCGGCGCGCACATCGACACACCGAAGACCGCAACCAGCGCGAGCAGTAAAGCTGCCAGTCGGCGTCTCACGAGGCCTCCCGGATCGCGGTCCACCCGGCGTCGTTGAAGGCGGCATCGCCGGGGGCGACCATCTTCGGAGCGCTCTTGTTCTCGACGTCCTGGTGAGCGCGCGTGGTGGCCGTGCCGGACAGCTTCCAGTCGCCGTCCGCCGAAGCGGCGCCGACCAGGGTGCGGGTGTAGCTGCTCTGCTCCTTGACCGTCTCGCCGTTCTTCTGGACGACACGGGCCAGCACCCACGCGTTGACCTCGTCCGCCCACTCCTTGATGACCTTGTAGCCGATCACGGTGTTGCGCATGTATGCCCCGGAGGGCAGCGGCCCCTTGGGGCTCACACCCATCTGCTGGTGCAGGCTCTTGTCCGTCTGCGTCACCTGCAGCTCGATCTGCTTGGCGTTGTCGGACGACTTGTCCACCTTGTCGACGTAGGAGTTGTTGAAGCTCCCCCTTTGACCTGGACAGCCCAGCCGGCGACGCCGCGGCCGGCCGGCACCTCATCCCTGGGTGGTCCAGGTGCTCGCGCCGCCCGGGCCGCCCGTGCCCGAGGTTCGCGCAGAGTCCGCGGAGGCGACGGGAATCTGCTCGGGCGTACCAACGGGCAGCCGGTGGGCCGGACCGGTGGCCGGGCGCGTGGGACTGCCGACCCCGGCGAGCTTCTCCACCTCGAACGCCAAGGCCTCGCGGGCCGTCTTGAGCTGCGTCTCCACGGACTGGATGGCGTCGAGGAAGGCACGTGCCCAGGCCAGGCGGCGTTCCAGTTCCTCGAACTCGGCGGTGTAGTGCGTGCCGGAGCGGGCGCGGTACTCGAGTACGGCCCGCTCGGCCTCCTCCTGGGCCTGGCGCTGTGCCTCACGCAGCACGTCGTGGTACTGCCGACGGGCCTGGTCGGCGACCTGCCGGGCGTATTCGCGCGCCTGGGCGATCAACGAATCCGCCTGCTGCTGGGCGCGGGAGAGCAGGTTGACGGCCTCGACGGTCGGCTGCCCCTGGGATACCGCCTTGCCGGCCCGAGCGGCCTGCCCGTCCGCCTGCTCTCCCCGCTCGCGGTAAAAGTTGCGCAGCCGTTCGTTCTCGGCCCACAGCCCGGCCAGGTCCTGGTGGAGCGCCGTCATCTCGTCGGCGACTCTCAACATGAAGCGCCCGACCTCGTCCTCGTCCAGGCCGCGCCGGCCGATCGGGGTACGGGTGAACTGGTTGGTGCGGATCTGTTCGGGTGTCAGCCGATACTGGGTCTGGTGGTAGGGCGTGTTCATGACTCGATGTCCTCCCCGTGAGACGCGACGCCGTACTGCTCGCCACCCAGGCCGGTGAACGATTCGAACCGGATGCGCTCGACCGGTGTGCCGGCCTGCGCGAGGCGCTGAACCGAGTCGCGCACCATATGGTCCGAGCCGCACACGTATACCTCGTGGTCGGTGAAGCGGCCGAGGCGCAGCGCCACCTCCACCGCGGTGCCGCTCTCCTGGGGCCGCAGGGAGACCTCGGAGACGGCCGGGATGACGCTCAGCCAACGGTGGTGCGCCTTGGCGAGAGCCTCCAACGCGGGCCAGTCGTACAGGTCGTGGCCAGTGTGCGCGCCGACGACGAGTGTCACCCGGCGTTCCGGCCGCCCGGCCCGCTGCCCGGCGACCTGCTCGGCCAGGGCCTTCAGCGGCGCCAGCCCGGTGCCGCCGGCCAGCAGCAGCAGTGGCCGGTCGCCGTCCGGGTTCAGCGTCAGCCGGTTGCCGACCGGGGCGCCGAACCTCAGCACGTCCCCGAGTTGGATGCCGTGCACCAGCGCCGAGGAGACCGGGCCGCCCGGAACCATGCGGACGTGCAGCTCGATGGTGCCGTCCGGGCGGGGAGCGTTGGCCGGGCTGTAGTAGCGCCACATCCCGGGACGCAGATGGGTCGCCACCGCGACGCTCTGGCCCGGCAGGAAGTCCAGGCGGTAGTTGGCCTTGACGGTGAGCACGGCGACGTCCAGCGTGCGCCGTTCGTGGCCGATCACCTCGGCGTCCCACCAGGGCGGGCTGCTGTTGGTGGCCTCCTCGGCGGCCTGGCGCATGACCTTGGCCACGAGCTCGTACGCCGCCTGCCAGTCGGCGGCCAACTGGTCCGTCCACTGCGGGCCGAGGAAGTGGGCCAGCGTTCCCAGCAGCGCGGAGCCCACCGCCGGGTAGTGGTCGGCCAGAACGCCGAACTTGCGGTGGTCCCTGCCGAGTTGCTCCAGGAAGGGCACCAGCTCGTCCACCTGGCCGACGCGGGACACGATGGTGCCCAGCGCTCCGAAAAGCTTGTCACGCTGCCCTGCCATGCCGATCGGGAACATGTCCCGAGTCTCGGGATGGGTGAAGAACAGCGTCGAGTAGAAGAACAGCGGTACTTGGTCGCCGTAACCGGCCACCACGTTCCAGCTCTCCTGCAAACGGCGAGCGTCAACCACAATGTCAGGCTTTCCGCACCAGTTCGTCGGAGGGCTGCCGGACGATCTGCTCCTTGACCGCGGCGAGCACCCCGGCCACATGCATCAGCACGTCCACTCCGACGCGGTTCTCCCACAGCACGCCGAGCAGCACGTGACCCACCCGCTCGTAGTGCTCCCCGGTGACGCCCAGCCCCTGGTGCGCTTCGGCTAGCTCTCGCCCGGCGTAGTTGTCCGGCCCACCGAGGACCTTGGTCAGCATCAACACCATGTGGCGCTTGAGCGTGGGCAGGTCGGTGCCCTCGAAGTACGGGGCCAGCTGCTCGTCCTGCAACGCGTGGAGATAGAGGTCGTCGACGACCTTCTTGACGGCCGGGGCGCCGCCGATCTGCTGGTAGAATGCCGAGATCTCCGGGTGGTCGCCTGGCAGCTCCTTCGCGTGCGTCTCGGCAGCTTCGTCGAGCGTCATGTCTGTCATTTGGGCCTTTCTCATCTGTGGTCTCAGATGGCGGCACATAGATGCGCCTCATATCCCGGCTCTTGCGCGCCCCCGTTCCCCGGTCGGCGGATCCGGGCCGCGGCCGGGATCTCCAGCCGCCTGCCTTACGCACCGCCGCGTCCGCCGCCGACGGTGATGTCGCCCAGGACCTCACCGAGCCTGCACACCAGGTGTGTTCCCCCGAGGTGTGCCGGGTGTGTGCACCGCGGCAGGGCCCTGATCCCGTTCGGCCGGAAGCGGATGCCCGTGATCCTGTCGTACGTCGACAGTGAGTCGCAAGCCTGTCCATGCGATCGCCATCGCGTGTGTTGGCGTGATCCGACCGGTGCTGGCGGAGTCGTCTGTGCGCTCGTAAGTCCCTTGCCACCAGCGGAAATTGTGGATCGGGGCGGGAGGGGAGTCAGGACACCGAGGGTGAGCTCGGCGTGATCACCACGGATCGTGTGGCATAGAACACAAAGAGTGAGAACAGCCGCATGCGGGGCGCCGTTTGGGCATCGCCCAGTGCTCGACCC
The DNA here is from genome assembly GCF_040646295.1 of Streptomyces sp. NPDC046197. Taxonomy (NCBI): domain Bacteria; kingdom Bacillati; phylum Actinomycetota; class Actinomycetes; order Kitasatosporales; family Streptomycetaceae; genus Streptomyces; species Streptomyces sp. NPDC046197. The sequence continues at coordinate 30,298 of NZ_JBEYZY010000031.1, read as the reverse complement.
CTCGTCGGCGGGCGGCCGCTGAGACGGGTGACTTCCCCGCTGTCCGAGGCGAGTTGACCCCCAGCCTTTAAGACGGTGGCCTATGTGGTGAGGCGGAGCAGTCGCTTGTAACAGCACAGTGCTGCAGCGAGGCCAAGAAAGGCGAGGTAGTTGCGGGGATGGCGTTCGTAGCGGGGGCTGAGTCGGCGGTAGCCGGACAGCCAGGAGGTTGGGTCGGCCGCGCGGCGAGGTGCTCGCCGTGAGGGCGAGTCCTGTTCCGCGCGGCCTCCCGCCGAACCGGACTTGACGGTTTCCCGGTCATCCGGCTCTCCAGTGACTACTGCGTGAATGGTTTGGCTGGCCGTTCAGAATGGATACGGTCGTGGCAGATGTCGCAGGCCACGACTGTTTTGCGGCGCCGGTGAAGCATGATGCGCGCCCGGTCGGAAGGCTGCCATCCGGCATGTGCGAGGTCGGCGAGAGCGCGGACGTGGTGCACTTGCACGTTGCCCTTGCTTCCGCAGATCTCGCAGGTATCCGCCAGGAGTCTCGCGATGAGTTCCTTCTGCGGTTAGTCCACCCGGAACGGGCGACGTAGAGCTCGCCCCAGGCGCGGCCGTGCTGTCACGATCGGCGAGTTTCGCCGCCTGCTGCCGTTGGAGGGGAGCGTTACTCCTGAATTACCCTGGCATGGGACTTCCTTGAACTTGCCGTCCTAGGGTCGGAAGCCGCAGCTGCGAACGGGGCGGGGGTATCAATGGGCGACGGCAAGGTCCCCGGCAAGGTGCTGGACATCAAGACCGCCGACATCAAGGCGGCGGCACCGGCCTTCCAGAAGGGCGCCACCGATCTGAGCAAGGCCCTGACCACTCTCATCAAGACCCTGGACGGCCTGGGCGAGCCCTGGGGTCACGACGAGCAGGGCAACCAGTTCGGCGGCGTCTACAAGCCGCACCAGAAGTCGATCGAGAGTGCGGCGGGCATCCTGGTGCTCGGGCTGACGAGCATTCACGAGGCCATGGTGGACATGTCGGACGGGCACGTGGAGAACGACAAGCTCGTCGCGGGCATGTTCAAGGAAGTGAAGACCGGCAAGCAGAGCGACGGTGCCGGTGAGCGTTGAGTCCAAAGCCCGCCACATCCTTCTCGACATGGGCCTGTGGTGGCCCGAGGCCGACCCCGACAAGCTGCGGGACGCGGCGAATGCGTGGCGTGCGTTCGCCGAGTCGGTGGATGACGTCCGTTCCCCGGTGCACCGCAGCGCGTCCGAGATCATCCACAACAACACGGGCGAGTCGATCGAGGCGTTCCACAAGTTCTGGGACCGCTATGCCAAGGGCAAGGACGGCGGCTGGCTGAGTGACCTCGCGAAGTCCTCGCGGGATATGGCCAACGCCTTGGACAAGTTCGCCGACGGCATCGATGACGCGATCAACAAGCTCTGGGCGCGGATAGCCATCGACGCGGTTGTGATCGCGGGCGGCATCACGCTGGCCATCATGACCGCGGGTATCGCCTCGGGGGCGGCGGCGGCTGCGGCGGACGCGGTCATCGAGTTCGGCGCCACGATAGGCGTCGGGGTCTCCGCAGTGGTGGCCGACATCATCGGAGGTGCCTTCGCCGGCGTCGCGTTCGGCGGGGTCGAGTCGGTCACCATCGACGCTGCCGTGGCCCAGCCGCTGCAGATGATGGCCGGTCTGCAGCACGGCTTCAGCCTGGACGAGGTCAACCAGGCCGCCAAGGACGGCATGATCTTCGGCGGCGTGCTCGGAGCGGGCGGCGGCCTGATGACGTCGAGCATGGAAGGCGGCCTCGCCAACACCACCCCGCCCCTGCTGCGCCCGCCGTCGCTCCGCCCGGACCTGGTCGATCTGGGCCGAGCGGCCCGCAACGCCGACGACACGCCGTGTGTGGGCGAGCCGATCGACGTGGCGACCGGCGCCATGCTGATGACGCAGACAGACCTGACCCTGCCGGGCAGTCTGCCGCTCCAGTTCACCCGCACTCACCTCTCCTCCTACCGGGGTGGCGTCTGCTTCGGCCCGACCTGGATCTCCACCCTGGACGAGTGCCTCCAGATCGACGGCGAGGGAGTCGTCTTCGCCGCGGCTGACGGCATGCGCCTGGTGTACCCGGTGCCGGAGCCGGGCGTGCCGACGATGCCGGTGAAGGGCGCTCGCTGGCCCCTGGAGTGGGACGGCAAGCCGGACGGTGCGATGACGGTCACCGACCCGGCGACGGGCGTGACCCGCACCTTCGCCGCACCCGTCCCCTCCCCGTCTTTCGGCGTGTTCCACCTTGCCCTCGATTCCTGGAGCGACCGCAACGGCAACCGCATCGACGTCGAACGCGACGACGACGGTGTCCCGTTCGGCATCCGCCACTCCGGCGGCTACTACGTCGCCGTCGACACCCAGGGGCCGCGCATCACCGCCCTGCGCCTCCTGGACGAAGGCCCGTCCCGTTACCGCCCGGGTACCGCGCCCGATGAGGGCACGGTCGTGATGCGCTACGGCTACGACCGGTCGGGCAACCTGACCGAGGTCATCAACTCCAGCGGCGAGCCTCTCCGCTTCACCTACGACACCGAGGGCCGGGTCACCCGCTGGACCGACCGCAACGGCACCTGGTTCTCGTACGTCTATGACGAGCGCGGCCGGGTGGTCCGTACGGAGGGCGTGGACGGCATCCTGTCCGGCTCCTTGGAATACGACGACGCGAACCGCACGACCAGGTACACGGACTCCCAAGGCCGTGTCTCCGTCCACCAGTACAACGCCGAGGGCCTGGTCGTGGCGGAGACCGACCCACTCGGCCACGTCACTCTCACCGAGTGGGACAAGTACGGAGCCCGGCCGCTCTCGGTGACGGACCCTCTCGGTCACACGACCCGGTACGCCTATGACGACGCCGGCAACCTCACCGAACTCACCTTGCCGGACGGCTCGGTGGCCCGGGCTACGTACAGCGCGCTGAGCCTGCCGACCGAGGTGGTCGAGCCGGGTGGGGCGGTCTGGCAGCACACCTACGACGAGCGGGGCAACCTGCTGGCGACGGTGGACCCGACCGGCGCCGAGACCCGGTACGTGTACGACGACGCGGGCCGCCCGACGGCGATCACGAACGCGCTCGGCCACACCCGCACCGTGGCGTACGACAGGGCGGGCCTGGCCGTTGCCCTAACGGACGAGCTCGGCCTCACGACTTCGCTATGCCGGGACTCCTTCGGCCGCATCGTCAAGATGACGGATCCGCTGGGCCACACCATTCGCATGGGCTGGACGTCCGAGGGTAAGCCGTCCTGGCGGGAGCAGCCCGACGGCGCACGGGAGACGTGGACCTGGGACGCGGAGGGCAACCTGCTCGCCCACACGGACCCGGCGGGCATGAGGACCCAGCTGACGGCGACACACTTCGACCTGCCGGCCGCCCGGAAAGATCCGGACGGCGCCAGTTACGACTTCACCTATGACACCGAGCTGCGCCTCACCGCTGTCCGCAACGCACAGGGTCGCACCTGGACGTACAACTACGACGAGGCCGGCCGCCTGGTCGCTGAAACGGACTTCAACGGGCGCACCCTGACGTACGTCCATGACGCGGCGGGTAACCTGACCGCCCGGACCAACGGTGCGGGCGAGGTCTTGTACTTCACACGGGACGCGCGTGGTCGAGTCGTCGAACAGCGTGATGGCGCGGGCGACATCACGAGATATGAGTACGGTGGCGACGGCAGGTTGTCACGGGCTCTCAACGCAGACGCCGAGATAGTGCTAGAACGGGACGCCTTGGGACGCGTTCTGTCCGAAGCCGTGAACGGCGGCACGACGACGTACGAGTACAACGTGCTCGGGCGTTGCACCCGCCGGGTCACACCTTCCGGACTGGTGTCGACCTGGACATATGACGAGGCGGGACGCCCGGCGGCACTGCACTCGGACGTCGGCTGGCTGTCCTTCACACACGACGCACTGGGTCGCGAGACCGAGCGCCAGGTGGGCGAGAGCGTGAGGCTGGCCCAACGCTGGAGCGCGAGGGGCCGACTGACCACGCAGTCGGTGACAGCGACGGCGACATCGAGCGAGGCCGATCGACTTCTCCAGCATCGCAGTTACGCGTACCGAGCTGACGGCTACGTCACCGAGATCCGTGAGCTGACGTCCGGCACTCGCCAGTTCGATCTGGACGGCGCTGGCCGCGTCACGAGTGTGCAGGGTCAGGGCTGGACCGAGACATACGCCTACGACTCGGTGGGCAACCTTGTGCAGGCGACAGCACCCGGACACGACTCCCCCGGTGAGCGCGAGTTCGACGGCACACTCATCCGCCGTGCGGGCCGTACCTTCTACGAGCACGACGCGCAGGGAAGGCTGATCCGTAAGACACGCAGGCTGCTCAACGGGCAGACACGGACCTGGACGTACTGTTGGAGCGCCGAGGACCGCTTGACCGAGGCGGTCACACCGAACGGCGACCGATGGCGGTATCTCTACGATCCACTCGGTCGTCGCATCTCCAAACACCGTATCGCCGAGGACGGATCTCCGGCAGATCGTGTCGAGTTCTCCTGGGACGGCACCCGCCTCATGGAGCAGGTTCGTGCCTGCGGCAGGGTCACGACCTGGGACTACGAGCCAGACACGCACCGTCCGGTCGCACAGATCGACCACAGCCGAGTCGATCGCAGCTCCGGCACTTCCTTCCTCGCGAAGCTGGCTCAGGAGACGGATCCGGAGACCGCTACACGCTTCCACGCGGTGATCACTGATCCCGTCGGCACTCCCATGGAGCTTGTGTCGGCGTCCGGGGACGTCGCCTGGCAATGGCGGACCTCGCTGTGGGGCACCCGTATGCCTGGCTCTACAGCGGATGACTCCAGCCTGGACTGCCCGCTTCGGTTTCCGGGGCAGTACAGCGACGCAGAGACGGGGCTGAACTACAACCGGTTCCGTTACTACGACCCCGACACCGCCCGGTACACGGCTCCCGACCCACTCGGCCTGAAGCCCGCCCCTCACCATTACGGCTATGTGGAGAACCCCTGGGCTGCCAGCGACCCACACGGCCTCGCCAAGTGCCTCGATGACCTGTCGAAGAGCGGCGAGCGACCGGACAAGGGGAAGCTCACCCGTGCCGGACGCGAATATCAGAAGCACATGAACCGGGGAGACCTTGACGTCGTGCCCGGTAAGCAATTGGATTCGGCCGGTCAGAACCTTCTCGATGATATTCTGACCAACCCGAACACGACCCAGGTTCCCGTTACTTCGGGAAACTTCGCCGGAGGAACTCGATATATCATGCCGGATCCGGCCGGCGGCCGCGGATTCGGGGCTACATTCGACGCCAATGGCGATTTCCAGTATTTCGGACGGTACTAGCTATGATCACTCTTCTTCCCTGGCTCGAGGAGCCGCTCTACCGGGAACGGCTGGCGACTCTCCTGTCAGACGTCGCAGACGCACCGCTTACGGCAGTGCGCTATGTAGCCCCGTCGGGTGGAACGTGGCCCGAAGGCCATCGCGCGGACCGCGGCGCACACGAAGTTGACATGGCGGTTGCCCTCACCCTGGGCAACGGATGGGTCCTGGCGGCGTCCTGGGCCATGGACGGCCTCAACGAAGGCTTGGCCCTCGAACTGACGGAACCGGGTGACACACCGGACCTCTCCGGAACAGCTGTCGACGTGTCCGGACGAGCCGAGTGGTCCGAGTTCCTCGGGATGACTCTTACCGGCATCACGCCTGTGACACATGTACCGAATGAAGGATGCCCGGCAATGCCGTGGGCTGTCCGGCTTGATTTCTCTGCTGCCGCCCCTGTGACAGTCGCCCTGGGAGAGTCCGCCGGCTCCGGGTTCACCTACATGCCGGACTCATTGGTCGTCATCTTCGATGAGAAGGAGGCCGCCGCATACAGAATTCCCGCCAGCTCCGAACCCGCCCTCGGTCACAGGTGATAGCACCGGTCGGTGCGGCAAGCCACCCCCGAGCTTGTCGCCTCCTCGGGGCCGGTCTGGCAGCCCGACGTCACCACGATGCACGCCGGGAGTCCTGGGCTGCTGCCGCCGGGCAAGCCGCTCATCGACGTGGCGCCCTACTGCGCACCGCACCATTGGTGCAGCGGCGACCGGTGAACACCAGGGACTCCCAGGCGTCCCGCACTCCGTGATCGTTCGGGTCATAGCGGCTCGCGAGCATCTGCAGGTTCGCTGGGTCGGCCAGGGCCCGGGCGACGGGGCCGGGAAACGGGCGACGGGCCTTCGGCTTGGGGGTGTGGCCGGTGGGAATTTGTCACCGAAGGACTCTTCGGGGTCCTGGACGCAGGAAGCATCTCCACGGAGTCCGCTGACTGGTCCAACGCCCTCGCTGCGCCCATGACGCAGGGCGCGTTCGTGATCACCGGCATCAACACCGGCGAGGTATGCGTCAGCACCCGGACCGAGCAGGGCCCTCCCCCCGCACCAGAAAGCGATGAGTGGGAGGAGATCGTCGAGGTCAGTGTGCACGCCCCAGCAGGACAGCTACAGGTGGAATCGCTCGAACTCGGGCCCGTCGAGGGCGCAGAGCTTCTCAGTCCCACCGGGCCCGGTTGGTATCGCATGCGTGTACACGCCCGGGGCGTGAGACCCTCCGCGACAAGACCAGCGCAGAACCCGTAGAGGACTACCTCGTCATCACGTGGCCAGCCCCTCCGGCCGAAGCCACCATCCTGCGCACCAGCGAACGCATCCAGCTGAGCCTTCACACCCCTCAGCCCACCCCGGCACGTCCATCCGGACCTCCTGACGGGTACAACCCCCCAGTCGCCAAACCCAACTGCTGAGTTCTTGGCATGGAGTCCGGGGCAGCCGTTATCCCAATCCCAGCGTCTTCAGCGCCGTCGTCCAGTCGGTGACGATCGTGTGCTGTGCCGCGGCCAACGCGACCTTCCCCGAGCAGACCGCGGTGTGGAGCTTCGTTTCCACCGGATCCTTCTTGTTGTTGATGCCGCCGCCCGTCTTATGGCCCGGATCGGCGGGCTCGACCCAGAGGTTGCGGTCGTCGTTGGGGTCGCCGCCGAGCTGCAGCGAGATGTCGGGGTCGTATTCGGCATCCGACAGGCTACCGGTGTAGCCGTAGAGGGGCGTTCAGCTTCTTCTCTTTGCTGGTGATCGAGACGGGCGGCCTGATGCCCTTGGTGTAGCCGCCGGGCCGACAGATCGTGGTCTTCAGGTTCGCCTGGGTGACTGCGGGGGAGGTCGCGCCGGGTGTGCACTTCAGATCCGGCAGCGGCTCCCCGCTCGCCGTCTTGCGGTAGTGGCAACTGCCAGCCGGCGGCTGCTGCTGCACCGTGTACTTCTTCTGCGGGCCTGCACCAACCGGGATCGTCTGCGTACCTGCGGGCACCGCGCTCCCTGACTGTCCTGCTGCCGGGGACCCGTCTTTCCCCGAGGCGCCCGAGTCCGAGTGCGCACCGGATGAACAGCCGGCGAGGAGCAGGCCGGACAGCAGCACGGACGGTACGGCGCGGCGGATGGAACGACGCGGCTCGATTTGTAGCGAATAAAGTGCATCGGTCTTGCGAGGGCTACGCCGATGGCACCACGGCCGCCTCTCGTGCACGACGTGTGTCCCGTACGGCAATGTGCGGTGCGACGCAGAAAAACGGCTGAGTTGCGGATCCGGCAGAGCTTTTGCTGGTCAGCCGACTGCCGGGTGCCTGAATCGAGTTGTAACCTCTCGATGCTGCTGCTGTTCCACTCCCGCTCGATCGAGTTCGGAGGGAGCCCGCCATCAACGGTGATGAACTAGCGATATTCGGCGTCGCGTCCAGTGGGTCGGTCGAGCAGTGGGACGGCCACCCCACCCCGCCCGGGATCCTCCTGCGCTGGTTCCCACCGGATGGGCTCGATTTCCCGGACCTGGGCTTCGAGGTGTACCGGGCGTTAGTGCCCGACGTTCCGCCACTGCCGTTCAACGAGCTGAACGTGCCCTTGGTGGAAAGCAATCCCTTGTGGACGTACGGGAGCGTCACGCTGAGCTGCGCTAGAGGGCTGCATTTCCAGCCAGCCCAACTACCGGGCTGGTACAGCCTGCAGGTCGCGCCGGGCGCGCCGGTCACGCTCGAATTCGCGTACCCCGCCTGGCTCGTACGCGTCGTCTCCGCCGACGGCACGTCCGACCTGACCGTCACCGGGTTCAGCTCGGGGCGCGAACGCACCCGCCAACGCTGTGACTTTCCTGGCCAGACCGTCGAGTGGCGGACCCGAGGGCTGCAGCGCCTCGTCCTCGAGGGCACAGGCTCAGTCTCCTTCGTGGGCTACCACCTACTCGACGGCAAGGCGTCCTGGCAACACCTCGCGCACCTGTGCCTGCCGATCGCCGACCCGGCGTACCCCTGCGGCTCCCCGGCCGGGCAGACAGAGGAGCAGATCGCCATCGCCCGACTCCCCAGGCCCGTGGCGGCCGAGTGGCCGACCCGTTTCGCGCCTCAGTTCGGCGATCTCGCGGCCGCGCTGCACCGCCTCGTACGAAACCTGTCGGACCTGCCGCCCGGCTGCCTGTTGTCCGCGGTCACGCTGCCCGGGGGCAACGCCCTGCTCTTGGAGAGCCCCGAGCCGCTCGCCTGGGACCGGATCCAGGTCACCGCGACCCGGCACGCGGACATGCCGCTCGTTCGGGCACGCAGCACGCCCACCCGCGCGTTCGGCCGTCCCGACAAGGGCTTCTCCGTCGCGGACGGCGGTGTGCTCTGGCAGGCTGGTACCGAACTCTGGGTGCGCAACGGCGCCGTCCGCCCGCGTGCCAGCGGTGAGCCCCTGGACGTCACCGTCTCGGTGGACCGGGCGGCGATCAGCATGTCGCTGACGCTCGCGCTCGACGGCGGCGCGACGGCGACGCTGATGAGCGCCCCCCCGAACCTTGCAGGGCCGAAGACGGTGCCCGCTGCGCCCGGCGGCGACATGGTGGAGGTGAAGATGGAGGCCGCCGGCCTACGCGGCGTCTCGGTCACGGGCGTCGGCGTCGGCGTGAGTGCGGTGGAGGCGAACCGGCCGTTTGTACCGTCCCCGCCCGCCGGTGCCCTGCGGATCACCGACGTGGCGTTGCCCAGCATCCAGCCGAACGACCACCATGCGACAGTGGTGGCGATGGCGCCCGTGCCGTCGCTGTCGGGCTGGACGCTTCGCTGGATCGACGCCGTCGCGCCGGGAGAGCCGGTCCTCTACGCGGAGCTGCCGGACGTGCCGCTCGGCGACGGCGAACGGCTGCGTCTGTTCCCCGGTCTCAGCCAGGTGCCACCTGGAACCGACGTGCCGGCGTACGCAGGAGGACCGGGCGAAGACCCGCCCGCCCACGGCGTCGTACTGCAGCTCGTCAACCCGGAGGGGACGGTTGCGCACGAGACCGCGGCAATGCCACCGTCTCCCGGGACGCCGGTGCGGGTGGTGAGCGTCGAGGATCACGACGGCACCCGCGCCCTCCTGCTGCCCGTGACCGGCGCCGGCTTCCCTGCCGGTTGGTGGACGCTAACCGTCACCGCCCGTTCGGACGCCGGCCCCGACGTTCTCACCTGGACGTCCGCCGGGGCGCCCGCCAACCAGACTGCCGTCCTGGAATTTCTGCTGGAGTGATCACTCCCGTGGATCAGGGCCGTGCGCGCCCCCTGTCTCTCGCTGCGGTTCGGCCGTCGGTACGCCATAGGGACGAACATCCCACGTCGCGCCGACGGGGCTGTTGGCGCCTGAAGGTTGCTGAAGGAGGGTTCGTTGTGAGTACTACGCCGTACCTGCCACGTCAGCTCGAAGTTCTCAACGAGGCTCTGCTTGCCGCGTCGAACCCGATGTGCATCCTGGTCTATGACACTCAGGGCGTCGGGCCTTTGATCGAGCACATGTGCGGGCGGCCAGGGGCCTATGAGGAGCTCGTTGACGGCATCGCGTGGTTCCGGATCTCCAACTACCTCCCAACCGGTGAGAGGCTCGTCGAGCGTGTTGTAGAGGCCTCGCAGACCGCGGATTGGGTCTTTCTCCATGTCGGCACCGGAATCTTGCCCGAGCCGGTCTTGCATCTCCTGAAGTTCATAGCTGACTCCGACGCGGACGCACCCAAGATCGTCGTTGTCGGTGAGTGCGCTGACGTGACGTCCGGCAACCGTGCTCTGCAACAGCTGTTCCTTGAGATCGGTACGCTGATCCCTTTGGTGGCCCGGTCATGAGCAGGCGCGTCGACTTCACTAGGTTTACGGCCTCCCCTGAACCGAACAGGCGGGCCGCTCGCACCGTGGACGCCGTGGTGTCCTCTGTCGGGGCAGGGCTGTGGGGAGCACCGAACAACGAAGAGCTCCGGGCCGACGAGATAGCTCAACTGCCGGAGTATCGATACTACTTGGAGCAGAGCCTCGAGCCGCGCGGCGTCGCTTCGATCGCGTTGGTGGACTGGTCGGCGTTGCGCGACGCGTGCGAACTCCTGGAGGCCGACCTGGGCCCGATTCGCGACCCATTCATCGCGCTGGCGAACTTGTCGGTGGTGGTGGGTGCGGTGATCTTCCACGACCGCCTCGTGGTGCTGGACTACGGCGACATGGCCGCGCGCGCGAACAGGCTGCTCGGCATTGACGGCCTTGTCCGTAGCCTGCAACTCGCTGAGGAGGGACCAGGCTTGCGGTTGCGGCTGGTCCTGGACGAGCACTACTCGTGGGCCTGGCACGAGCTCGGCGGAGCGACGGAGGGCGGGGCGCCATGGATGGGCTGGCTGCGGGACGCTTGGACTGAGCTGTTGCCCAGGGCCGGCTTCCCGAACCATGCGAGCGAAGCGATCGAGGCCGAACTGGGATACAACACCTCCCCGCAGCGAGAGAGCTTCAAAGAGGCGCTGTTCGGCATCGAACGCGGATCGTGGGTGCGCGGCGAGAGCACGGACGCGCTGATCCTCGACAACGACATCCGTGCGCTGATCTACGAGCGATTCGCACAGTCGCTGGACACGGCGCTGGCGCAGGATCAGACCAGTCCCTCAGTAACCTACGTCGGCGGCTGTCTGCGCTCGCCGATGCTGCTGGCGCGCGCCCGCTGGGCCGATGAAAGCCTGAAAGTGACCACGCAACCGGAGGCATTCTTGCAGCGTGTCTGGGCCCAGCAGTGGAGCGAAGACCGCCGTGACGTCCGCCTGCCGTTCTGGATGACCGCAGTTCTGGCCTCATCGACCAGCCTCAGCGAGGTCGCAGACCGTGTGCGCACGCTGCGCCGCACCGCCCGCAGAGTCCGGAGGCGTCGCGGGGAGCTGGCTGAGTGTCTGCGGCGCGGCGAGCCAAGCGCGACCCAGCAGCTTCTGCAGGCGTTGGCTGCGGATCTGGGCGGGCTGACCGCTGACTGGGAAGCGATCGCCGGCGCCGCGCTCGAGGTGGGCGCTATTGCTGTGCAGACTGTGGCGCCAGCGATGCCCAAAGAACTGGTGAAGCCGGCTCTTGCTGGTGCGAAGGTCATGGGGGATGGATGGCTTCGCGCGTTGGCGCTGCGGCTGTTCAGGCCGAGAGCGTACGCCGTGTACCGAATGGCGGCCGACGCTCGCGAACTAACCGACGTGCTGGGTACTGCCTCCCGGCTGTTTCAGTTCCCCCAGGCGTATGCGGCGCAACCGGTGGACTTCATGCGGCGCCTAGGCCGTGTGGCCTGGATCGCTTGAGGGCCTTGAAGGGCGTTCTGCCTCGTCGGCATGACAGTGCTTTGCGTGTCGTCAGTTTGATGGCGACACCCGACGGCGAGTGAGATGCGGTGTGCAATATCCCGCGGGTTCGGCCGGGCTTCTTTCCTCCGTTGCAGCAGGTCATCCGGGCAGGCGGGACTGGCGAGCCAGTGTGGATCATGATGGGTCTTCGGAAATCCTGAAGATTCATCATAATCCACGTACAGATGCGCGGGCCGATGCCTGCCGACTCCCTGATCAGACTCCGTCTTCAGGCACTGAGCATCATGACGAACTCATGAGTTGTTGCACACCCGAGGGTGGTCGCTTACCTGGCCACCTGTACCGATCATTCCGTTTCGCTGCAAATTCATCGATGAGTCGGTAAAGCGAAAGGGTCGTCCCCACATAGGCCATTTGTCTGTCGATGGGCATGATCGGCTGTCATACTGCCCGCACTGGAGCCGCGGAAGGCTCAGCGCCGGCATCAGGGGGATGTCATGGGCGATCAGGCTTACTGGAACGCCGGGGACCGGCCCCGGATCTTCATCAACTGGCAGTCGTTCACCGCGCAGGGCATCGACAATGCCTGGCAGGGTCCGGTCACGGACGCGGTGATCAACGCGTACACCCGGTGGCAGAACGCGGGGGTGGACTGCCGCTTCCAGTTCTGGGACTACACCAACCGGACCGAACCGCAGGACGGCGAGATCATCGTGTCGATGAACGAGCGGCACTGCGACACGACGCGCATCGCCTCGACCTTCACCAGCCGACGGAAGGCGAGTCTGGTCGTGCACCGCAAGAACGGTGCCGACCTCACGCCGTGGCGGCTGGTGCCGTTCAACGCCCAGCCGGGGCAGATCGACCTCCAGGGCATCTTCGTCCACGAGCTGGGGCACTGCTTCTGGCTCGACCACAGCCCCAGCGACCATGACGCCATGTTCAGCGGGTACGGCTATCACCGCGCCCGGTTCGGGCCCTGGGAGGGCGATGTCGCCAAGGTCAAGGCGATCTACCGGGACATGGACCGCAACCGGCTGCGCGAGTTCCGCTCGGTCGACGGCGGCGGATCCTGGTTCGCGCAGGGTACCCAGATCACGGACTACAACAACTACCAGGCACGGACCTGCCTTGCTCCGGGCGTCACCTCCATCGGCAGCAGCGGTCTCTTCGCGCTCGGCTGGAGCCACCCCAACCGCATCCCGACCTGGCTGCGCACCGACGGGGTCAACTTCCTCCTCAACGGTTGGGTCTACTACGGCGGCGAACGCTCCGTGCACGGCCCCGCTCTGGCCGACGAGCCCGGCGGGCTGATGCTCATGGCCTGGGTGCACAACGACAACAACGGCAGCATCCGCGTCGTCCGCTCCACCAACCAGGGTCAGAGCTGGGCCTGGGCGAACACCCCCGCCGGCGCCACCACCTTCGGCACGCCCGGCCTCGCCTCCACCGTCGTGAACGGCCGCCGCGTCTGGGTGCTCGCCTGGGCGCACTTCGACCGCGCCGACCACGCCGGCACCGGCCGCATCCGCGCCAGCGTCTCCTACGACGACGGCTGGACCTGGTCGACGCCCACCGTCGTGCCCACGAGCTACGACTACAAGTCGCTCGCTGGCATCTCGCTCGGCGCCGCCCCTGACAACCGGCTGGTGCTGGGCTTCTCCTGGGCCGGGCCCGACATCTACTCCATGAACCTGGTCAGGAGCCTCGACTGCGTGGTCTCCGGCGACCGGCTCGTGCAACGCGGGACCGGTTTCTCCAATGACCGCACCCGCACTCAGCCCGCCGTCACCTACGATCCCGGCCGCAACTTGTTCCACCTGTCCTTCCGTGAGCAGAACTTCCTCACCTCGTTGCGCGTCGCGCAGAAGGAGTGGCCCAAGACGTCGTGGTCCGCGGCCCAGCAGCTGCCCAACTCCACGTCGAGTACCGCGCCGTCCCTGGCCCACAGCCGCGTCGGCAACAACCTTCTCCTGTGGTACGGAGGCGAGTGAGCCATGGCGACGTATCTGACGACCACGCCGACCCTGCTCCAGCGCATCCGCGATTGCCAGGCCGTCGTCGTCCTGCGCGAACGCATCCTGGAGTCGGTCACCCCCGACCACGAGGCCCGCGTGGTCCGGCAGTTGGGAACCTTCCGGGCCACGCCCGTCGAGGTGCTCAAGGGCGGCGACGAGGGCGAGCTGACGATCCGTATGCCGGGCACGGGACCGGCCGACCAGGTGGCCTGGCAGCTCTCCCCGGAGGACGACGGGCCGCAGGTCGCCTTTCTCGTACGGGAGAGCCGCACCTCCTGGGTGCCGTACTTCTCGAGTGTCTTCCCCCTCGACGGAGAGACCGTGCTTCTGCCGCAGGACGTCGAGGACGACCGGCCCGGCGAGGAGGGCTCCCTGGACCTCACGGCGCTGCGCGCGCTGATCGCCCAGGCGGCCGAGGAGGCACGCGAACAGGAGACGAGGATGTGGGAGGCCGAGCCCGAGACGGCCGCCCGCACGGAGCCCCACCCGGTCCTGGAGACACCCGAGGCTCCGGCTCCCGGCGGTACCGCCGCCGCGCCGGACGCCCCGGATCCCGGCGGTGCATCCGCGGCTCCGGACGCCGGTCCGGAGGCACCGGAGGCGTGATCTGGCAGGGCGTCGTCTGAGCAGGCCTGGCGTCGCGGTGCCGGGCAGAGCACCTCGCTCGACTCGCCCTGGAACACGGGTGTGCAACAACCCATGAGTTCGTCATGACGCTCAAATACCTCAAGACGGAGTCTGATCAGGGAGTCCGCAGGCATCGACCCGCACATCTGTATGTGGATCATGATGAATCTTCAGGATTTCCGAAGACCCATCATGATCCACACAGGCTCGCCAGTCCCGCCTGCCCGGATGACCTGCTGCAACGGAGGAAAGAAGCCCGGCCGAACCCGCGGGATATTGCACACCCAGGTGGGCACACCATGCGACGCTGCTTTGGCGTTGGAGAACTGTGTTGATCAGCCGTTGCTTCGCTTGTGTCCATCAGCCGAGCTCGCTGCAACACGCTGAACTTGACAGGGAAGCGCAGGGCGTGCCGCGCCCGGTAGGTCTCGGGCATGCCGGTGACCGCGGTCCGCTCCCGCCCGAACCGCTTGATGACCGCGTCGTACACCTCTAGGCGCCGCTCGGACTCCACATCGAGGTCGATGTCCGGCAGCGACGTACGCCGCTCGCTGAGGAAGCGCTCGAACAGCAGCCGGTGTCCGAGAGGGTTGGCCGTGGCGACGAACAGCGCGTGGTTGACCATGGAGCCGGCGCCGGAGCCGCGCGCGGCGACCCGGATTCCCAGCGCCCGGGAGTCCGCGACGACCTGGGCCACGGCCAGGAAGTACCCCTCGAAGCCCAGCCGGCCGATGACCTCCAGCTCGTAGCGCAGCTGTCGTACGGCACGCTCGTCCCGCTCCAGACCGCGAGCGACCACGCCCGTCTCACACCGCTGCCGCAGCAGCCGCATCGCCGAACCACGCTGGGGCCGTCGTCGGCGCCGGCTGTTCCGCCGCGACCCAGTCATAGATCCGCGGCCCCTTCGCTCCGTCGCCGCAGGACAGCCGCTGCCAGGCGTCACCAGGCGCTTCGCCGATGAGCTGGTCGATGCGCCAGATTCCGGCCAGGGACTTGATCTGCTGGGACTTGGGCACGGCGACCACGTAGCCGACGTCGAGTTGCTCGAGCAGGCGGCGGAAGTGCCAGTCCTGGCCGTAGGCCTCGTCCGCGGTGACCCAGGCGGCGGGCAGACCGGCGGCCAGGCTGCGGCGCACGATGTCCCGGGCCAGTTCCCCCTTGGTGGCAAAGCCCCGCTCGTCGGGAATTTTCGCCGCCCGGCAGCGCTCGCGGTCCGACGTCCAGGACTTGGGCAGGTAGAGCTCTCGGTCGACCAAAGCCCTGCCCGAGCCAGTGGCGTAGGCGGCGAACACCCCGACCTGGCAGTTGTCGATCTTTCCCGAGGTGCCGGTGTACTGCCGACTCACCCCCGCCGACGTGCTGCCTTTCTTGATGAAGCCGGTGTCGTCGATGATCAACACCCCGCCCGGGCCAAGCCGTTCGGCGACATAGGCCCGGACATCGTCCCGGACCGCGTCGGCGTCCCATCGGGCGCCGTTGAGCAGGTGCTGCAGACCTGCCGGGTCGCGGTGGCCGGCCCACTCGGCCAACTGCCAGCCGTTCTTGCGTCCCACCGGCGCCAGCAGACCGCGGACATAGTCCCGCATCCGCCGACGCAGATCCACCCGGGCAAAGCGGCCCGCCACCCGAGCGAACACCGCCTCCAACTCACCCTGCCACTGGTCGACTTCGACTATCGCCTCCAGGCGAGGCTTCCTCCGAGGGGGTCGGCGCAGCAAGTGTGCCTGGCAAATCGCCGCCGACGGCAGGGCCCAGGGTCCGTCGGCCACTGCTCTTACTGGCCTTTCACCAGCAGGTTCACCCGGACCGCCCAGGACCACCGCAGGGTGACGTCGCTACACCGCCACCTCGCGCGTGACCCGGATCTTCGACTGGCCGTGCGGGCGCCGTTCCCAGTCGTCCATGAAGCGGGCGCTCAGACCATGCCGTCCGGCCAGCGAGAGGAGGGTCTCGGTGCGGTAGTAGAAGTCCTCGCGGAGCACCTGGTGCTCGGTGCCCTCCGTGCGGTCGAAGGTGAAGTCGAAGAAGCCGTCGGGGGCCAGCACCCGCCCGACGTTGGCCAGGCACTCGTCGATCACCTCGAGCGGCGAGTGCGAGAACACGCTGTGGGCGTGCACCACGGTGAACCAGCCCGGGGGCAGGAAGTCGAGCGTCAGGCTCTCGACGAGGGCCAAGTGGGGGAGGCGGCCCTGCAGGCCCCGGCGGACGATGGTGCGCTGTGCCTCGAGGAGGATGTCCGGCGAGATGTCGATGCCGTAGTAATGGCTCGGGGCGAGGTGGTCGATGAACCGCCACCCGGCGCGGAGGTTCCCGCAGCCGATCTCCAGCATGCGGTCCTGCGGATTCAGGCCGTGTTCGACCAGATAGTCGAACTGCATCTGCCCGAGTGCCAGCCAGCTGGCCTCCGAGCCGCTGCCGACGGCACGCTCGGGGCTGCGCGCGGTGTCGCAGGCCATGACGGCGCGGTAGTACGCGACGTGGTCACGGTGCCGCAGGCCCAGCCAGGTGTCCCGCGCGGCGCGGCGCAGATAGGGTGGGATCCGCCCAGGGTGCCGTACGGCATAGCGCAGCTTGTGCCCCACAGACGACCGGTTCCTCGACAGCTCGGACTTTCGCATGGCTGACTCCGTGATCCACGACAGCCCCCGCCCGGCAGCGTAGCCCGGAGCACGCGATACGGCCTCCCCACGGCGCGGTATGACGGGGCGGGGCTGTCCGCCGGAGCGGGCCCCGCCCGGTCCGCCGTACGCCGGCGTTGTGCCGTCGGTCCTCGTCGTGGCCGCCGGAGCCGTTGCCGTGGTCGCTTCGCCCTCTAAGGATCACTCGCCTTGTCCTGTCCCGTCGGACGGAACCGGCGATCGTCGGGTCCCCTCCAGCCAAGCAACGGTATGCGTGGCCGCTACACAGGGTAGCGCCCGCTTCACTCTCGTTCAGTGGTCCAGAAAGGTGGTCTTGTGTCTCTCACCGGAACGCCGTTCTTCGTCGACCTCATCGTCGCGACGGTCGTGGCGATGGTTGGCACGATCTCCCTGTGGGCCAGGATCCGCGGGCCCAGGCCGGTGCGTTGGCTGGCGCACGCCGTGATGATCGGCCTGTGCCGGCTCGCCGCGATCAGCGTCGTGGCCACCTGTATCAACGATAGCTACGGGCTGTACGGGTTCTGGGACGACCTCATGGGCAACATGGACAACACCAACGCGGTCGCGATGCCAGGGCCTCCGGTGCAACGCGCGAAGTTCAGCCACAGCACCAAGGGCGGTGCTCTGGACACGTACTTCCACGGCCAGAAGTCCGCCCTGTCCGGGCAGGTGCTGGTGTGGAAGCCGCCGCAGTACGACGAGCCGGCCTACAAGAACGTGCGGTTCCCGGTCATCATGCTGCTGCACGGCGTGCCCGGATCCCCGGAGTCCTGGCTGGAGCACGGCGGCATGCCGGGCGCCTTCTCGGAGCTGCTGAGGCAGCGCAAGGTGCACCCCTTCATCCTGGCGATGCCCGTGGTCAACCCGGGCAGTGTGGACACCGACTGCACCGACCTCCCCAACCGCAGGGTCGCGAGTGACGGTGGTGGCCGTGCCGGTCAGGGTCCTCTTGACGTAGCGCTGTGCGGTCTTGGCGGAGGCGTTGTAGACGCCGACCAGGTGTGTCCAGGTGTGGCGGTGGCCCCTGACGAGTACGACGTCTTCGCGCGGCAAAGCAGATGATTTCGTTCGTCCTGTCAGGAACCCGCAGGTGGGTTACGGTCCGGGCGTCGCCGGTCATCGCGTCCAAGAGGTGGGCTGCGGGCGATTGGCCGTGCCGGGAGCCGCGGGCGGCCATGCCGTCCACGGCCAGCGACTGAGCGCCGCCAGGATCGGCACCGGTCAGGTCGGCCAGACTACCGGGGCAGACCAGGGCGATGCCCCGTCGGATCGTGGCGGCACTCGGCGCGACACGCAGCCCCAGCGCGCCCACCACCCGGGTGCCCAGCCGAGCGTCGCGAGCATCCCCGGGGGCCAATCCCTGTGGCATCGGGTCCGCAGTGGGCACCGGCAAGCTGTACGTGACCAACTCCGGCGTCGGCGAGGTCTCCGTGCTGGACACCACCAAGGGCGAGATCACCGGCACCGTCGACGTCGGCCTCCACCCCCACGGCGTGGCCCCCTCCCCGGACGGCCGCACCGTCTACGTCGCCGACACCGGCCCGGACACCGGCGCCGGCGGATCGCGGACGCTCACGGTGATGGACACCGGCGCGGACAAGGCCACCGTCACCTGGCAGACCGGCCTCGCCCGGCGCTCCTTCGCCGTCAGCCCCGACGGGCGGATGGTCTACGTCAGTTGCGGCGACGGCCTGAAGGTGCTCGACGCGGAGACCGGCAGGACCCGCAGGCGGCTGCCCGAGCTGGCCGAGGCCAACGGTGTTGCCGTCCATACCGACGGAAGGCGGGTGTACATGGTCAGCCCGTGGAGCGACACCCTCGTGGTGCTCGACGCCGGCTCGCTGCGCGTCGTCGCCCGGTCCCGGGTGGGCCGCACCCCGTGGCAGGTCGCGCTGAGCCCGGACGGCTCACGGGCCTGGGTCAGCTGCGCCACCGACGACACCGTCACCGCCGTCGACACGGCGAGTGCGAAGGCGGACGGCACGGTCAAGGTCGGCCACGTCCCCACCGGCATCACGGCGACCAGCAACACCGTGTGGGTGTGCACGAATGCAGGCGCCACAGTGGACGCGATCGACACCACCAGCCTGAGGGTCCTTGTCGGCACCCGACTGGGCCTTGTCCTCGGGCCCCCGCGGCGTGGTGGTCGCCTGACCCGGCGTCGTACGCCCGCGTGGGCTCAGACACGGATCGCCGGGCCGGCCGGTGGACGACCAGCTCTCGATGGGCCGGGCTACGGGCACCTCTCAATGCCGACGACTTCACACTCCTGTCAGGCCACTGCCGCCGGCCCGTAAGGCCGCCCCGCGGGCCGCAGAACGGGACCTGGCCACCGACAACGAGGCACGAAGTGGTCACCCGGTGACCAGGGTCCAGTGCATGTCGTGGAGCGTCTGTCCAAGGGGGACGTAGTAGACGCCGGCCAGGCACCAGGGCTTCCTGCGATGACCGTCGAGGACGGTGTCGGGGTTGTACGCAGGCGGGCAGGTGACGGTTCGGTCGAGGGCGGTGATGATTCCGCGTGCTTCATCGGCGGTGTGGTTGCGTGCGTCGGCGAAGACCGGGCCGCCGCTGTCGCCGTTGACGGCTGCGACACCGCCAGGCGTGGCCGAGGTGGCGTAGGCGAGGTCGACATCGGGACGGTAGATGCCGTTGGGCCCGGTGACGCCGATGTCGGTCTGGGCTATGCGCACACCGCAGTGCATGCCGCCGTTGGCGCCGTCGGTGCACACGTAGTCGCCGACGTTGTTGTGCCCCCAGCCTGTGACGGGTTTGGCGTAGCCGTCGGTGCGGCTTGCGGGGCCGTCGTAGAGCCGGCCGCTCACCCGCTGTGAGGGCAGCTTGATGCCGACCACGTCGTCCTGCGGGGAGCGCTGGGTGGCGTCGGTGGTGCCGATGAGGTCGCCGCCCCACCAGGTGGTCCACCGGCCTTCGGGGCCCGGGCCGCAGTGGTAGGCCGACGTCAGCATGTACTGGCCCTGGGCGTTCTTCACGCCGTAAGAGCCGGAGCAGATGCCGCCGAGGGGGTTTTTCAGCGCCGAAGCTCCGGTCCAGGGGGAGCTGTCATGCTGCCGGGAGGACAGATCCACGCTCTGCAATCGGTGGATCGCGGCGACGTGCACTCCCGCCAGTCGGCCGGCTGCCGTGGCGACCTGCTGCAACGTCTTGCTGTGTCCGCTCGCCAGGAGCCTGCTCGCCGTACGGGCGGCGTTGTCGTAGCCGACCTCCAGGCCGCTGCCGTCCACTGCCGGTGCGATGCTGGTGACGCGGACAGGGGCCGCCATCCCCTCGACTCGCAGCTTCATTGAAGCCAGGCTGTTCAGCAACTTCACGCGGGCCGCGTGGAGTTCGGCCTTGGAATAGCGGGCGGAGTCGACCTCGGCGGTCACCCCGTGGGGGAGATGGGCGAGGATCTGCCTGACCCGCTGGGGCGGGGTGCCTTTCCAGTGCAGGCGCAGGTGGTTGTGGTCGGGGTCGACCTCGACCTCGGCGAAACCGGGTATGTGCGCGCGGTCGGTCTCGGAGAGCCCTTCGGTGATCCGGCCGGCGACGGCGTCGAGGACCTGCTGGCGTTCGTCGATCCGCGTGGCGGCGCGCGAGGCCGCCTGCGTGGCCGGTGCGGAAGAGGCGTCCGCGAGAGGCGGGATGACGAACGGTACCGCGGCGGCCAGAGCTGCGGCCGGCAGGGCGAATGCGGGCCATCTGGGCCGTGCAGCATGCTTCATGTGTCGCTGTCTTTCTGCTGGAGCCAGTGTGACGCGAACATGCTCGTACGGGACAGTCCGCCGGACAAAACGATGATCCGATTTTCGCAGAAGATTGCGAAGCGGTGGTCGCGGGGGCGAGGTCGACAGCGCGTTCCGTGCCGCCCCAGCACCGAAGTCCGTACGATCGATGGAGAGCCCGGCGTCGTGGCGATGATGCGGCCGGACGATTCGTGGCTCTCGTTCTCCTGCAGATTCTTGAGCGGATCAACGAAGACCGCATGGTTGTGGTGCCATCCGAGGGACTCCCGTCAGCCACGGTGCACCCCTGGCGAGACACCGCCTCTGCGGACGTGTCCTGCCGTCAGGTAGTCAGCTCATGAAGCACTTGACGGCGCGCATGCACGGGTGGGCCGCACGCTGTTGTGCGTGCGGCCCACCCGCGCCGGGGTCACAGGTTGCCGAGGGTCAGCGGACCGGCAGGACCTGGGTGTGGTCCTTCTGGACGGCCTGCAGGTTGTGGGGGTTCAGGCCCAGGAGGGACAGGATCGTCGGGGCGATCTGGGTGGTCGCGACCTGAGCAGTCTTGGTCACGCCCTCGGGGATGCCTGCGCCGGAGATGACGAGCGGGACGTTCAGGTCGTCGGCGTGGGCGCCGCCGTGCTCGGCGATCTTCCTGGTGCCGCCCGTGTAGACCACGCCGTACCTGGCGATGCCGAACAGGTCCGGGACCCGGGCGTCACCGGGCTTGACGCCGAAGTACGTGGCCGCTTCCTCGCCCGCGTAGACCCTGCTCAGCCCGCCGTTCGTGAAGGACTTGGCGGGCTTGCCGTTGATGTCGGTGCCCTTGCCGCTCTGCGAGAGCAGGTACTGCCTGGCGAACGAGGTGGCCTTGGCGGAGCGGTCGTTCAGCCACAGCAGCATGCCGTCGTCGTCCACGGAGTGCGCGACGAGATCGCCGGCGCCCGGGTGCTTCTTCTTCCAGGCGGCGTTGAGCCCGTCGAGCAGCGGACCGTCGTCGACGCGGGTCAGGGCCTTGGGGTCGATGGGAGACTGGCCGTGCTTGGCGGACAGCACGATGTCCGTGCTCGCGGCCAGGCCCTTGGCCTGGATCTCCTTGACCATCGCGCCGACCTCGGTGTTGACGTAGTCGAGGTTCTTCTGCAGCAGCGGGCCGGGGACGCCCTTGGAGGCGTAGCCGCCCTTGAGGCCCTCGGAGGAGGGCAGCTTCTGCGCGGTGGAGACCGACTGGAAGTTCATGCCGAAGATCGCCGGGGTGCCGACCTTGTGGGCTCCGGAGTGGTCGTAGCCGTCGATCTCGTTGAGTACGGCCTTGACCTTGTACCCGTCGTACTGCTCGGTCGCCTTGTTGTCGGTGGTCCAGTCGTTCCCGGCCGCGTAGCCGCCTGCGGCGCTGTTGATCTCCGGGGAGAACTGGTCCTGGATGCCCGTGCCCGAAGGGCCGTTGAGGATGTCGTAGGCGATGTGCTTGTCCGACCAGGCGGTGCGCAGGCCGGCCTTGCGGGCCACGTTGAAGACGGTGTTCACCTGCAGGTACGAGTGCGGGTAGACCGGCTTGCAGGTCGTGGGGTCGACGGGCAGCTTGCTCGGGTCGAGCAGGCTCTGCGGCCGGCCCGTCATCTGCAGGATGCTGCCGGGCAGGTTCTTCAGCCCCTGGCCGGCATCGAGGGAGGCCTTGTTCCTGTCCATGTCCTCGGTCATGTCCACCTCTGCGCCGGGTTTGACGCCCTTGCAGTTGGTGGTGCCGGCCGGGAGCAGGGCGTGGTTGTACACGTCGTCGTAGTAGATGCCGGTGGTACCCGGGCCGCCGCCGGTGACCTGGGCGGTCATGCCGGGAAAGGAGTCCGAGGGGTTGGTGGTGTGCGCATCGGTGTAGTGCACGCCGCCGTTCACCAGCCGGGCCAGCGCGGAGCCGGGGTGTCGGGCCATGTACCAGGCCAGATCCGACTGGTGCAGACCGTCGACGGACAGCAGGAGGACGTGCTTGGTGGCTGCCGGCTTCTGCGGCGCGGCGGCGGAGGAGGAGCCGGTGAACTCCGACGCCGCGGCGAGCGAGCCTCCGGCGAGGGTCGTGGCGACACCGAGGGCGGCGGCCAGTCGTATGGATTGGCGGGTCACAACTCACTCCAGTTGCTATTGATGACGCGGGCAGCGGTGCGGGACATGAGTAGCCGCCGGTTCTGTCACGGCAACGGCCGGAATCTGAACATTTGACAAACCCGCTGTGTTTGCCCCTCCACGTAAGACCGTGGGCCCGTGACGCCGGAGCGATGGAAGTGAAGCAGGCACTGGCCTCGACCAGCCTGCATGAGACGCTTGCCGACGACGGTGAGAAGAGCTTGAGAAAACGTTGAACAGGGCGGGCGGCATCCCTGGCATGCACAGGCGCAACAGTGCCGTCGGCAGGCTCAGGCGGCGAAGAGGGCCGCATGGCGCGGTGCACGGGGCCGCCCCCGCACGCCGTCGGCCAGTAGGGCCCCGTCTGACCGCTACGGACCTGGTGACGGCGGCGGTCGCTTCCTGGCCGGGGCTCGCCGCTGTTCGATTCTCGCCGGTGACGGCGGGGCCTCCTTCCTCGAACTGGACGTCCCGGGGATCAGGCTCAGTGGAACCTTGGGTGGGGCTGAGTCGCCGAGGCGCGGGTGCGCCGCCAGGGCGTGAGCGGGGTCGCAGGGCCAGGCGTTCGAGGTGGCCATTGAGGGCGGCGTGCAGTTCGGCGGCCGGTTCGCGGGCCCTGGCCTCGCTGTCCACGTCGTGCAGCTCGAGGTGGACGGGGTCGGCGGAGGGGCCGGGGCGGTTCCGCCGGGAGCGGATCAGGCGGAGGACGGCCTCTCGTACGGCGTCGTACACCGGGCGTCGATGGCGTGCTGTGGGGCACTGAGCACGTCGGCTTCGACCGTCCACCGTGGGGCTTGGCGTTCGACGGCGATGAACACGGCTCACTGCTTCTCGGCTGCCCTGCACACGCTGGTGAGGGCGTCCAGACCGGTAGCGTCCGGGATCAGGTCGGCGGGGCGGGGAATCGAGCCCCTTCGGTCAGCAGGTTCAGCCGCCTGTCGACGCGGTAGTTACGGAGCCTGTGCCGGGCGTTCCCGCGGCCTGGCATGATCGATGAGTGACGAATGAACTGCGCGGTAGGTACGTCTTGTTTGACGTCGATGGCACGTTGATCGACGCGGTGAGCAACCAACGCCGGGTCTGGGGGACCTGGGCGACGCGGTACGGACTGGATGCGGACGAGGTCTATCAGGCGGCTCTGCGGACGCGGCCAATGGAGACTTTCGCCCAGGTTGCTGCGAATCGAGAGCCGCGCGAGTGCCTTGCCGCGCTGCACGAGTTGGAGGACGAAGACGTTCGGTCCGGTGTCTACGCGGCCTTCGACGGGGCATCGGAGCTGCTGCATGGCCTGCCACCGGGGTCCTGGGCGCTGGTGACCTCGAACTACGAGCACCGCGTACGGGGCCGATTCCTGCGGACGGGTTTGCCGGTGCCGGGCGTGATCGTGGACGCGGTTGCTGTTGAGGAAGGTAAGCCCTCTCCCGTTCCGTATCTTCGAGCCGCTGAGCGGCTCGGCGCCGAGCCCGGAGACTGTCTGGTCATCGAGGACGCCCCATCCGGGGTGCGATCCGGGCTGCGCGCCGGAATGACAGTATGGGGAGTGAATGCCACCGTCGCGGTTGAAGGTGTGCACCGTCATTTCGTCAGTCTGCGCGAGGCAGTCCCGCACATCCTGGCCTTTGTGACCGACCCTCACGGAGCGGTGTGCTCACGGCGTCCGAGTCGTCCTGGATAGCCCTTTCACCGGGCTGAGCCCGCGGTGGTTCGGCAAGCTGATCACCACGCTGCGGCGCGAAGGCGTTGACGAGGCGCTCGTACCCACCCGGGACCACGCAGTCGCCGAGCAGTCGAAGCACTACAGGTACTCGACCAACCATCAGGTCGTCATCGATATCGCCCGCCTGCACGATCTGGCCCTCGCCGGATAGAGGCAAGCCCAGAAGCGAGACACGCCATCCGGCGACTCAAAGATTGAGTCGGGGTAGGGCATGCCACCAGCTGCTGATTGGCTCTCGACCCGGAACGGGGCGTCGGGGAGGCTGGGGCATCCGTACTTTAAGGAGTTGTGATGCAGGTAGCCGTGGTCACCTTCGACGGGTTCAACGAGCTCGACAGCTTTATCGCTTCCGCGTTGATTAACCGGTGCCGTAAGGACGGCTTGGAAGCGTTCATTACGGCGCCGACGCCGGTGGTCACGTCGATGAACGGCGTGGAGGTGACGGGGCAGCGCCCGATGGAGTTCGTGACCGAGGCAGATGTCGTGCTGATCGGTAGCGGGGTGAAGACACGTGACGTAGTCGCCGACGACCGGCTGCTCTCTACGTTGCTGCTCGACCCTGGCAGGGCCACGCGTGGACGACGACGGAGGAGCCAGCGCCACTCGCGCCGTGGTTCTGGATCTCCTCCGTCTCCTCGTCGGGGTGGATCGGCTCGGTGCAGCGTGCGCAGTTCATCGGCGGAGCTCCAGGGCGAGGGCGTGCAAGGCCTGGCGGGTCTCGCAGAGGGTGGCGTCGTCCGTGCACTGCTCGCACCGGCCGGGATGGTCGTTGCGCGCGGCGAGGACGGCGCGGCGGGTGCAGGGCCGGCAGGCGCGGGGGAACCAGTGCCCGCCGTGGGTCTCGCGCTCGCCGAGGTCGATGGCCGTTGCGGTGGACAGCGGCTCGCCACCCCACACGCACTCGGCGCCCCGCGCCCTGGCGTCGGGCAGGACCTCCAGCGGCGGCAGCAGGATGAGCGGCAGGAGCTCGGCGGGGATGTCGACCAGGGCGCGGGTCTCGACGGTCGTCATGCGCGGGCCTCCGCTTCGGTGCGGTAGCCGCCGGGGCCGAACGCCGCGGCGATGAGCGCGGGGTCGTTCAGGTGGCCTTTCCCATCGGGCCGCCAGAGCCAGAACCGGCCGTCCAGCTGCCAGCCGGTGGGCGGGCAGGACAGCGGCCACCCCGCGGGGTGCACGACCAGGCGTTGGACGTCGACGAGTTCCTCGGCGGCGTCGGGCGCGACCAGCCAGAACATCTTGTTGGCGTCGGGGTCGGCGAGGACGGGGCCGTGCGGCGAGTCGCGGAGCCGGGAGGCTGCTGGCCATCCCTGGGTGAGGCTGGACTCGGCGACGAGCCAGTGCTCGCCAGAGGCGATGGGGGCGAGGATTTCCTCGTCCCACGCTGCGCGAACGAGGTCTGGGTGTTCGCTGCATTCGGCGAGCCACGTATCCCCGGCCTCGTACAGTGCGGCGAAGCGCATCGGATGGGCCATGACCAGGACGCTAGCCAGGGTGATTGCGGGACCGTGCGCCGATTGCGCGTGATTGCGCGATCAGTCAGTGCGTTGGGGCGGATTGCTCAATTGAGGTCGAGAGAGGCCCGCGCCCGGCCGATCAGACGATGTGTCTGCTGGCCATAGACCGCGGCCTCGTCAAGGCGGTCCCACACCCGTCCGTACAGGGCAACATCCTCGTCGGACTCCAGTGTGAATTCCGTGTTGACCGTCTCGACGACCACCCGCTGCTCATCGAAGATCCAGAATCCGTGCTTCGGCGTCAGCTTCAACCGTGCGCCGAACGGCACGATGCCGAGCGAGACCTGACTCAGACCGATGAGCCCTACGAGCCGATCGAGTTGCCCGGCCATCACCTCACGGGGACATCCAAGGGCATGGAGGACGCCCTCCCACACCAGGACCCGGAACGTCTTGTTGCCCTCGTAGAGCACCTCTTGCCGCTTCATACGGGCGCTCACGGCCGCGTCGGTGTCCCGGGGCGACTGCATCAGCTCGGCGTTGAGGATCAGCAGATGCCGGGCGTAGTCCGGCGTCTGAAACAGGCCCGGGACGACCGTGGCCTCGTAGCCGCGGACCGTGGCTGTGCGCCGGTACTCGGCGACGTACCGGTCCTGGACGGCCCGGGGCCCGGCGGCGAGCTGGCGGCGCCAGGAGCGTTGCTGTGACTCCAGGCCCCGCAACCGGCTCTGAAGGTCGGGGATCTCCGCCGGGACGTCCAGCGCGCGGGCCCACGCCTCCAGATCGGCGGCCGTCGCGGTCTGCTTGCCGTTCTCCAGCCGGGACACCTTCGAGCGCTGCCAGCCCAGCCGCTCTGCGAGGTCTTTGCCCTGCAGGCCGGCCTCGGTGCGCAGCTCACGCAACCGCCCACCGAGGGCCTCACGGCCAGACTGGTAATCCGTGCTCACCTAGCAGACGCTACCTGCGCCTGGAACTCCCTGGTAGGGACAGCGAAGTGCAAGGCAGCATCCCGGGCCTGGCAGGCGCGGACGACGGTCTCGGCGTCCTCGAGGACGTGGACGCCGACCGTCACATCGTTCTCGTCGATCACGAACTTCACGACTGTGCGGGAGTCGAACAGCCAGAAGTCGAAGTCCGGCAGTCCGAGCCGTGCAGCGTCCGCACGCCACAGGTTGCGGATGTCCTCGCCCGCGGCGACGTTGCCGAGCCCGGTGGCCAGCAAGAAGCGCTGCCCTTCGGTGGGCGGGTCGTCGACGAGGCGCACTCGCTCGATCCGCTTCCCTTCCTCGGTCTGCTTGCGCACGCCGGCGTGCCAGGGGCTGGCAGGGTCGTATTCGAAGGTTTCGCCGTTCTGGAATCGGGCCCAGTTCGGGCTGTCGCGTTCGGTGGCGTAGCCGCGCTGGGTCTCCAGCCGCCAGGCGGTGTGCTCGAAATCCGTGAACAGGTGGGTGATCTCGTCGAACGGGATCAGGTCTGGCACGCCGCCGTCTACTCCTTCGCCTGCGTCTCGTCGGCCTGCTCGGCGTCCCGGGGGCGCGAAGCGGGTGAGCAGCTCGCGGGGGACGACGACGAACGTCTCCGAGTCCTTCACGTCCTGCAGCTGGGCGAGGTGTTCGGGGGGGTCGGTGAGGCGGCCGCCCTGCACGACGAGGTCGCCTGTCTCCACGACCTCGTACAGGGTCGGGCAGTTGCCGTGCTCTGATGTGGTGCCGATGAACCTGAGCGTCATGGGTGCTCTCCGCTCTGGCTGGTCGGGCGTCCAGAATGCTGCGAATCGCGCGAGCACGCCGGGAGATTGCGCGAGATTGCGCCCGGTGCCGGGTGAGCACTCGCCTGTCTGCAACGGCGGTGCAATCCGCAGGCCTGGGATCCCTTGCGGTGTCATCATCGGCGAATGCTTGTCACACCACTCCCTGGCGCGGACCGCGGCAACGTTCCTCGTCGTCCTGCTTCCCACGCCCGGCCTATCGCGGTTGATGCCCCTTCGGCGCTCTTGTGTGGTCGGGTTGCGGGTGTTGTCGGCTGTTGGGGGATGGGGGTGGCCCGCCTCCCTGGAAGCTGGGTGGGGGGCGGGCCACTGTGTGCTGTGCTGTCAGCGCTGGCGGGTTAGACGCAGACGCTGCCGGCGCATACGGAGATGTTGGCGGGCAGTACCGTGATGCCGAAGTTCTTCAGGTAGGTGTTGATGACCGCTGTTTGCAGGTGGCCGATCTGGACGGTGACGGGCAGGTTCACGTCGTTGTCCGAGACGTTGGCCAGCGCGTTCTGGAGTGTGTTGATCTGCGTGCCGTTGAGGACGTTGACGTCGTGGACGTCGACGGTGGTGCCGTTCAGGACGTTGTTGACCGTGATCAGGCCGGAGCAGTTCACGGTGTGGTTGGCGCCGCCGCCCTGGTTGGAGCAGCTGTACGGGTGGGAGGAGGCTGAGGCGGATGTAGCCAGTGCGCCACCCGTCAACACCGCGGCGGCTGCGGTGACAGCGGCCATACGAGCCAGCTTCGACATCGATGTACCCCTTTTCCACGTGAGGAGCCCTACCGGCCCTGCGCCGGCGGACAGAACACCGCCGGATGTACACCCGGCTGCGCCCTGGAAGAGGTTGCCAGCCACAGCCAGACCGACTCTCGGACAATCACCTCATTCACTTGTGTGGGTGACGACGAGAAAGCGCTGTGGCTGACGCTTCGACGTTTCGTTCTGTGAACCGCATCCAGTTCGCGATGACGTGCGACGCAAACCTGTCCACCGCGTGGGCAGTGACTATACGCGCCCGGACTCCTGGCTTGATTCGTCACTGGGAAACGGTTGTGCTTCCTTGCGGCCATGTGTTGCCAAGGATTGGGTGAGCATCCCTGCGTTCTGGATCGTCGGTGTCCGCAGTTTGCCCGGGCCACCACGGGGGTGGGGGCGTGATCGGGCCTTCGGCATCCCCGTTACGGCCGCTTTCGCCCATGTCCCTGGGCTGGAGTGATGGAGAGGCGCTGTGCGGTGGCCTGGCCCTTGTGGGTCCGGGGCACCTGGATGTGAACCGCCCCGGGTTCGGTGGAGATCTCCGGACTGTCCCAAGTTGGGTGGAGTCGAGTTGCTTGGTTTCAGGCTACTGGTGGGGTGCGGAGTTCGTACTCCACCGGGCTGAGCATGCCCAGCGCGGAGTGCCTGCGCTGTCGGTTATGGAAGATTTCCAGGTACTCAAAGAGTGCGGTGGACAGCTCCAGCCGGGTCCGCCAACGTCTGCGGTTGAGCAGTTCGACCTGGACCCGGGCCCAGAAGGATTCCATCATCGCGTTGTCCACGCAGTCCCCGATGGAGCCCATCGAGGGCAGCAGGCCGGAGGCCCTCGCGCGCTGGGTGAATGCCCAGGACCCGAACTGCACTCCGTGGTCTGAGTGGATGATGGTGCCGCCGGGCTGCGGGTTGCGATTGCCGATGGCCATGGCGAGGGCGTTGGTGGTCAGTGCCGCGGTGGGTGAGGCGTCGATCGACCAGCCCACCACGCGTCGTGAGAACGTGTCCAGAACGACCGCGCAGTACACCTTGCCCTCAAAGGTGGGGTGCTCGGTGATGTCGATGACCCATAACTGGTCCCGGGCGTGCCGGGTGAAGTTGCGCTCCACCAGGTCGGAGACGGACGGGGTCACGTGCTTGACGCGGGGGCGCCGGTTGCCGGGCAGGCCATGCAAGCCGGCGCGCTGCATCAGCAGCTCCACGGTGCCGTGGCTGACATGGATGTTCAGGCCCAGACCGAGCTCCGCGTGGACCCGGCGGGAGCCGTAGGTGCCGCGGGAGGCGGTGTGGATGCCCACGATGGCCTCGGTCAGCCAGGCGTGCTTGACCAGGCGGTTCGACGGCGGCCGGTCACGCCAGGCGTAGTATCCGGACTCTGCGACATGCAGCACCCGGCAGGCCAGCTGCACCGGCAGTTGCTCAAGGGCCATCACGCGGATGGCTTCGAACCGCCTTTTGGGGACGTCACCTCGCCCAACAGTTCGGCAGCCCGCCGGTGGATGGCCAACTCAGCCTTCAGCTCGGCGATACGCTTGCGGGCCGCAGCGAGCTCGGACTGGTCGCTGCTGGTCGTACCGGGCAACTGCCCCGTATCGATGAGGTGCTGGCGACGCCAGACATAGATCGTCTGGTCACTGATGCCGAGAAGTCGGGCGACCTCGGCTACCTTCCTGCTGGATGCGACAAGATCGAGAACCTTGCGGCGGAATTCGGGCGGATAGCTGCGGGGCATCACGGCCTCCGAAGGCTGCTGGATGGGTCTGCCGCACGATCGGGTGACATCTGAACTGGCTTGCCCTGTGGGGCGGGTGGGAAGGATGTCGCTGTGCCCAAGCCTTATCCGGAGGAGT
>NZ_JBEYZY010000030.1:0-81563 GCF_040646295.1 Streptomyces sp. NPDC046197 | reverse complement strand
CAAAGCTCTCGCCGACTACCTCACCAAGGTCACTCCGCCAGCCACTGAGAATCAGCGAGAGACTTAAGCGTGCGATTTCCGGCGCATCACACTAGGGCCGGATCCGCCGGACACCCCCTGGGCCTCCGGCACGATTCTTGCCACGATGCGCCCCACCAGGCCCTCCGGAATCTCCACGCCGGGCAGTACGCCGTCCAGGACGCCCGGCAGTGTCCGGTGCTCCAGGATCAGCCCGAGCATCGCGAGGTAGAGCACGGTCACGGTCTCGTCGCCGCCGGGCAGCCCGGCCGCCCGGTGGAACTCCATCGCCTCCTCCAGGTCCCCGCGCACGGACCTGGTGCAGGAGGCGCGGAGCTCCGGGCGCCGGGTGGCCTCCAGACGCGTCTCCAGCAGCGCCAGATGGTCCGTGCGGTCGCGGGTGGCCCGGGCCAGCAGGTCGTGCATGAGCGCCGTGACCAGTGAGCGGTCCTTGGGCCGCTGCAGCAGTTCGGTGAGCACCTCGGGGTCGGGCGCGGGACGCACGCGCAGCCGGGTGCCGATCTGGCGCGGCAGTTCGTCGCGGCTGGTGAGGTAGTTCGAGGCGGTGCCGACGGGAACCCCGGCCTCGGTGTCCACCGCGCGGAACGTCAGCCCTCGCGCCCCCTCCCGCGCGAGCGGAGTTGGGCATCTACCTGTGCGGTGGTTCGCAGCTCGCGGGCGAACTGGCCGACGAGATCGACGAAATCGTGGTCAAGACCTACCCGGTCGTGCTGGGCACGGGCATGCCGATGTTCGGCAGCGGATTCTCCGTCGCCCGGTTCGGCCTCGACGAGGTCCGCACCTTCGGCAACGGCGTGCTGGTGCGGACGTACCGCCGGGAGCGCTGAGAGCCCGCCGGTCCTACGCTGAAGGCATGGACGGTGAGGAACACGTCTGTCCCGTCTGCGGTCAGCCCGTGCAGACGGTCGTCCGGCGGCACAAGACCCTCGGGGCCTGGGTTCCGGTGTGGGGGCCCGGGCCGTGTCGGAACCCCGCGTGCCGGGCGGGCGCCGAACCCGCCGGTGACCGGCCCGGCGAACCGCCCGCGAAGACGTCCCGACCCGCGCAGGATCCCGGACCGACGGAAGGGGCCTGACGATTCCCGGCCCGGGCCGTGCCAGGACTCCCGCCGACACGGAGAGGCGACGGGCGCCGGCCGGCCGACGGCCGGGAAGCGACGGGCGCTGCCGTGCGGGCCGTAGCGTGGCGGCGAAGTCCGGTCGGGCGGGGAGGCGTTGGCGTGAGGGATGCCGTGGGACGGCGCAAGAGGGTGTGGCGGTGGGCCGTGGCCGGGTGGGTGCTGGCGGTGACCGTCGGTGGCGGGCTCACCCTGTGGCTGCAGGACGACACGCATCCGCCAGAGCCGCACGTCTGGCAGAACGCCGACCCCGGTACACCCTAGGGGGTGTCGTTTGGATCACCGCGGACTCGCGGTGATCCAAGGACCTTCACCCCGCGGCGCGTTCCATGAACCGCAGCAGGTTGCCGGCCGGATCGCGGAAGGCGCAGTCACGCACCCCGTACGGCTGGTCCATCGGCTCCTGGACGACATCGGCGCCGTGCTCCTGCACCCGGTCGAAGAGCGCGTCGCAGTCGGCGGTGGTGAAGATGACCCCGCGCAGCATGCCCTTGGCCAGCAGGCGGGCCATGGCCTCCTTGTCGGCCGGGGAGGCGTCCGGGTTCGCGCCGGGCGGTTCCAGGACGATCTCCACGTCCGGTTGCAGCGGCGATCCGACGGTCACCCACCGCATCCCCTCGAAACCGACGTCATTGCGGACCTCCAGGCCCAGTACGTCACGGTAGAAGGTGATCGCCTTGTCGTGGTCGTCGACGGCGATGAAGCATTGGCGGAGTTTGAGGTCCATGCCCTCACGCTAGGGCGCGGGCGGCGGTCCCGCTCGCCCCGGGCGGGTGAAAGCCCGGGCCACGCACGGCGGGATCACCGCGCTCTCGTCGTGCGGGCGTGCCCGGTAGGCGCTCGGAGTCTCGCCGACCAGCTCGGTGAAGCGGGAGCTGAAGGATCCCAGTGACGTACAGCCGACCGCCAGGCACACCTCCGTCACGCTCAGTTCGCCCCGTCTGAGCAGCACCTTCGCCCGCTCGATGCGCCGGGTCATGAGATAGCTGTACGGCGTCTGACCGAAGGCGTCCCGGAAGCTGCGCTGGAAGTGGCCCGGCGACATCAGCGCGGTGCCCGCCAGCGTGGCCATGTCGAGGGGCTCGGCGTACTCGCGGTCCATGCGGTCGCGAGCACGGCGCAGCCGGCGGAGGTCGTCAAGCCTCATGGCCGCCAGCATGACACGGGCCGGGGGCGTCGTGCCCCGACCGGGGCAGGCAGGGTCCCCTCACTTCGACGGAGCCTTCGCCTCCAGTTCGCCGGGCATTGGCCTGTGCTTGCCTGCCTCGGAGGATGGACCACATCACGTTCTGAGTGGCGGTCGTCATCGTCACCGCGCTGGCCTTCGACTTCACCGACGGATTCCACGACACGGCGAACGCGATGGCCACGTCCATCGCCACCGGTGCGCTGAAACCGAAAGTCGCCGTGCTGATCAGCGGCGCTCTGGACGTCGGCGGCGCGTTCCTGTCCACCGAGGTCGCCAGAACGATCTCCGGGGGCATCGTGAACGACACCTTCGTCACCCCGGGAATGATCTTCGCGGGGCTGGTCCGGGCGATCCTGTGGAACCTGCTCACCTGGCTTGCCGGGCTCCCGTCGAGTTCCTCGCACGCCATGTTCGGCGGACTGATCGGCGCCGTGTGGGTCGGCGCGGGGGCCGACGGCGGGCACTTCGACAAGGTCGTCGAGAAGGTGCTGATCCCGGCGGTGGCCTCGCCCGTGGTCGCCGGCCTCGCGGCCCTGCCGGCCACCTACCTCGCCTACCGGCTCACCGACCGGGCCCGCAGGGAGTCGGTGACCGGGGGATTCCGGCTCGGCCAGATCGCCTCGGCGTCGCACCTCCTCTGCGACACCCTGTGGGGCCTGGGCGCCTCAGCCGCCCGAACCTGGCTCGCCGTCTCGGGCCGACGTCTTTCGGTGATCGGCGGCGCGGGCGGCGTCGCACTGATCGCGCCGGGCGTGACGGTCGCCGCGATCCGGACCTGATCCGAAGCGCCAGAAGCAGCCGGTGGCAACGAAGTTGGGGTCCGCTTCATCCGGCGGCCCCGCCAAGACCGGCCTGGTCCGGCCCCGTTGGCTCTGGACGTCTCCGGGCACACAAGACCGCACCCGATCCGTCATGGACGCCGTGTTCGGCGGGCTGCGGATCGGGTGCGGGCAGGGAGACGCAGACGCTGCAGGTAAGGACTTTGCAGGTCAGAGGGCTGATCGGAGATCAGGCCTTCTTGGTCTCCTAGTAATGGGCCGGGTCGGTGACCTGCGGGGATGTTTCCTGTGGGGCGCTGACCTGGCCTTTTGGCGATTGGTGGCGATGGGGTGCGACGGTCGTTAGCGGGTGTCCTGCGGACTGTGTGCGGACTGGGCCGGGACGGATGCGATATCACTGCACGGTTCTGAACGCTCCGCTACGGTGAGCCGTACGGCCGCTGATAGCACGATGCCACCGAGGAACATATGGACGAGTCTGTTGCACCGGATGCTGCTCGGCCCGGGGGTGAAACGGCATCTGGACCCGCTGCTGCTCCCGAGGATGCGACGGTCGGAGGCGACATCGCTGCAGCCGGTGAAACTGAGCGAGGATCGAGCACCTATGCGACCGGCGGTGGTGGTGTTTCGTTTGCGCACCGCGTCGCGGCTGTCTATCTCGCTGGCATGTTGACTGGCGCACGACGGACGGAGGTATCTGAGCTGCCGGTCCGGAGGGTGTCGTTCCAAACCGGTCCGGCGCACCCGGTGGACGATCTTCTGATCGAATGCGGCGATGCGGCAGCCGAGGTCATCCTTGCCGTGGCATGTCGAGCAACGCCGAACTTCGTCCAGAGCCATGGCGACACGGTGAAGCTCGTCGGGTCCATGCTCGCCGAGGTCGAGAGGTTCGACGCCGACACTCACCAGGTCGCCGTAGCGACCGCCGGTCGGTCCGATCAGTGGGACCAGCTCGCAACGCTCTGCGGCATCGCGCGTGCTCATGCCGACCCGGAGTCGTTCCAAGCGTCCATGGACGTCGATCGCCGCTGGTCCAAGCCGGTGCGTAAGCGGCATGAGCATTTTCTGGAGATGGTCGAGAAGGTCGTCGAAGACGACACAACGCAGGAAGAGATCCTGCGGCTGGAGTGGCGGCTGCTTGGCCGGCTGCACATCCTCGGTTTTGCGGTTCAGAGCCCGGACGAAGGCGACCGCACAGCGGTCGCGACGTCGCTGGACAGCGTGGCCTCGGCTGCCGCCGACGGGGTGGTGGTCCGGGACCGTCTCGAGGTCGAGGCAACCCGCTACGACGCGACTGGCGCTGTGGTGGACCTCAAGGTGCTCCGCCGTGACATTCACGTGGTCTTGGACTCGGCTACGACTCGAAGTCGGCACGCGTGGTCGGTGCTTGCTGAGCAACGCAAGTTGGCCGTTGCCGGTGTGCGGGCCACTATCGGTGATGAGTCGTCCGGAGGGCCGGTCGAGATCTCGTTCGCCGACCGCCGCGAACGACTCGCTCATGCCCTGCGCGAGGCCGGTACCCGTGCTTCGGCTTTGTTGGTATCTGGCGAGTCGGGCATCGGTAAGAGTGCGCTGACTCTGTCGGCCGTTGCAGAGTTGGAAGCCGCAGACCCCGCCGGGTTCCAGGGGGCGGTGGTGAACTTCCGTGGCATGCCGCAGTCGAGTTTGGAGCTGCGAGCTGCGCTCGGGGTTTCGCTGGAGGACGTGCTCGCGGAGATATCGGCACCTTCTCGAGTACTGGTCATCGACGCTGCTGATGCTGCTCTGGAGCGGTCTGCTGGCCTGTTGAGTGACCTGGTGCTGGCCGCGGCTGCGGCGGGTGTTGGGCTCGTTGCGGTGACATCTGACGTGGCACTGGGTTTCGTGCGGGAGCAGGTGGAGCTGGGGTTCCCGAAGTCCATTTCGTCTTTTGAGATGCGGCCGTTGGGCGATGAGGACATATCCGTCGTCTCAGACCACTTTCCGCTTTTGCGTACGGTCCTGCGAGACCTGCCCGTGAACTCGCTGCTGAGAAGGCCCGTTGTACTGGATCTTCTGGCTCGAACCGGGGCGGAGCCAGATAGCTCACTGGGTGAGTGGGAATGCCTTGATCTGGTGTGGAGCAGGATTGTGCGGGGCGATGGGCGGCCCGGTGTCGGCTCGGCGGAGGCACGCGAACAGACACTGCTCGCGGTAGCCGCAGAGACCATGAAGCTGCCCCAGGACCGTCGACCTGGCGCAGGCGTCGATGCCGCAGCGGTCGACATTTTGCGTCGGGATCATCTGCTCGCGCCACCGAGCCGGTATCGGAACCAGCCGGACTTTGCACATGACGAAGTCCGACGGTACGCGACCGCCATCCTTCTCGTCCGTGATCAGAGCCCCGCCGAGTTGCTGCAGGCAGCGGGAGCGCCCCGGTGGGCGCTGTCGGCCACCACTCTTGCGTGCGAGGGACTACTGAAAGCACCGGACGCTCGGCCCGTCCGGAAGTTCATCGAACTGCGCTCGCAGTTTGAGGTGTTCGCGGCAGCACGCGGACCCCGGTGGAGTGATGTTCCGGTTGAGGCGGTTCTGGCGACTCCATACGCGTACGAATGCCTGAAGTCAGCGTGCACGGATCAGGCGGTCGGCCTGGTGCTCGGCGACGTGGTTCGAGTTGTTCAGCAGCGGCATAAGGCGAACGGGCTGGTCGACCGTCTGGTCACGAACCCGGTTGTGCAACTTCTCCTCGATGACAAAAAGCCGTGGGACGTGTCGAAGGAGTCGTTCGAACTGCTCGCGGACTGGCTGCAAGCCCTGTCCCTAGCGGACGTTACGGCTGGCAACGAACTACGAGTCCGGCTTCGGGACCGTCTCGTTGCCTACTGGAACTCGTTCCCTCTACGCAAAATCAGCGAGGACATACCGTCTGGGTGGAGGTCGCAGCGTCGGCGACGCCGACGCGAGCTGGATTACCACCTGACGAAGGAAGAGTTCGTCGAAACGTTGGCCCTGCTCGGCCCGGACATCGATGATGCCGCCGAAGCATGCCTTCGGGCCATCGCGGACGATGCGCCAGCGTTCCTGGCTCCGGCTGTGGACTCGCCGTTGAGCGCCCGAGCCTTGGCGCAGAAAGACCCAGAGCTATTGGCGACGTTGATGGCGGCCTACTACATCGACGATCAGCCCAGCTGGCACCGAGATGAGGGTGTCCGAGGGCATCAGGGCCGATGGACCGGTTTCGGAGCACCCTTCTTCCAGTACTACTTCGGTGGGTTCTGGCAGCTGTTCCAGACAGCGCCGTTGCCGACATCGGTGCGGGTGCTGAACGACGTCCTGAACAGCGGTGCTCGGGCGCGCGTAGCGACGCTGTCGCGGCTTAGGTCACCTGACGCGTTTGCTGGGCCTGTCCGGGCCCGGGACGAAAGCGCCGATGGCGAGACGGATAGCGCAGAGGGTGAAGACCGCGGTGCGGTTCTGAACCTTGACGGCACCGCCCGCCTGTACGTCGGCGACAGCCACGTGTGGAGTTGGTACCGGGGCACGTCAGTTGGCCCATACTCGGCTATGAGCGCGCTCCAGGCGATGGAACGTCTTGCTGACACATGGTTGAGTCAGGGGGCATCACCGAGGTTGGTTGTCGAGGCCCTCTTGAACGGCTGCGAAAACCTGGCGATTCCGGGGATGCTATTCGGTCTGCTAGTGCGCCACATTGAGAAACTCGGCACCGAGCTCGACCTTTTCCTCGCCGAACCTGTGGTTTGGGAGCTGGAGTTTGGCCGCAGGACGAGTGAGTACGTAGGGCTGCGTGCAGCAACTGAAGGACTCGCAAACCTTGAACGTCGCCAGTGGACGCCGCGTGAGGTAGCCATGTGGCTGATGGTGCACGGCGGGAAGGAGCGTGCCCAGGCTTTGAAGAAGGTCGCCGACAAGCTTGTCGAGAATGGCGACCGGCTGGGCATTAGCCAGGAGCGTACGAAGAACTGGGCCGCTACCCTGGACCCGGAGCAATATCGGGTTAAGCAGCATGGTGATGAGGTCTACATCGAGGTCGAACCACCGCTTGAGCTGCAAGCAGCGCAAGAAGCGCACGCGGCTCACCAGGAGGTCGTGCAGACCAGCCTGCGCCTGCAGAATCGGTACTGGGGCTCGACCAAGCACGACGCCGAGTACGTGCCGCCCTCGTCGGAGGAGATCGCTGCGGACCTGGCGGCAGGACGTGCCTTGGTCGAAGCCGATGAAGACCTGATGCCGAGTCGGCCTGTGGACGCCGTTGCCCATGTCGTTCGAGCTGCGGTCGAACGAGCCGCCGCTGGTGATATGGAGGCGCTGGGCAACGAAGAGCAGTTCGTAACTGAGTTCGTCATCGGAATCGCATTGTTGTTCCGGGAGGCCGAGGACCAACGTCACGAAGACCAGTTCTTCGATCTTGGTGCCGACCGAGCTGCGGCTCAAGCCTTGCCGGCGTTTCTCACACCCGCACTGGCAGGGCCGCTGGAAGCAGCCAGCGGCTCGATCGAAGATGTTGCCGAGGCCGGCCATGTGATGGCAGGCAAGGCGTCCTTGGAAACTCGGCTGTACCTGGCGCGTGGATGCGATGTCGTCTGGAGGTCCCCGTGCCACTTCGACTCTTGCATCCACCGGACCGCGTTGAATTGGCTGCTTGAGACCGCCCGTGGCGCAGAAATCGGTCCGTGGGACCAGAACGGTCAGCGACGGCCGAATGTCCAGATTGCTGGCGACGTTGCCGAACGGCTCCAGGAACTATCGGGTGACTGCGTTGATATCGCGGTTCTGGACGCGGCCATTCGCGGGCTCGGGGCAGCTGCGTCGGCGGACCACTGTTGCACCGACGACGCAGCTACGCTCCTCGCCGCGTTTCTCGACGTTGAGCGACGTGCCATGGTTGTGCACAAGAAAGAGGGCTGGACCGCGGACGACCGCGGGACGCACACCCTTGTCGCCGCACGGGCCCTGCTCGAATGCTTCGCGAAGGACGGTGACGCCGGACCGGTGCTCGAACACCTCGACGTCCTTCGCGCAGATGCAGGGCTGATGTCGAATTTTCTCCACGGTCTTGCCGCGGCAGGTGCAGAGAACGAACGCTTGGCTGAAGCTGCGCGAGGTGTCTGGCCGTCGTTGCTGCGCCATGCTATTGGCTACCTAAATGATGACTCGAGCCCCTACCGTGACCATCATTGGGGCGATTGGGCTGCCGCTGCCCTGCTGCCGGACCCTCTTCCGTGGACGCAGGGCCTGTACAACGAGGTCGTCGGCGAACCCGTCGACTGGGTCCGCGCTGAGGACCTAGTCGAATCGATCGACGATTGGCTGCCGACTGCTCGCGGGGAGGCCCAGTCCGTCGACGCGCTCATCGGCATCCTGCGGAAGCTCCCGGAGGAAGTGCAGGCTACCCGTGGCGTGCATTGGGTTTCTGACCTCTGCATTCAAGATGGACGTGTCACGGTCAAGCGGTCGTGGCTCTCGAACAACTGGCTCAAGGAAATTCGTAGGACGGCCGAAGAAATCGGTGAATTGGACGAGTGGCAAATGCTCGTCGATTCCTTGGTCGTCGCCGGAAACGAGGGACTGGCGCCATATAGCAGGTAATGACTCAGGGCCTGCCCGATCTCTCGCGAGACTTCCGGGCTGCGGGAATGGCCGATCATGCGGGTATGTCACGCCAGCAAGGGGCAGCAAGTCGCGAGGGTTTGCATTCGGCGACTGGAACGCGCGATGGCATTGAGTAGGGAGGAAACGCCCTTGGTTCCTTGATTACGCGCGAACGACCTTGGCTGGCGTACGCCTATTGCGCACGGATGCCCTTAAAATAGTCCGGCTGCTATTGCCAGCCGTCAAGGGAGACTGCTGGGCCTCCCCCTAGGTAATGGTGGAGGGCGCTTGACGTGGTGTCCACGAAGTTTTCGGGGATGGCGTCGGCGTCGACCCAGCGGACCTGGGCGTGCTTGCGAGGTTCGCGGTTTTCGGGTTTGCCGACCCATTCGTGGGCGGCGAAGACGACCGTGAGGAATCCGTTTGGGGCTTCGACGCCCCAGGCGCCGTGGATGATGTGGGCGACCTTCAGGGCCTCCGGCTTCACGGTCAGGCCGGTCTCTTCGTACAGCTCGCGTACGGCGGTTTCGGTGATGGGCTCGCCTGGTTCGCTCTTACCGACGGGGAGGTCCCACATGCCCTGGGCGAACTTGGCGTTCTGGCTGCGCTGGAGGAGGACGACGCGGTTGGTTGCCTTGTCGTGGACGATGACGGCCGCGACTAGCAGGGTCATGGATTCGAGGGCGGGCGGCAGAGCTTTGGGCTGCTCGTCGGTGGTCCGCTGAGCCACGGCTTGTGTCCCTTCGTCGGCCGGATGGGGGCAGCTTAGCCTCGACCGTTCATGAGTCTCCGTCAGCTTACTGACGGGGCTTTGTGCCTGTGTGGTGGGGCCTTTTCGAGGCTGAGGAAGGCTGGAGGCTCGGCTTTCGTGTCGGGTGGGAGCCAGGTTCCACTTCGTCGGTGGGATGGTGAGGGATGTCGGAACGTTCGAAATTACTGGTCAGCCGGGGTTTGGCAGGGTGTGGTGCCTGTCGGTCGTGTGGGTGATAGGTCGGTCAGGGCCATCGGGTGGGAAAGCTGAGCCAGCGGCGGCAGCCGGTGGTGACGAGCTGGGCGGCGGCGGAGAACAGCCGCAAGCGGAGCTTCTTGACCTCTCAACGGCGAGCCTCGCGCGGCGCGGAACGCGGTGAGCGCGTTCGGCCCGGACGCGTCGAGCGGGTCGACGAGACGGGAGACCGTCGGGTCGAAGTCCACCGGACCGAACACCGCCGGCTCGGCCCGCAGCATGCCGACGTCGGCCAGACAATCGCCGCCGAGCACGAGGGCCAGGGCCACATCCAGCGGGATCTTTCCCGGATCGTGTACAGCCCGTCGCTTGCGCCATGGCGCAAGCGACGCCGATATCGCGCTGTCCAGGCCGGACTTGCGGACCGTCTCGACGAGCAGCACTGAACCGGCCCGGGCAACCACCCCGCGACCGCCACTTCCGACACGGACACGTGGGTAGGACCCGCTAGCTTTCTTTACCTGGGAAGTGCCTCTTCGCTACCACGTACAGGACCCTCGGCAAGTCCTATCGTTGCAGCTCAGGGACACTTTCTTCTTTCCCGACCACCTGCCGGACGGCATCTCTCATGAAAGCCCGAGGTTGGCCACAGAAAGCGAAACGGTCCACCGACTCCGTCGGCGGACCGTCATGCAAGATCGAGGCTAAAGAGCGGCTGCCTGCCTTCGTAAAACGCCTGGCTGGACATTCACCACGGGTCCTATGATTTGGGGGCGGTATGCGGCAATGGACGTGGAGCGAGGGGAAAAATGAGGGTCTGCTTCCTTGTGGATGAGAGCTGGAGTGACGGTGGCGCGTGGGGGTGGCCGGTCATTCGCGAATCCGTACTACGCGCGTATGCGGCCGCCACCCCTAGGCATAGGCGACACGCTCGTATCAGCCTCGGAACGCTTCTCCTGTGGGACCTCGGAGGAGGGAAGAGGATAAAAATCTCCGACGCGGTGGAGAGTAT
This sequence comes from Streptomyces sp. NPDC046197, assembly GCF_040646295.1. Taxonomy (NCBI): domain Bacteria; kingdom Bacillati; phylum Actinomycetota; class Actinomycetes; order Kitasatosporales; family Streptomycetaceae; genus Streptomyces; species Streptomyces sp. NPDC046197. The sequence goes on along the minus strand of NZ_JBEYZY010000030.1, from coordinate 70,910 downwards.
TCTTGGCGAGCGCTGGGCGGTGTGGAGCACGTTTTCCGTCCCGGAATTGACCGAGAAGGCAGGGAGCACCAGGATTGCAGGTATCGCGATTGACTCCCTGACCCCGGCTGATGCGCGTGCGATGCATGTACGGCTGAGAGAGGCTGACTGGTACCTGGGGGCGGTTGAAATCATTCCGTCTGTGCCCTCGCACATGGTTATTTTCCTGAATTCGATGCCTACTCGATTCCGAATCTTTGGAGACTCCCTCTATGTGTTCCATCGCAAATGGGAGACGGAAGTCGAGGATAACCGAGATCACGGTGAATTTAAGGAATTGAAGGCTTCCGGAATCTTCACAGATGTCCAATGGGAGGACTCTGGGGTGCGGGAGACAATCTTTGATCCCTTTCGGGACGTGGAGGATTTTCGCAGGCTGGGGGAGCTAGATGAACTGATCATGGGTCAGTTCTCATCTGCGCTCGGTGAGACGCTGATCAGGTGCGCAGATGCTGACCCAAACCTGATGGAGCGGCTTCATGGGGCCTTGAAGGCTTTCGAGAATCACGAGTCTTCCGAGGGGTTGGCGCACGTCTCCCTTTCTTGTAGGAGGTTCACGGAAAAGCTCGCCGACTGCCTCTACCCGCCGCGCGATGAAAAGGTCAATGGCCGGAAGGTCGGAAAGGCGGAGTACCGAAATCGGCTGTGGGCGTACATTGCTGAAAATGTAACCTCCGACACGACGCGGCAGCTCCTCATGGCGAATATTGAAGATCTTGGGAACAGGATTGATCGGCTGGATAACCTGAGCAACAAGGGGCTCCACTCCGAGGTGTCCACCTCCGACGTAAACCGCCTTCTGTTGTCACTGCTCGTCGTGGCCCACGATCTACTCACGCTGAGCCCTCCCGGCGGCACCTTCCGGTATGACCCGTACGGGAAGCGCATTCGCCAGATCGTAGAGGGTGACCTACTACGGTCTAACCGAGAAGAGGAACAGGACTAATTAGGCCAGCGCTTCGCGTGCCCGGCGGGCGAGTTCGGCGGCTCCGGGCACTTTTCGGCGCTGGTAGATGGAGAGGGTGGAGCGGAGCGAGGTGATCGCTTTGCGCGTGCGGTCGGACGTCATGCCCTCCATCAACAGCAGGGCCCGTGACCAGGCAGCTACGGCTTCGTCGGCGCGGGCCTGGGCGGCGAGGCTGTCACCGAGGTCGGCGTAGGTGAGGGCGTGGACGCGCTTGTACTTCTCGGGGTCCCAGCGCACCAGGGCGTCGCGGTGTTGTTGTTCGGTGCCGATGTGGTCCGCGAGGTCGGTCAGGGTGCGCGCGGTGTGGCTGGCGACGGTGCCGGCGGCCGGGCCGCTGACGCGGGAGTAGCTGGGCTGGGGGCCGTCGTCGCGCAGGAGGGCGTCTTCGGCTGCGAGCAGGGCGCGGGCCGCCGCGGGCTTCGCGCCAACCGCGGCGTAGGCGCGGGCGTGGGTGATGTGCAGCAGCGCCTCGGTCTGGCCGTCGACGTGGCCCAGGCCGCGGGTGAGGGCGCCTTCGACGAGGTCGACGCAGTGGTGGGGCTGTTTGAGGCTCAGTGCCTGGTGGGCGAGGGCGCGCATCATCCAGGCGGCGTGGCCGCGTGGGTCGGCTTCGCAGGCGAGTTGGTAGCCGACCTGGTAATAGCGCTGGGCGGCCCCTTCCTGGCCGAGGTCGTGGTGCTTCCACCCGGCGAGGTACGCGAGTTCGGCGACGGCACCGAAGGCCGCTTGCCGTAGCGCTTCATTCGAGAATCGGCCGCGGAGCATGGGAGCGGCGGTGTCGGCGAGGTAGGCCGTGACCGTGGTCAGGCCGTGGCCGCCACCGAGCCGTTCATCAGCCGCGCTGAAAGCCGCGGTGATCTGCCCTACGACGTCCACGTCCTCCATCCCGACCAGGGAGCGGCCGGTGCGGGCCCGCAGCATGCGGGCGGTGGCCTCGTGGTCGTAGAAGAGCGGCATGGCCACCCCGGCCGTGGTGAAGGCAGCCACGGCAAGGAAGCGGCGGCGTTCGACGTCGGCACGGCCCAGATCGGTGGCGGCCAGAACAGGATCGGGCTCCTGCGCCACCGTAGTTTCGGGTGCTCGAAGGCCGATCTCGACCAGAGTGACGGGGCGGCCTGTCCGGCGGGACAGCGCCTCAGCGAGGTACTGGCCGGTCCGGCCGGTCGGCTGGCGTGTGCCGTTCACCCAGTGGGAGACGGCCGACTTGTTGGTCTGGAGGATCTCGCCGTTCTCGGCCGCGATGCGGCGGATGTCCTTCGCCAGAGCCTCGTAGGTGCAGCCGATCGCCTCGATGACGTCACGCAGGCGGGAGTTGGGACCTCTCGGCGCTGCTGCCACGATCGCCTCCGCTCAGGAGCTGTAAACCGCGTATACCGCTTCAACTGCCTCTCACCGTACCCACTGTGCGTGACGGAGGGTTCACTAAACATCAGCCGCCCGGCCCCGGTCCGACACCGTGACCAGGCTCCCCCCTTCGGCCGGGCGGCCCCCGAAGTTCCGTACGCCTACACCGGGTTCGGGCATTCCTGTGTCCGAACCCGGCCGATCAGAGACGGAGACACGGTGACCACCATCGACACCACGGCCATCACGGTTGTACTGCCCGAGGCGTTCGACGAGCGCTGGAGCCGCCTGCCCGGCATCCAGGTCGACGGCCGGCGCATCACCATCGACCCAGCCGAGTACTTCTTCCGCTTCGAGTCCAACACGTGGCTCGTCGCCGATTGGGAGCTGGTCAAGTCCCAGCTCCTGGACGTGGAGGAGACCACCCAGAGTGCGGTCGAGCAGCTCGCGCTGGACTTCATCAAGGCCCACGCCGCCTCAACCTCGGACGCCGCCCGAGTCCTGTCCACCGCGTACGAGGTGTACGCCTACCTGTTCCGCGACGAACACCTCGCCAGCCTCGGTCTGCCGCAGATCACCGCCGAGCACCTGCGGATGCTGCGCGAGGCGGCCACGCTGATGGCGCTGAACAAGGTGGAGCTCGACGGGCACATCTCCAACGTCGGCCCGTGCTGGTTCTTCCCCGCCGCCACCTCCGTCATCTTCGACCTGGACGACGAGATGGGCGGGACGCTCGACGAGGTCTACCACGGCGGCTGGTTCAACGAGCACCGCCGCATCGAGTCCATCAAGGCCCACGCCGCCCTCGGCGGCCGACTTGTGCACGGCTGCCAGTCCGTGCCGGACCAGTCCGGTGGCGTCGTCGCGCCCTACGGTGCGTCGATGGCCGCCTTTCGCGACGACCTCGCGGCCTTCAAGGCCGGTTGGATCGAGCAGGTCTACGCCCATCGCGTGAGCCCTGCCGCATAGCACCCGACTGCACGCCAGCTCCGGGGCGGGCCGGCACCTCTCGCCCGCCCCGGACGCCCTAACTTTCCTGGAGTCCCCACGTGACCGCGAACCCCAGCGCCGAGCTCGTCGACAACCTGCTCACCATGGCTGGACGGACCACCGCCGTGCGCGAGGAGGTGCGCGTGTGGTCCATGTCCGGTGTCGAGCGCCTGACCTTCCCCGACGCCAGCACCGTGATCTTCAAGTACGCGAAGCGGCCCTTCGACAGCGAGGACCAGGCCCTTCGCCTGGCGCACACGCTCGGCGTCCCCGTCCCGCAGGTCCATGCCTCCGCCGTCCTGGACGGCTGGCTCGGCATGCTCATGGAAGACCTGGCCCCCGCCGTCCGCGACGCCGACGACCTCGACGGCACCGCCGCGGCCGTGGTCCTGCACGGCACCCATACGGCTGCCGCCCTGCCCGTCCTCGACCAGGCCCGCCTCCGCTCACTGCCGCACCGAGCACTGGAACACCTCGCCCAGCTCCGCAAGGCCGAACGCTGGCAAGACACGGACGACATCGAGGACGCGCTCGACCAGATCGCCCAGGCCGGCGAGTCACGCTCGGCCGGTACGACGGTGGCGCCGTTCGGCTGGGTGCACTCCGAGTTCCACCCCACCAGCCTCCACATTGGCCAACAAGGCTGGCGGCTGCTGGACTTCGCCCGCGCCTTCACCGGCCCCGGCCTGCTCGACCTCGCCAGCTGGCACGGCACCCTCGACACCCCCGACCCTGTCCGCCTCCGTGTCTTCCTGGAGCAGTACGTCACCGCTGGCGGCACCCCGGACGCTCTCACCCAGCGCGGCGGACTCACCGCCGAGAACTGGGCGCTGGGCTGGCACCGCATGTGGGCCGTCGAGTGGTTCATGGAACAGTCCATCCGCTGGATCAACGACCCGGCCACCGATCCCAGCTACATCAAGGCCGTACGCCGCCACCTCACCGACGTCCTCCACCTCCTGGAGGTCTGACGTGCTCGCCCAGGCTTCCCCGTGGTATGTCCACGCCTTCCAGCGCACTACGGCCAGCCCCGCCGAGCCGCTGTCGGTACCCGCACGGATGGAATGGACTACGCGGCCAGGCAGCGGGCCCGGCGCCGAGATTCTCGGCTCGGACCTGCGCCGCAAGCGGCTGCTGGAACTCGGCTGCGGCCCCGGTCACAACGCCGCCCACCTCGCCACCCGCTGCGGCGCCCAGGTCACCGGTGTCGATCTGGTCGGCCTGCAGGTCCGCCGGGCCCGGTCGCACTACGGGCGGCTGAACAATCTGACCTTCGTCGCCGGCCATGCCCTGCACTACCTGCAAGCCTCCGACGAGCAGTTCGACGCCATCTACTCCGTCTTCGGGGCCATCGGCCTGGTAGCCCCCGAGCTTCTGCTCCCGGCCATCGCCCAGCACCTCAAACCCGGGCGCACCCTCGCCTTCTCCGTCCCCCACCCCAAGCGCGGCGGCTTGCGACCCACCGCCGACGACCGACCCCGCCGGGACTACGTCACTCTTCCCGACCGCACCCGCCTACCCATCGCCCGCTGGGACTTCGATGCCGACCGCTGGGAGAAACATCTCGACCGCGCCGGCCTCTGGCTCACCTCGGCCCAGGAGTTCCACGACGCCCGCCGCGGCCTCTGGCCCACCACGTTGCTGATCACCGCGCGCAAGCTCTGACCCACACTCCGCCGACTCTTGGGAGAAACCGATGCGCCCGCCCTATCTGCTCCTCGACGTCGACGGCGTCCTCATACCCTTCCCGGACGCCGATGGGACCAGTCCAGCTACCCACGACCGCCACGATGTCGTTCCCACCGGCCGTAGCGCCGACGATCCGGTCACCGTCTGGCTCAGCCCGAGCCATGGCCCCTTGCTCATGGACGTGATACGGACCGGCCTGGTCACCCCAGTCTGGTGCACCAGCTGGCGCCAGGACGCCACCACACTGATTGGGTCGCTCCTCGGCCTCCCGCCTCTGCCATACGTCGACCTCCCGCGTCCGCAGATCACCACCAGCCACCCCAACGGCTACCTCTGGAAACGAGACCATGTCGATGTCTGGCTGAGCGACATGCCTGTTGCTTGGGTCGACGATGACTTCACCGCCGTCGACCATGCCTGGGCAGCAGAGCGCACGGCGCGTGGGATGGCGACTTTCCTGGTCCAGCCTGATCCCCACATCGGGTTGTTGGCCGAGCACATGGCTGAGGTCATGGAATGGGTTGACCGCTTGTCCGTCGTGCCAGCCAGCGAATCCGCTGGTGCTCCTGGAGCCGAAGCAGCCTGAGGTGATCACAGAGCAGGACGTCAACGCCGTCCGAGAGCCCACTGCTTGATCTATCGATGTCGTCCGCGTTCCTCGGGCCTGGAGGCCGGCGTCGTGGCCGAGGGCTGGAGCGCCAGGGGCCGAGAGGACACTCCCGGTGTGCTGCTTCGCTTGCGTGCTGCCTGTGCTCGCCTATTCGGCTGGACGGTGATGCGCCAGTTGAGGACCTCGGCGGGGCGTTCGGCGGTGTCGAGTTCTCGCAGGGCGGCGACTTCGGCCAAGAGACGCCGGGGGTAGTGGCCGGCGGTCTCGGCGCGGGCGAGGGTTGTGGTCAGGGCTGGCCAAGCGGGATCGGCGAGGACGCGTTCGGCCTGGCCTGGGAGGGCTGCGCGCAGATCCTGCTCGAAGCGGCTGATGGTGGCGGCGTGTGGCGCGCGTCGGGTGAGATCCGCCAAGACCGGCGCGGCAGCTTCCTGGTAACCGGCCTGTAGGTGACGGAAGGCTTGCTCAGCCGCGGCGGCCTGTTGCTCGTGGCTGCGTTGTTCGTGCCACTTGGCAGCTGCCCGAGACAGGTGGAGCGCAGCGAAGATCAGGGCGATGGCGAGTCCGCCCGGATCGTGTGTGGCGTAGGCGAGTTCCTTGGCGGCTTCCCGCAGAGCGGTGGCGGCTTGATGGTCGGCCCGGATCGCTGAACGGCGGGCGCGATTGAACACCTGTGCCGCTGCTTGTAGTTCGGCCCGGTGCGAGCCGTGGCTGGCGAGGGCCAAATTGTGGAGGGTGTCGCCGAAGGCATCCAGCTGGCCCTGGGCCACGGCCTCGCCACCTGAGTCGAGGACGGCGTGCGCGTGGCGGATGGCGGTTTCGGCGCGGTGCCACGGCTCGGCCGGGTCCGCCACCGGTTGAGGGCGGTCGGCCAGCTCCTGGGTCGGGAGGCGTTCGCGTAGACGGTTGCAGGACAGGTCGGGGGCGAGCTTTGAGCCGCCGTACCAGACAGGCGCGCCGTTGGCCGTGTCGCCGGGCGCGGACAGGCTGTAGCCGGTCACCTCGCCGGTCTCGGGGCCGAAGCGCGGCTTGACCTGGATGCCGAGGGAGCGCAGCACGGTGAAGTACTCGTCGATGCTTCGTACGGCGGCGGCGACCGCGTACGCCTGCTCGCGCAGCCACGCCCGCGCTGTCTCCTCCCGGCCCTGGCGTTCCGCCTTCGCCCGCTCGGCGCCGGTCGGGGTACGCGGGGCGGTGAGGTCACCGGACTTCAGGCGGCGCAGCCCGAACTCGGCCTCGATCTTGCGGCATTCCAGCTGTGCCCGCCAGCCGTCCCGGTTCGTACGAGGGCGGCGGCCGTCGGCTCGGACGGTGGTGGCCATGATGTGGATGTGGTCGTCGGCGTGCCGGACCGCGATCCAGCGGCACGCCTTGTCGTCTCCCTCGGGGGCGATGCCCGTGGCGGCTACGACGCGGTGGGCAACCTCGGCCCACTCGGCGTCGGTGAGGTAGCGGTCGCCGGGCGCGGTGCGCACCGGGCAGTGCCACACATGCTGCGGTGGCTGCTTTCCGCCGAGCTCCCGGGTGCGCAGGTCGACGTGGTGGTCCAGACGCCGGGCGAGCTGGGTGTAGGTGGCCTCGGGGTCGCGGCCGGGGTCAAGGGCGCCGCCCATGTCCCAGGCGGCCACGATGTGGGGGTCGGTGTGCTCGTCGCGCCGCCCCTTGCCGAAGAGGTAGTTGATCAGGCCGAGCGTGCTGGTGCCGGTGGAGACGTCAGGCACCATGACCGGCCCCTTCCGCCAGGAGCCGGTCCATGAGTGCGTAACTGGCCTGGGCGGCCTGCTCAATGCGGTCGAGGACGGCCTCGGCGCGCTCGGGTATCGCGCCGGAGTGGATGGCTGTCGTGACCTGGTTGAGGTTGGTGCCGATCCGGTTCAGCGCCTTGGTGTGCGCTTCGATGGCTTCCACAAGCGGGCGGATGGGGTCGTCCTCTGGGCTGCCGACCATGTCCGCCTTGCCGAGCGCGACGGCGAGGGCGGCGTCGCCGACGAAGCCGGCGAACTTCTGATGGCGCCGCCTGGCCTCCGCATCGATGAGGCGGACCGCGGTCGGGGTAAAGCGGATCTTCTTCTCCTGGTCGCGTTTCTCGGTGGTGCGTTTGCGGTTCATCCGCGCGGGCAGTGCGGGGGCGCCGGGCTCACGCCACGAGGGCTGCTCAACGGCGGCGGGCGCTTGACGGGCAGAGGGCTCGGTGAGTGGGGTGATGGAGTCGGCGACGGGCTGCTCGGTGCTGTCGGCGGGAGACGCGGTGCGGGGCTCGTTCACCCCCTCCTCAGGCTCGGGCGCCCGCTGGCGCCCGGCCCCCTCTCCCTCCGCCACCCCAGGGGCGGGGGCAAGCGCGGACGAAGCCTCTTTAGGGGCTCGTTCGCTCCAGCTTGCTGCTGTTCGTCGGTCCCGGCTGAACCAACCCCAGCGGCGGGACGAAGAGGGGTTCGTGTCGTTCTCGGTGTGCATGGTGGTGCTCCGAAGGAGAGGGGGGATCGGGCTGTGTCACGTCCGTCGCATCCGTCGCATGCCTGGTCAACACAGGTACGGAGACGTGGGCAGGTACGGAGCACTCCGTCCCGGCGACAGAGTCCGTCCCCGCGCTGACCTGCGCGGGGACGGATGCGACGGAGTGATACGGACCCCGGTGGGATCAGAGAGCGCGCTTCGGTCCGGCGGGGCCACCGGGCGGGCCGACAGGCAGCGTCCCCGCCGGGGCGGCGGGCGGCCTGCCCTGCGGCATGCGGGCGGGAGCGGCGCCGCGTTCGGGCTCGGGTGCCGCCTCGACGAGGTCGGGGCAGTTGCGGGCCCAGGCGTCCAGGAACCGGTTGCGCATGTACGCCTTGGCCTGCCTGCCCTTGTCGAACCGGTAGTTGGCCGGGCTGATGTTGAAGTCCCGCAGCAGGTTGCTCAGGTGGTACGCGTTCAGCCCTTTGGTGCCGTACTCCGCCCACGGGGCCTCAGCGTCCTGGAGCAGCGAGGCGACCAGATCCTGAGTGGCCAGGGCCTCGGGGTTGTCCGCCTGCGCGAAGATGCGGTGGATGTCGCGCAGGAGCCGCGTCTTCAGGCTGCTCTGCTCGTCCTGGGCCGCCTCGTGGCGGGTCATGGCCAAGCAGGCGGCACGAGCCTGGGCGGGCCACTGGCCGCCTGCCAGGTCGGCGATGATGACCAGCGGCTCCCAGGTGTCCGCCGCCCGGTCTTCTACCGGCATCTGCGGCACCATTCGGGCAGCCTGCCCGCGCAGGGGACCCAGCCAGGCGGTCAGCCGGTCACGCAGCGCGTTGAGTTCCGGCACCGAATACCGGGAGCGGAACGGGGTGACCTTTTCGCCCGGCTTACGCTTCTGCATCCGCAGAACGACCGCCCGATCCATGACCGTGTCCGGCAGGTCGCCAATACCCGCAATGGCAGCCATGGCGAAGGTGGGGAACGGGGTCGGTTTGTGATCCGGACCGGAGATTCGCCACGCGGGCCGGTTGCGCTGGTGCCCGGCATTCAGCAGGCCGCGCAGGATCTCACTGTCACCGCTCGCCTTGGGGCCGAAGATGGTGTCTGCCTCGTCCACCAGCAGGGTGGGAGGGTTCTTGCCGATGACCCGGAAGATGACCGCCGGGGAGGTGTTCACCGTCATCATCGGCTGGTACACGGTCTCGTGGAGCACGTCCAGAACCCGGGACTTGCCGCACCCCTTCGTCGGGCTCACCACCGCCAGACGCGGAGCATGCTGCAGAGCCGTCTGGATGTGCGTGGCCGCCACCCACAAGGTGACAGCGGTCAGCGCCTCCTCGTTGGGCAGTACCACGTACTTGCCGATCGCTGCCCGCAACTCGTCCAGCAGCGCGACCCCGTCAGCGGCTACCTGAGCACCGGCGCCTTCATGGCCGCTGGCGCGTGTCCCTCCATCGATGGCTGCGATCTCTTGTTGCTCGGCTCGCTCCATGGGGACGTCGGTCCCCGGCGACAGGTGACGGCCGCTGTCCCGGTCCCCACTGCGGTCCCCTGGTGCAACTCCAGAGTCTTGGGGACCGGTCCCCGTTGGCGCGCCAATGCCGCTGACCTGCACGTCTCCAACGGATGTGGGTATGGGGACCGTAGCTCGCGCCGACAGCGGAGCGGATGTATCGAGGGGACGGTCCCCTGATACCGCAGTAGCAGAATGCTCGTCCCCGCGGTGCCCGGGGACGCCTTGGCCGGGGACCGCGACCTCGGGCCAGCTGACCTTGGGGACCGTGTTCGGGTTGGTGGGGGACGTAGAGTCCTCCATAGACGTTCCTCTCAGACGAGGGGCAGGACGGGCAAGGTCCAGCCCCTCGTCGGCTTGTTCGTTCAGGGATGGGCGGTGTGCGGGGGACTCTCCGGCCTTCGGCGTTGGCCCGCCGAGGGCCGTTTCCGTGTCCCGGGCCTCTGGCGGCTCAGGAGGCCAGACCCCACTCGTCTCGGCCTTCGATCAGCGCCCGCTCGTAGCGCAGCAGCTCGGCCTCGGGGTACAGCACCCGCTTGCCGATCTTGATGCCGCGCGGCCCCTTCTCGATCTGGCGCCAGTAGCGGACGGTGCTCTCCGCTGTGCGGTAGCGCTCGGCGACCTCGGCGGTGGTCAGATATCGCATGCATTCCCAATCGACTAGGCGGCACTTCGTTCTGCATAGGTTGTACTCGACGATCGCCGGTTAGCCAAATCGGGAAGGTCGTGTTTCAATTGGGAAAGCAACGGTCAGGATGGAGGTTCGATGGCAGGCGACAAGGCCGACGGTGATGAGGTGCCGCTGCTCTACAGCGAAGGCAACATCGCCGCCCGGGTGGCGCTGGAGCGCGAGGTCAGGGGGTGGAGCACGATCGAGCTGGCGGACCGGGTGTCCAAGGCCGGCGTCAAGATGAACCAGACCGCGGTCTGGCGCATCGAGAACGGCACCCCACGTCGCCGTATCAACGTCGACGAGGCCCTCGCCTTCGCCCGCGTCTTCGAACTGCCCCTCGAAGAGCTGATGTCCCCGCCGTTGGAAGGGCTGGACCTCGACAGCAGACGGCTCGTCCAGGAAGCCGTCGAGGCGTACTACGAGACACGCGACGCCGAGGACAGGCTGCACCACGCCGTCGTCGGCATCGCCGAGTACATCCAGGCCCACCCCGACAGTTCACGGGCCATCCATGAGCAGTGCCTTCGCCTCATGGGCGACGAGCGCGACGCCCGCACCCTCACCGAGCACATCGAGGGCGGCGGCTACCACCGATAACCAACCCAAGGGAGAAGCCACTTGGCGAACATTCAGAAGCGCCCCAACGGCAAATGGCGGGCCCGCTACCGAGACCTCGACGGCAAGGAGCACGCCCGCCACTTCGACCGCAAGATCGACGCTCAGCGCTGGCTGGACGAGGTCACGGCCAGCATCGTGACCGGCCAATACGTCGACCCGCGCGCCGGACGGATCACCTTCGAGAAGTACGCGACGAAGTGGGAGGAGTCGCTCATCGCCAGCGAGGCGGGCGAGCGCATCACCGACAACGCGCTCCGGCTCCACCTCGTCCCGGCGCTCGGCTCCCGCGCCATGGCGGCGATACGCCGCAACGACCTCCAGGTGCTCTTCAAGAGCCTGTCCGAGCAACTCGGCCCCGGCAGTGTGCGCAACGTCTACGACGTCCTCGTACGCCTCATGACCGCGGCTGTCGAGGACAAGGTCATCGCCTCCAGTCCGTGCCGCCGGATCACCCTCCCGACCATGCCGGATGACGAGGTCACTCCGCCCACGGTCGCGCAGGTCGAGGCCATGGCCCGCGTGATGCCGCCGTACATTCGCGCGGCGATCGTCACGCTCGCCGGATCAGGCTTGCGAATAGGCGAGTTGCTCGGCCTCAAGGTCTCGGACGTCGACTTCAAGGCCGGCACCATCCGCGTCGAGCGCCAGCGCCTCCAGTCCGGGAAGATCGGTCCGCCGAAGACCGCCAAGTCCCGGCGCACGGTCCCGGTCGGCGAGGTCGTCACCGACGCACTCCTCACGCACCTTGCCGCACGCCCCTCCAAGGAGTGGCTGTTCACGATGGAGGAGGGCGAACCGCTCAACTACCGCCGCTGGAAGACCGAATGGAACTGCGCTCGTAAGGAGTTGCAGAAGGCGGAGAACGAGGCGGCCGAGCGCGAGGGCCGCAAGCCCGTCGAGCTGCCGCACATGGTGACCCACGACCTGCGCCACTTCTACGCCTCCGCCCTCATCGCCGGCGGAGCGAGCGTCAAGCAGGTCCAACTCGTCCTCGGCCACGCGTCCGCCGTCATCACGCTGCGGATCTACGCCCACCTCTGGCCGGGCGAAGAAGACCGCACCCGGACCGTCATGGACGCCGTTCTCGGCGGCCTGCGGACCGGGTGCGGACAGGTAGGCGATGCGACCCGCGAAACCGCAGGTCAAACGGCCTAGCCATAGATCAAGCCTTCTTGGTCTCCCAGAAGATCTTGTCGATCTGGGCGATGTAGTCCAGCGCCTTCTGGCCGGTGGCCGGGTCGGTGGAGGCCTTGGCCGCCGACAGGGCCTTGAGGGTGTCGTTCACCAGCTGGTGCAGCTCCGGGTACTTCTCGAAGTGCGGAGGCTTGAAGTAGTCGCTCCAGAGCACGGAGACGTGGTGCTTCGCGAGCTCGGCGCGCTGCTCCTTGATGACGGTGGCACGCGCCTGGAAGTGCGGGTCGTCGTTGCCGGCCATTTTCTCCTGGATGGCCTTCACCGACTCCGCCTCGATGCGGGCCTGGGCAGGGTCGTACACACCGCAGGGCAGGTCGCAGTGCGCGCTGACCTTGACCTTGGGGGCAAACAGGCGGGAAAGCATGGAGCATTCCTTCCTCGTGATCGTCTTCTCAGGTGGGACATTACTCCCTGCAAGACCTGTTTTCGCGAGTGCCCCCGTGGGCTTAGGACAAAAGTCCGGGGTGAGACTGAGACTGGTGGAGGAAGAACCGGGGAGGTGCCGGGTGATGCCGGAGCTGTCGCAGGAGACCGACCGCAGGGGGGCGGTGCTGCCCTTCGGGCTGGCCGAGGTGACCGGGCCGTCCATGGTGCCCACGCTGTACCACGGGGACCGGCTCGTGGTGCAGTACGGCGCCCGCGTCCGGCCGGGTGATGTGGTCGTCCTGCGCCATCCGTTCCAGCAGGACCTGCTTGTCGTCAAGCGTGCGGCGGAGCGGCGCGAGGGCGGCTGGTGGGTGCTCGGGGACAACACGTACGCGGGCGGCGACAGCACCGACTACGGGACCGTGCCGGAGGACCTGGTCCTGGGCAAGGTGTGGTTGCGCTACCGGCCGCGCAAGCCCGCTCAGCGCTCGCCGCTGGCGCTGGTGCGCTGGGCGGTGTCGGCCGCCAGGCCCGTGCTCACCGACCGGTCGGCCTCGAGGCGCTTGCGGGCGCGGTAGGCGGCCACGTTGGCGCGGGTCGCGCAGCGGTCGGAACAGTAACGCCGTGAGCGGTTGGTCGAGGTGTCGAGGTAGGCGTTGCGGCACGGCGCGGCCTGGCACAGGCCCAGCCGGTCGACGCCGTACTCGGTGAGGTGGAAGGCCAGACCCATCGCCGCGATGGCCGCGTACCCGGCGGTCGCGTTGGAGGGGTGGTCCGCCAGGTGCATGTGCCACAGCGGGCGGCCGTCCTCGTCGCGGTGGTCGTGCCCGGAGATCTGCGGGCTCACCGGGAACTCCAGCAGCAGCGAGTTCAGGAGGTCCACCGCGAGGGTCTCGTCGCCCTGGTCGGCAGCGTCGAAGACCGCGCGCAGCCGGCCCCGCACCGAGCGGAAACGCGTGACGTCGGCGTCGGTGGCGCGGCGGGCGGCCGTCGCGTTGGCGCCGAACAGGTCGCGGACGGCCTCGACCGAGGTCAGGTTGTCCTTGCCCCGGGCCGGCTCCTCGCTGTTGACGAGGCGGACGGCGTAATCCGAGTAATAGGCCAGTTCCACTTGTAGTCCTTACGGGGGCACTCTATGGTCATGGATGCGGTCGGGTAACAGCCGGTCGTGCTTCCAGGGTATTACGTGGCGTGCGTGAGGAAGGGCAACGATGACGGACACTACGGGCACGGAGACGGGCACGGGTGCGGACATCACCGCGGCGGGAGCCGACTGGCGGGCCTGGCAGGAGAGCTGGGACCGGCAGCAGGAGTGGTACATGCCCGACCGCGAGGAACGCTTCCGCGTCATGCTCGACATGGTGGAGGCCCTCGCCGGCACCGCGCCGCGCGTCCTCGACCTCGCCTGCGGCACCGGCAGCATCACCGCCCGGCTGCTGGCCCGCTTTCCCGGGGCCACCAGCACCGGCGTCGACCTCGACCCGGCGCTGCTCGCCATCGCCGAGGGCACCTTCGAGGGTGACGACCGCGTCTCCCTCGTCACCGCCGACCTGAAGAGCCCGGACTGGCCCGCGAAGCTGCCGTACGACTCCTACGACGCCGTCCTGACCGCCACGGCCCTGCACTGGCTGCACAGCGAACCCCTCGCGGTCCTCTACGGTCAGGTCGCGGAACTCGTCCGCGACGGCGGTGTCTTCATGAACGCGGACCACATGATCGACGAGACGACGCCGCGGATCAACGCGGCCGAGCGCGCCCAGCGGCACCTGCGTATGGATCAGGCCAAGCGCAGCGGCGCCCTCGGCTGGGCCGAGTGGTGGCAGCTGGCCGCAAAGGACCCGGTCCTGGCCGAGCCCACGGCCCGCCGCTTCGAGATCTACGGCGAACACGCCGACGGCGACATGCCGTCCCCCGGGTGGCACGCGCGCGTGCTGCGCGAGAAGGGCTTCGCCGAGGCGCGCCCGGTGTGGTGCTCGCCCTCCGACACGCTGCTGCTGGCGCTGAAGTAGGGCAACGGAGCCGGTTCGGCACGGGCGCAACGCCAAGGGGCGGTACGGGCGCAACGCCAAGGGGCGGTACGGGCCCAGCACGAAGGGGCGGTACGGGAGATCCGTACCGCCCCTTCGCCGCGTATCGCCTACAGGACCTTCGACAGGAACGACTGGGTGCGTTCGTGCTGCGGGTTCGTCAGGACCTCGCGCGGATGTCCGGACTCGACCACCACGCCCTCGTCCATGAAGACCAGGCTGTCGCCCACCTCGCGGGCGAAGCCCATCTCGTGGGTGACGACGACCATCGTCATGCCGGACTCGGCGAGGTCGCGCATGACGTCGAGGACGTCACCGACCAGCTCCGGGTCCAGTGCCGAGGTCGGCTCGTCGAACAGCATCAGCTTCGGATCCATGGCCAGGGCCCGGGCGATCGCCACGCGCTGCTGCTGGCCGCCGGAGAGCTGCGAGGGGTAGTGCCCCGCCCGGTCGGCCAGGCCGACGCGCTCCAGCAGCTGCATCGCCCGCTCCCTGGCCTGGCTCTTGCCCAGGCCCTTGACCTGCACCGGCGCCTCGATCACGTTCTCCAGCGCGGTCATGTGCGGGAACAGGTTGAAGCGCTGGAAGACCATGCCGATGTCCCGGCGCTTCATGGCGACCTCGCGGTCGCGCAGCTCGTAGAGCTTGTCGCCGTGCTGCCGGTACCCGACGAGCTCGCCGTCGACGTACAGACGGCCGGCGTTGATCTTCTCGAGGTGGTTGATGCACCGCAGAAACGTGCTCTTGCCGGAGCCGGAGGGGCCGATGAGGCAGAACACCTCTCCGGGCTTGACCTCCAGGTCGATGCCCTTGAGGACCTCGACCGGTCCGAAGGACTTGTGGACGCCCTCGGCCCTGACCATCGCGGCGGACGGGTCGGACGTGTCCTTCGGTGCGGAACCGTTCTTGGTGAGCTTGTCGGTCATGCCGTGACCTTCCTGCTGGAGAAGGTCGTCAGGTGTGCCCTGACCTTCTGCCACGGGGTGGGCGGCAGGCTGCGGCTGGAGCCGCGGGCGTAGTACCGCTCGATGTAGTACTGACCCACGCTCAGGACCGAGGTCATGATCAGGTACCAGGCCGCGGCGAGGAAGTACATCTCCACCGGGGCACCGGAGACCTGGCCGATGTCCTGGGCGTAGCGGAACAGCTCCGGATACTGGACGGCCGCGACGAGCGAGGTCGTCTTCAGCATGTTGATGACCTCGTTGCCGGTCGGCGGCACGATCACCCGCATGGCCTGCGGGATGATGATGCGGCGCAGGGTCTTGCCGTGGCTCATGCCCAGGGCGTGGGCGGCCTCGGTCTGGCCCTCGTCGACGGCGAGCAGGCCGGCGCGGCAGATCTCCGCCATGTACGCCGCCTCGTTCAGACCGAGGCCGAGCAGCGCCGTCAGCAGCGGCGTCATGAAGTTCGACCAGTAGTCCTTGTAGAACGGCATCAGGTTGATGTACTCGAAGACCAGGCCCAGGTTGAACCACAGGAACAGCTGGACCAGGACCGGGGTGCCGCGGAAGAACCAGATGTAGAACCAGGCGATGGACGAGGTCACCGGGTTCTTCGACAGACGCATCACCGCGAGGACGATGCCGCCGACGATGCCGATCAGCATCGACAGGACCGTCAGCAGAAGGGTCTTGCCGACGCCGGTCAGGATCCGGTCGTCGAAGAAGTAGTCCGGGACAGCGTGCCAGTTGATCTTGCCCTGGCCGAACGCGTAGATGATCGCGAAGAGTAGCGCGATGGCGATGACGGCGGAGACGTACCGCCCGTAGTGCCGGACCGGAATGGCCTTGATGGCCTCCGCGCCGGTCGGGGGTGTGTCCTTCGGCTCCGCCGTCTTGTCGATGTCAGTCACGGGTCTTGCCTCTCAGTGGCCGCTCGGGAGCGGTCACTTGCCACCGTTGACGACGGACTGCTTGATGGCGCCGTCCTGGGCGCCCCACTTCTGGAGGATCTTCTGGTACTCGCCGCTCTGGATGACCGCGTTCATCGCGGCCTGCAGCGCGTCACGCAGCTGCGTGTTGGTCTTGCCGACGGCGATGCCGTACGGCGCCGCCTCGACCTGGGCGCCGACGATCTGGAAGTCCTTGCCGCCGCCGGAGGTCTTCACCGCGTAGGCGGCGACGGGGAAGTCGGAGGAGGCCGCGTCCGCGCCGCCCGAACGCAGACGGGTCTGCGCCTGCTGGTTGTCGTCGAAGGCCTCGATGGTGAGCTTCTTTCCGCTCGGACACTTCTTGGCCTCGGCCTTGGCGAGGTCCTCCGAGATGGTCCCGCGCTCCAGGGCGATCTTCTTGCCGCACAGGTCGGACCAGCTGGTGATGCCCTTGGTGTCGCCCTTGCGCGTGTAGATCGACACACCCGCGGTCAGGTAGTCGACGAAGTCGACGCCCTCGCCGACCTTCTTGCCCGTGGTGGGGTCGACACCCTCCTGGCGGCTCTTGTTGTCCGTCATCGCCGACATGGCGACGTCGTAGCGGTTGGAGCGGATGCCGGTGAGCAGGGCGTCGAAGGTGCCGTTCTGGAAGTCGAACTTCACGCCGAGCTGCTTGCTCATCGCCGCGGCGAGATCCGGGTCCAGGCCGACGACCGTGCCGGAGTTGTCCTTGAACTCGACCGGCGCGTAGGAGATGTCGGATCCGACCCGGATGACGCCCTTGTCGCGGATCGACGCCGGGAGCTTGGCGGCCAGCGGGGCCGAGACGGCAGAGCTGCTGCCGGAGGACTTGTTCTTGTCCTTCGTCTGGTCACCGCAGCCGGTGAGAATCAGGGCGCCTGCGACCGCGATGGCACCGACCGCGGCGGTCCGGGAGTGCGCGGCGGTCGGGCGACGGGTGGAACGTGCGGTCATGGTGGGTTCCTCCGGCAGATGAGTGGAGTTAGCCGATGGGTCGACGAGAACACACACCGTTGGGTGTTGCGACCTCGTGTGATTGACCGCATCTTGCCATTCGGGCTACGCCATTCAGGGGACTCTCCATGTCAAAATCGGATAACGGGTGACCCCCGAACCCCTGAAGCCGAGCCGTCGGGGCCGGACCATCTGTGGGAATGTCTCCTTCGAGCCGGAAGATCTCCGGCACATCTCGGGTTGCGGCCGACTGCGACGAGGTTTTTGTTCATGCTCGACGCTTTGTCGAGCGATAGCCGAGAGCTTGTCCCCATATTGGGTCAAGTGTCGGTTCTCCGTCATGTGACCTTGGCGTTATGGACTCGTCGTCGGTGCCGTCGGTCCGGTAAGAAGGTTCTTTACACCCCTCATCCGGGGCTCAGGGCGCGTGTGCGGCGCGCCCGTCGCGTATGCGCCCGACACGATCACCGATCAGGGCCGTGCGCGGTCCCGCCCACCCCTCAACCAGGAGTGGCCACCCTCAAACCATGAACACTTAAGGGGTAAAACCAAGTGGCAGCGGAGATCGTCAATCCTCGCAGCGACAGCAATACGGACCAGGACGGCGGGGCCGAGCCCCTCGATTCCTTCGATCCGGCTTTTGCGCTGCACCGCGGCGGCAAGATGGCCGTGCAGGCCACCGTGCCCGTCCGTGACAAGGACGACCTGTCCCTGGCGTACACGCCCGGCGTCGCGCGGGTGTGCACCGCGATCGCGGAGCAGCCCGAGCTGGTGCACGACTACACGTGGAAGTCGTCCGTGGTCGCCGTCGTGACCGACGGTACGGCTGTGCTGGGGCTCGGTGACATCGGGCCCGAGGCCTCCCTTCCGGTGATGGAGGGGAAGGCGATTCTTTTCAAGCAGTTCGGAGGCGTCGACGCGGTTCCCATCGCGCTCGACTGCACGGGCGTCGACGAGATCGTCGAGACCGTGGTCCGGCTGGCCCCGTCCTTCGGCGGGGTGAACCTGGAGGACATCTCGGCGCCGCGATGCTTCGAGATCGAGCGGAAGCTGCAGGAGCGGCTGGACATCCCGGTCTTCCACGACGACCAGCACGGCACGGCCGTCGTGACGCTGGCGGCGCTGCGCAACGCCGCGCGGCTGAGCGGCCGGTCGATCGGCGACCTGCGAGCGGTCATCTCCGGCGCGGGGGCGGCCGGTGTCGCCATCGCGAAGATGCTGGTGGAGGCCGGCATCGGGGACGTCGCCGTGGCCGACCGCAAGGGCATCGTGTCGGCCGGCCGGGAGGACCTGACCCCGGTCAAGCGGGAGCTCGCCGGGTTCACCAACAAGGCGGGCATCGTCGGGACGCTGGAGGACGCGCTGGCCGGGGCCGACGTGTTCATCGGGGTTTCCGGCGGTACGGTCCCGGAGTCTGCGGTGGCGTCGATGGCCGAGGGGGCCTTCGTCTTCGCCATGGCCAACCCGAACCCCGAGGTGCACCCCGAGGTCGCGCACAAGTACGCGGCCGTGGTGGCGACCGGGCGGTCCGACTTCCCGAACCAGATCAACAACGTGCTGGCCTTCCCCGGGATCTTCGCCGGGGCGCTGCAGGTGCGGGCGTCGCGGATCACCGAGGGCATGAAGATCGCTGCGGCCGAGGCGCTGGCCGGGGTCGTCGGGGACGACCTCGCCGCGGACTACGTCATTCCGTCGCCGTTCGACGAGCGGGTGGCTCCGGCGGTGACGGCGGCGGTGGCCGCGGCCGCTCGCGCGGAGGGCGTTGCTCGCCGCTGACGTGAAGTGACCCGAATGGCCCCGCCCGGGTGGCGGGGCTTTTCGCTGCCCCAGGCCCCAGGCCCCAGGCCCCAGGCCCCAGGCCTCAGGACCCCGGTTTTCCGGGGCCGCGGGGCGCGGCCGGCCCCGGCCGACCGGCACCCCGTTGGCAAGAGGGCGTGTGTCACAGGCCGCCATGGTTCCGTCACGCGGGCAGCGCACCTATCGTCAAGGTCATGTTCGCTGTCTACGCCGCCCGAATCGACCGCGACCAGCCGCTGACCGGCCTTGAGTTGGGGGAGCGCCCAGCCCCGCAGGCCCGCCCCGGCTGGAGCACCGTCAACGTCAAGGCCGCCTCCCTGAACCACCACGACCTCTGGTCACTGAGGGGCGTCGGCCTGCCCGAGGACAAACTGCCCATGATCCTCGGCTGCGACGCCGCCGGCGTCGACGAGGACGGCAACGAGGTCGTCCTGCACTCCGTCATCGGCCAGACCGGGCACGGGGTCGGTCCCGGGGAGCCCCGTTCCATTCTCACCGAGCGTTACCAGGGCACCTTCGCCGAACAGGTCGCCGTGCCCACGTGGAACATCCTGCCCAAGCCCAAGGAGCTCTCCTTCGAGGAGGCCGCCTGCCTGCCCACGGCCTGGCTCACGGCGTACCGCATGCTCTTCACCAACGCCGGGGTGCGCCCGGGCGACTCGGTCCTCGTGCAGGGTGCCGGCGGCGGTGTCGCCACGGCCGCCATCGTGCTCGGCAAGGCGGCCGGCCTGCGTGTCTTCGCCACCAGCCGGGACGAGGCCAAACGCAAGCGGGCCGTGGACCTCGGTGCCGTCGAGGCGGTGGAGCCGGGAGCACGGCTGCCGCAGCGCGTGGACGCCGTCATCGAGACCGTCGGCGCGGCCACCTGGTCGCACTCGGTGAAGTCGCTGCGCCCGGGCGGCACCCTCGTCATCTCCGGCGCCACGAGCGGCGACCGGCCGACGCACGCCGAGCTGACCCGCATCTTCTTCCTGGAACTCAAGGTCGTCGGCTCGACGATGGGCACCAAGGACGAGCTGGAGGACCTGCTCTCCTTCTGTGCCGCCACGGGTGTTCGTCCCGTCATCGACGAGGTGCTCCCGCTCGACCGCGCCCGCGAGGGCTTCGAACGGCTGGAGTCGGGCGACCAGTTCGGCAAGATCGTGCTGACCAGCTCCTGATCCTCCCCAGTCCCTTGTCGGCGGGCCCGGACCGAATGTCCGGGCCCGCCGTGCTGTTTCGGCCGGCGCATCGCCCTTGATGTCAACCGTGATTGACAGTTGCCGGATTGTCAACGTAAGTTGACGTCATGACCGAAGCAACGGATCTCGCCGAGCGTGCGGGTGACCGCGATCCGAGAGTCGGGCTGCGGGCCGTCGCCGCGCTGCGGCGGCTGCTGGAACAGCTGGAGGCGGTACAGGTGCGCAGCGCGCGCAACCAGGGCTGGTCCTGGCAGGAGATCGCCGCCGAACTCGGTGTCAGCAGGCAGGCCGTACACAAGAAGTACGGGAGGCAGTGATGTTCGAACGATTCACCAAGGATGCCCGTGCCGTGGTCGAGGCCGCGGCCGGCTGCGCCGCGCGAGCCGGAACCGACCGGGTCGAGGAGTCGCACGTCCTGCTCGCCCTGCTCGACAGAGAGGGCAGCCGGGCGTTGTTCGCGCTGGCGGCGCTCGGCCTCACGCCGTCCCGGCGGCAGGCGGTGGCGCGGGACCTGGCCGAGGTCCGCCGCCGGGGCGGCCTCTCGCGGGCCGACACGGACGCCCTGTCCGGGCTGGGCATCGATGTGGCGGCGATCGTGTCGCGGGTCGAGGAGGCCCATGGGCAGGGGGCGCTGGCGAAGGGGAGGGCGGGTGGCCCCGGACGCTGGTCCGGGCGGCGGCCTTTCAGTCGCGGGGCGAAGGAACTGCTCACGGAGTCGCTCCGGGTCGCCCTCGGTCGCCGTGACCGGCACATCGGCGACGAGCACCTGCTGCTCGCCCTGACGGCCCGGCCGGGCGCGCCCGCCGAGGTCCTCGCCGATCATGGCGTCACGTACGAGTCGCTGACGCGCGTGCTGTACGGCGGGGGAGAGGCGCTGGCCGGCTGAGGGCGCCGCGGCGGCACCGGTTGCCCGCCCCGGCAGGCCGGTGCGCCCGGCGTGAGCCGAGTCTGCACCGGCCTGCCGGGTTCTGCTCCGCAGGCCTTCGGGGCGGGCCGCCGGGTCAGGCCGCCGGGCCGGGCCGTCGGGTCAGGCCTTCGGGGTGCGCAGTATCGCCCCGATGTGGGCCGCCGCCGTCGACAGGTGGCGGCGGGTGTCGCGGAGCTGGTCGGACGTGACGCCGTGGTCGCGGGCCGCGTCGCGGATGTCGTCCCGGAAGCGGTCGAGGAGCCGGTCCAGGTCACGGGCCGGGTCACCGGTGAGGTCCTCGTGCGCCCAGGCCGGTTCATAGCCGGCCGGGAAGTCCTTCGGGGTCTGCGAGTACTCGGCATCCGCCGCCGGACCGCCCTCGGCCGCCGTCCGCCCGAACCCGAGGTCCTTGCCGAACTCCTTGCCGAAGTCCTTTCCGAACTCGCCGAACTCCTTGGCCAGTTCGGTCAGACCCTCGCGCACTCCCGTCGGCCAGTCGCCGCGGGCGAAGTGGTCCTGCACCTGCTCCTGGACCCGCCGGGCGATGCGCTGCATCTCCTCCTGCGCCTGGGCGCGCGCCCGCTCCTGTGCCTCCTTGGCCTGGCGCCGGGCCCGCTCGGCCTCCTCGCGGGCCCGACGGCTCTCGTCCTTGGCACGCCGGGCCTGTTCCTTCCACTCCTGCTTGACGCGGCGCATCTCCTCCTTGGCGACGCGCCATGCCTCCCTGTCGTCGAGGCCGCCGTACTCCCCGGCCCCCGTCGTGCGGGTGCCTGTGCCCTGCCGCGCCTCGGAGGCCGCCGCACGCATCTCGCGCCGCAGGTCACCCGCCGCGCCGCGCACATCGGCCCGGATCTCGGCGGCGAGTTCGGCGACCGATTCACGGATCTCCAGCTCCAGGTCGGCCAGTTCGCCGCTGCGGTCGGCCAGTTCGGCCCGGCCCGCGTCCGTGATGGCGTACACCTTCCGGCCGCCCTCGGTGGTGTGGGTGACCAGCCCCTCGGCCTCCAGCTTGGCCAGCCGCGGGTAGACGGTGCCGGCCGACGGCGCGTACAGCCCCTGGAAGCGCTCCTCGAGGAGGCGGATCACCTCGTAACCGTGGCGCGGGGCTTCGTCGAGCAGCTTGAGCAGATACAGACGCAGACGGCCGTGGGCGAAGACGGGAGGCATGTCAGAGCACCTTCTTGTCGGTCGTACCGTCGGCCGGAGCACTGCCGGAGGGGCTGTCCGGACCGGATTCGGAATGGTCTTCCGAGTCCCATGGCTCGTCTTCCGCCGGGGGGCGCCGCAGCAGGGCGATCGAGCCGGAGACCGTGGTCGCCTTCAACCTGCCGTTGCCCGCGCCCAGTCGCCCCGTGATGCGCTTGGCGCCCCACTGCCCGCTGACCCGGAGGTCCTCGAAGGCGTTGGACACCGTCCCGCTCGCGGTGTTCGCCTCCACCTGTGCGTCCGCCGGGTGGGGCAGCCGGATGGCGATCTCGCCGGAGACGTTCGTCAAACTGATGTCGGTCGGGCGCCCCGCCGAGTTCAGGTCGACGATCATCGATCCGCTCACCGAGTCGGCCTTCACCGAGGAGCCGGCGCCGTCCACCACCGTCAGGTCGCCGGAGACCGAGTTGAACCGGAGGTCTCCCGAGAGCGCCTGCGCCTCCACGTTCCCCGAGACGGTGTCCGCCCGGACCGGGCCCGTGAGCCCCACCAGGGTGGTGTCCCCGGTGACTCCCTTCACCTCCGCGCGCCCGTCGATCCCGGAGACCATCGCGGCGGCGCCGACCACACCGAGCTCCACGCGTGTGCTCGCCGGAACCGCCAGCGACACCACCGCGCTGCGTCGCCAGCCCTTCCGGTCGAGCCACCGGAGGAAGCCCTTCCAGGGCAGGTCTTCGTACGCCACGGTGAGTGTGCCGCCCTGCTGGGTGACCACCAGCGGCGGTCCCTCGATCTCCGAGACCTCCAGGCGGGCGGAACCTTCGTCCGTGCCCACGACGTTCACCGTTCCGTTGACGGTGCGGACGTGGAGCTCGGTCACGGGCTCGTCGAAGGTGAGCTTCCTGGGCTCGCCGACGGACCACTCGGGCATGATGCAGACCTCCTGGGACGGACCGGACACGCGACTCGTCACGCCATATCGCGTCTTCAAGAAACACGATATATCGCGGTCACGGGAAGTCAAGACACCCGTTCAGGTGATCGCCCAGTGCCTCCGGGAAAACCGAAGGGCGCCCCGCATCGGGGCGCCCCGTCCAACGGCGATGCCCGCCGCTCGTGCCTGACGCTCGGGCCCGCCGCTCGTTCCGCGCTCGTGCCTGACGCTCGGGCCCGCCGCTCGTTCCGCGCTCGTGCCTGACGCTCGGGCCCGCCGCTCGTGCCGCGCTCGTGCCTGACGCTCGGGCCCGCCGCTCGTGCCGCGCTCGTCCTACTCGTCGTCCTCGTCGTCCTCGTCGTCCAGCCGGGCCAGCCAGGTCGCCAGTCGCTCCACCGGCACCTCGAAGTCGGGGTTCAGGTCGACGAAGGTCCGCAGCTGCTCGGCGAGCCACTCGAAGGTGACCTCCTCCTCGCCGCGCCGCTTCTCCAGCTCTTCGATGCCACGGTCCGTGAAGTACATGAGGTCAAGGATAGATGCGCGCAAACGGCCGGGCCGCACCCCCGAATCGGAGGTGCGGCCCGGTCACGCATGACCCGCGGGAGCGGTTACGCCTCGAACACCTCGCGCACCAGCTGCTCCTGCTCCGCCTGGTGCCGCTTGGCGGAACCCACGGCCGGGGACGAACCGTGCGGGCGGGAGATCCGGCGCAGGCGCTCGCCCGGCGGGATGTCCGCGCCGACCGCCAAGTCCAGGTGGTCGATCAGGTTGAGGGCGATGAAGGGCCAGGCGCCCTGGTTCGCCGGCTCCTCCTGGGCCCAGATGTACTTCTCGACGTTCGGGTACTTCCTGATCTCCGCCTGGAGCTCGGCACCCGGCAGCGGGTACAGGCGCTCGAGGCGGATGATCGCCGTGTCGGTGAGACCACGCTTCCTGCGCTCGGCCTCCAGGTCGTAGTAGACCTTGCCGGCGCAGAAGACGACCTTGCGGACCGCGGCCGGGTCGACCGACTCGTCGCCGATGACCGGGCGGAACTGGCCCGTGGTGAACTCCTCCGCCTTCGAGGCCGCGGCCTTCAGGCGCAGCATCGACTTCGGGGTGAAGACGACCAGCGGCTTGTGGTGCGGGTTGTGCACCTGCCACCGCAGGAGGTGGAAGTAGTTCGACGGCAGGGTCGGCATCGCGACCGTCATGTTGTTCTGCGCGCACAGCTGCAGGAAGCGCTCCGGGCGGGCCGAGGAGTGGTCCGGGCCCTGGCCCTCGTAGCCGTGCGGCAGGAGCAGTGTCACACCGCTCGTCTGGCCCCACTTCTGCTCGGCCGACGAGATGAACTCGTCCACGACCGTCTGGGCGCCGTTGACGAAGTCGCCGAACTGGGCCTCCCACATCACCAGCGCGTCCGGGCGGGCCAGCGAGTAGCCGTACTCGAAGCCCATCGCCGCGTACTCGCTGAGCAGCGAGTCGTAGACGTTGTAGCGGGCCTGGTCCTCGGACAGGTACAGCAGCGGCGTGTAGTCCTCGCCGGTCTCGCGGTCGATGATCACCGCGTGCCGCTGGCCGAAGGTGCCGCGGCGGGAGTCCTGGCCGGACAGGCGGACCGGGACGCCCTCAAGGAGCAGCGAGCCGATCGCCAGCGTCTCGCCCATGCCCCAGTCGATCGTGCCTTCCTCGACCATCGCCGCCCGGCGCTGCAGCTGCGGCAGCAGACGCGGGTGGACGGTGATGTGGTCGGGGATGTTGACCTGGGAGGCGGCGATCCGCTTGACGGTCTCGGTGGAGACGGCCGTCGGCACCGCGACCGGGAAGCCGTCCTGCGGCTCCTGGGTGTCCGAGGCGGCCGGCTGCGAGGTCGCCTCGCGGACCTCCGTGAAGACCTTCTCCAGCTGGCCCTGGTAGTCCTGCAGGGCCTGCTCGGCCTCCTCCAGGGTGATGTCACCGCGACCGATCAGGGACTCGGTGTACAGCTTGCGCACCGAGCGCTTCTTGTCGATCAGGTCGTACATCAGCGGCTGGGTGAAGGCCGGGTTGTCCGACTCGTTGTGACCGCGGCGGCGGTAGCAGATGAGGTCGATCACCACGTCCTTGTTGAACGCCTGGCGGAACTCGAACGCCAGCCGCGCGACCCGCACGACGGCCTCGGGGTCGTCGCCGTTCACGTGGAAGATCGGGGCCTCGATCATGCGGGCCACGTCCGTCGCGTACATCGAGGAGCGCGAGGACTCGGGGGCCGCGGTGAAGCCGACCTGGTTGTTGATGACGATGTGGACCGTGCCGCCGGTGCGGTAGCCGCGCAGCTGCGACATGTTCAGGGTCTCGGCCACCACGCCCTGGCCCGCGAAGGCCGCGTCGCCGTGGATCGCCACCGGCAGGACGGTGAAGTCCGTGCCGCCCTTGTTGATGATGTCCTGCTTGGCGCGGGAGACGCCCTCCAGGACCGGGTCCACGGCCTCCAGGTGCGACGGGTTGGCGACCAGGCTGACCTTGATCTGCTCGCCGTCCAGGCCGGTGAAGGTGCCCTCGGCGCCCAAGTGGTACTTCACGTCGCCGGAGCCGTGCATCGACTTCGGGTCGAGGTTGCCCTCGAACTCGCGGAAGATCTGCGCGTACGACTTGCCGACGATGTTGGCCAGCACGTTGAGGCGGCCGCGGTGGGCCATGCCGATGACGACCTCGTCCAGGCGGGACTCGGCGGCCGAGTCCAGCACCGCGTCGAGCAGCGGGATGACGGACTCGCCGCCCTCCAGCGAGAAGCGCTTCTGGCCGACGTACTTCGTCTGCAGGAAGGTCTCGAAGGCCTCCGCCGCGTTCAGGCGGCGCAGGATGCGCAGCTGCTCCTCGCGCTCCGGCTTGGAGTGCGCGCGCTCCACGCGGTCCTGGATCCACTTGCGCTGCTTGGGGTCCTGGATGTGCATGTACTCGATGCCGGTGGTGCGGCAGTACGAGTCGCGCAGCACGCCGAGGATGTCGCGCAGCTTCATCATCGACTTGCCGGCGAAGCCGCCGACGGCGAACTCGCGCTCCAGGTCCCACAGGGTGAGACCGTGCTCGACGATGTCCAGGTCGGGGTGCTTGCGCTGGCGGTACTCCAGCGGGTCGGTGTCGGCCATGACGTGGCCGCGGACCCGGTAGGAGTGGATCAGCTCGAAGACACGGGCGGCCTTGGTGACGTCGTCGTCGTGCGAGGCGTCGATGTCCTTGAGCCAGCGGACCGGCTCGTAGGGGATGCGCAGCGCCTCGAAGATCTCGTCGTAGAAGCGGTTCTCGCCGAGCAGCAGGTTGGCGACCTGGCGCAGGAACTCGCCGGAGGCGGCGCCCTGGATGACCCGGTGGTCGTAGGTCGACGTGAGCGTCATGACCTTGGAGACGCCGAGCTTGTTCAGGGTGTCCTGGGAGGTGCCCTGGAACTCCGCCGGGTAGTCCATGGAGCCGACGCCCATGATCACCGACTGGGTGGGCATCAGGCGCGGCACGGAGTGGACCGTGCCGAGGCCGCCGGGGTTGGTCAGGGAGGCCGTGACGCCGGTGAAGTCGTCCATCGTCAGCTTGCCGTCGCGGGCACGGCGGACGATGTCCTCGTAGGCCTGCCAGAACTCGAAGAAGTTCAGCGTCTCGGCCTTCTTGATGGCCGCGACGACCAGCTGGCGGTCGCCGTTGGGCTTCACCAGGTCGATGGCGAGACCGAGGTTGACGTGCTCCGGCTTGACCAGCGTCGGCTTGCCGTCCTTCTTGGCGTAGTGCCAGTTCATGGACGGCATCGCCTTGATGGCCTGGACCATCGCGTAGCCGATGATGTGCGTGAAGGAGATCTTCCCGCCGCGGGCCCGCTTGAGGTGGTTGTTGATGACGATGCGGTTGTCGAACAGCAGCTTCACCGGGACCGCGCGCACGGACGTGGCCGTGGGCAGCTCGAGGGAGGCGTCCATGTTCTTCGCGACCGCGGCCGACGGGCCGCGCAGCGTGACGAGCTCGGGGCCCTGCGGGGCCGAGGTGGCCGGCTCCGCCGGGGCGGCGGGCTTCGCGGGCGCCTGGGCCTGAGCGGCCGGCTTCGCCGGGGCCGGGGCCGGGGCGGCGGCCTGCGCCGGAGCGGCGGCGGCCTTCGGGGCGGCGGCGGCCGGCGCCGCGGGCCGGGCGGGCGCAGCCGGGGCGGCGGGCGCCGCCGGAGCCGTGGTGGTGGTCTCTGCGGCCCCCGCGGCCGCAGTACCCGCCGGAGCCGAGGACGTGGGGGCGCCCGGCTTGTAGTCGGCGAAGAAGTCCCACCAGGCGCGGTCTACCGAATTCGGGTCCTGGAGGTACTGCTGATAGATCTCGTCGACGAGCCACTCGTTGGGACCGAACGCGGCCGCGGGGTTCTTCCCGGCTTGGTCGGTGTCGGTCGTGGGGGCACCTCCCGGCCGAAGGCTGGGGGAGCTCGAGTTACTGGGGGACTGTGGCGACACGGCGGCAACCGCCCTCTTCCGCTTCACAAGGTGATGGACAGCGGGAATAAAGGCTACGCCTCCAAGACCGTGAAGGTCAGGTCGGGCCCGTCCTTCGTCGTGTAAGTCACATCGAAAGCTGTGTTTCGGGGCTTGAAATGGCGGGAAACAAGCGTAGTTCCGCTGTGGAAGGGAAGGTGTGAGCGGGGCCTGACCCTGGGAAGGTGCAGTCCCCTGCCTGATCACACGTGTCCGCCTGCGGGACCCTCGTGGATCTTGCGGTTCGAGATCGAACTTTACGTCAACTTGGCAGAGCCGGTAGCCCCGGAAGCGTGACCAGGATCCGGCAGCCGCGTTCGGATTCGGCCACACCGATCCGGCCACCGTGCAGATCCACCGCCCAGCGGGCGATCGCGAGGCCGAGGCCGGTGCCGCCGTCGCTGCCGGGACCGTGCGGCCGGCTCACCGCCCCGCGGTTGAAGCGCTCGAAGACCCGGTGCCACTCGGAACGGGGGATGCCGGGACCCTCGTCGAGGACCTCCAGCTCCAGGGACTCCGGCTGCGGCCCGCGCCGTGCCTTCACCGTCACGCGGCCGTGCGGCGGGCTGTGCTTGACCGCGTTGTCGATGAGGTTGGCGACCACCTGGTGGATGCGCTCCGGGTCGGCGTGCGCGCTCAGCTCGGGCGGGGAGACGTCCAGGTGCAGGTGCACGTCGGTACGCGTGTGGCTGCCGGAGCCGGAGGCGATGCCCGCGCGGGCGGAGGCGACCATGTTGGCCTCCTTCAGCACCCCCGACAGGTACGGCCAGACCTCGAACCGCCGCTTCTTCAGCGGTACGACGCCGTTGTCCAGGCGGGAGAGGTCCAGCAGCGTCTCGACCAGCCGGCCGAGCCGCTCGGTCTGCTTCAGGGCCGTGCGCATGGTCTCGGGGTCGGCCTCGGTGACCCCGTCGACGATGTTCTCCAGCACCGCGCGCAGGCCCGCGATGGGGGTGCGCAGCTCGTGCGAGACATTGGCCACGAGCTCCTTGCGCTGGCGGTCCTGGGCCTCCAGCTCGTCGGCCATGCGGTTGATCGTCTGCGCGAGGTCGCCCAGTTCGTCGCGGCGGTTCTCGCGTACCCGGCGCGTGTAGTCGCCGTGCGAGATGGAGCGGGCCACGGTGTTCATCTCGTCCAGCGGCGCGGTGAGCGAATGGGCCACGAACTGCGTAATGAGGAGTGTGGCGATCATCGAGAAGACCATGATGAAGCGCAGCTCGGTCTTGGTGTGCACCGCGATCATCGACAGACCCGTGGTGATCAGCACCGCGATGACGACCAGCGCGCCCAGCTTGGTCTTGATGGAGAACGGGCGCACGCCACCCCAGGGTTCCCCTGGCTCCCTCCGTGCGGCCGGCCCGTCGCTCATGGTGTCGGCGTCTCCAGCGCGTAGCCCACGCCGTGCACCGTGCGGATCCGCTCGGCGCCGATCTTCCGGCGCAGCGCCTTGATGTGGCTGTCGACGGTCCGGGTGCCGGAGGCGTCCGCCCAGTCCCACACCTCCGCGAGCAACTGCTCACGGGAGAGCACCGCGCGCGGGGTGTTGGCCAGGCACACCAGCAGGTCGAACTCCGTGGGCGTCAGGTGTACGTCCTCGGAGCGCACCCGCACCCGGCGCTGCGCGTGGTCGATCTCCAGCTCGCCCAGGCGCAGGATGCCCGAGCGCGGGGTGGACGCGGCGATCGCCGCCCGCTCCACGCGGCGCAGCAGCACATGGACGCGTGCCGCCAGCTCCCGCATCGAGAACGGCTTGGTCATGTAGTCGTCGGCGCCGACCCCGAGCCCGACCAGCATGTCGGTCTCGTCGTCCCGCGCGGTGAGCATCAGCACCGGCACCGGCCGCTGGGCCTGCACCCGGCGGCAGACCTCCAGGCCGTCGAAGCCGGGCAGCATAATGTCGAGGATCAGCAGGTCGGGCTGCCAGGCCTCGGCGGTGTCGACGGCGGCCGGGCCGTCGCCCGCGGTTTGCACGAGGAATCCCTCGGCGCGCAGGCGGGTGGCGATGGCGTCCACGATGGTCGGGTCGTCCTCGACCACCAGGACCCGGCGCTGTGCGCCCGGGGTCGCCGTCGTGCCGTTGTGCGAGGTGTGTGTCTGCTCCATCGCCCGCCCCTGAAGTGTGCTTTCCGGAATCCGTGGGGTGATCCCATGACTGCGATTGACGCTTGAATGATCCGCGTCAGAGAAGCAGAGTACGGGGAGTCACCGCGCCTTTGCTATCCAGGTCGGACGGCAAGGTGCACGACGTCCGGAACGCCCCGGGCAACGGGGATCTCTTCGGTGCGCACCTGCTGGAACCCGACATTCCGCAAGGTTCCTTCAAATTCCGGCGACGGCTGCGCCGACCATACGGCAAGCACCCCGCCGTTGCTCAACACGCTTGCGCAGCTTGCCAGTCCGGCCGGTTCGTACAGTCCGCCGTTGCCGTCGGTGACCGTCCAGGCAGGGCCGTTGTCGATGTCGAGGCACAGGGCGTCGAACGTGTCGGATGTCTCAATGACGTAGTCGATCAGGTCGGCTTCCACGATCTCGGTGCGCGGGTCGGCGAGCGCCTCGGCGGTCAGCTCGGCGAGGGGGCCGGTCCGGTGCCAGTCGATGACGGCGCTCTCGCGTTCGACGACCGTGATCCGTCCCCAGCGCGGGTCGGCCGCCGCGCGGGCCAGTGAGAAGCCGACGCCGAGGCCGCCGATCAGCACATGCGGCTCCGTCCGCCCGTCCAGCGCGCCGGCGGCCGCGTCGACGAGGACGCGCTCGGAGCGGCCGTCGGAGGTGTCCATCAGGAAGCAGCCGTTGACGATGATCTGCAGCAGCCCGCCGTGCCGGCGCAGCACGACCTCGCCGTGGGGTCCCTCGCGACGGTCCAGCACCACAGGAGTCTCGTACGAGGTGGTCATGGGGTCATCCTGCCCGAACGGGCCCGTACCGCCACGTGAATTACGGGTGACGGCCGGTCAGGTCGCGGGAACGTCCGGCCGTGTGCATCACCGGCGGGTCGAAGGATCGAATAGTTCATCTGTTCGCTCCGTGGGTGGATGTGCGCTGCCGAAGGTCAGAAAGTCCTGTGAATGCGTCTCCGCGTGGCGTCGGTCATAGACAGGGGCTCGTGTGGCACCAAGGGTGGGGCGGGACGGAAGGAGCGCCACACCGTGGAACGGACTGCGACGGCTGACGCCGCGGCCTCGTCGATGCCTTCGGGCCCGCCCCTTCCACCGGACGCGGATGCCCCTGCGCCCGCCGCTGCCGAGACGGCGGACGCGGTGCTCGGGGATCTCTCGCAGTTGCTGGACGGCATGCCGCAGCAGCGGGGGCGGGCGGCTGCCGCCGCGCCGGTCGCTCCGTCGGTTGTCGTGCCTGCGGCGTTGCCCGTCATTTCGCCGGTCGCCGCGTCTGCGGCTTCGCCGGTTGCCGTGCCTGCCACTTCGTCGGCTGTTTCGCCGGTCGCAGTGTCTGGCGCTTCGCATGTCGCTTCGTCGGCCGTTGCGCTCGTCGATCCGGCGGTCGCGCGGCCGTGGGGCGGGCGGTGGGCCGGGACCTCCCGCCTTCCCGGGCGGCTGAGCGGGCTCCGGCCCCGGCACCTGCTCCCCACCCCCGCCGGCACCCCGTTCACCTTCTGGTACGCGGCCCTGCTCTCGCTCACCTCGCTCGTGGCCCGGTACGCCGACCCCGCGCTGATGGACACCCTCTACCAGAGCTCCAGCACGGACGTCGCCCACCTGGTGCAGGCACCCCTGCTGGTGCTGCCCGCCAGCGCGCTGTGGATCGCGGGCGGGATCGCGTCGCCGTACAGCCTGTGCTTCCTGCTCGTACTCACCGCGCTGGAGCGCCGGACCGGCGGAGTGCGCACGGTCGGCGTGTTCCTGTTCGGGCATGTGCTGGCCACCCTCGCCACCGAGGTCCCCGTGGCGCTCGCGGTGCTCGCGGGCGGGCTGCCGGACAGCTCACTGCACCGCCTCGACTACGGCATCAGTTTCGGCGTCGCCTGCAGCATCGGCGCCCTGTCCGGCCTGCTCACACCCCGGCTGCGCTGGCCGCTGCTCGCCGCGTTCGTCGGGCTTGTCCTCAAAGACCTCCTCGTCGACGTCACGGACCCGCTGACCGGCTGGGGGCACCTCATCTCCGTGGGTCTCGGCGTGGCCACCTGGCCGGTGCTGCGCCGCCGCTGCCGCGCCCGCGTCCAGGACGGCCCGGACCCGGACACGTACCAGGAGCCGGCCCCCGCCTGAGCCGCCGTCGCTGCGGGACAGCCCCCGAAGGGACGGGCCGCCGGGGCACTCGCGGTGCCGCCCGGAACAAATGACGTGCGCCCATGGCTGTCGCTACCGGTGCGGCATTTCGTCCTGGTCCCCGCCCGATCGCTCAGAGCGAACGCATGCCGGGGAACAATCAAGAACTCCCAAGCATTGAGTCGGCATAGCTCAACTTGACTGCCGAAGGGGAGATCATGGCTGCTGAGTCCACGGCGTTCACACCGCTCACCCTGCCCGTGCTGCCGCTCGACGACGAGGTCGTGCTGCCCGGGATGGTGGTCCCGTTGGACCTGAGCGATTCCGAGGTGCGGGCGGCGGTGGAGGCCGCACAGGCCGCCGCCCGGGCAGAGCCGGGGAAGCCCAGGGTTCTGCTGGTGCCACGCGTCGAGGGGACGTACGCGAAGACCGGCGTCCTGAGCACGGTCGAGCAGGTCGGCCGGCTGGCCGACGGCGACCCGGGCGCCCTGATCCGCGGCCGCGGCCGCGTCCGGATCGGCGCCGGGACCACCGGCCCGGGTGCGGCGCTGTGGGTCGAGGGGACCATGATCGACGAGAGCGTGCCGGACCCGCTGCCCGGCCACGTCGCCGAACTCGTCAAGGAGTACAAGGCCCTCGCCACCAGCTGGCTGAAGAAGCGCGGCGCCTGGCAGGTCGTCGACCGCGTCCAGGCCATCGACGACGTGTCCGCGCTCGCCGACAACTCCGGCTACTCGCCGTTCCTCACCACGGAACAGAAGGTCGAGCTCCTGGAGACCGCCGACCCGGTGGCCCGCCTGAAGCTCGCCACCCAGCAACTGCGCGACCACCTCACCGAGCAGGACATCGCCGAGACCATCGCCAAGGACGTCCAGGAGGGCGTCGACAAGCAGCAGCGCGAGTTCCTGCTGCGCCGCCAGCTGGAGGCCGTCCGCAAGGAACTGCGCGAGCTGAACGGCGAGAACGGCGACGCGGAGGAGTCCGACGACTACCGCGTCCGTGTCGAGGCGGCCGACCTGCCCGAGAAGGTCCGCGAGGCGGCCCTGAAGGAGGTCGACAAGCTGGAGCGGGCCTCCGACCAGTCGCCCGAGGGCTCCTGGATCCGCGCCTGGCTGGACACGATCCTCGACATGCCGTGGAACGAGCGGACGGAGGATGCCTACGACATCCAGGGCGCCAAGGCGATCCTGGACGCCGAGCACGCGGGCCTGGAGGACGTGAAGGCGCGGATCACCGAGTACCTGGCGGTGCGCAAGCGGCGCACCGACCGCGGCCTCGGCGTGATCGGCGGGCGGCGCGGCGGTGCCGTGCTCGCGCTCGTCGGACCGCCCGGCGTCGGCAAGACCTCGCTCGGCGAGTCGGTGGCGCACGCCATGGGCCGCAAGTTCGTCCGCGTGGCGCTCGGCGGCGTCCGTGACGAGGCCGAGATCCGCGGCCACCGGCGTACGTACGTCGGCGCGCTGCCCGGCCGGATCGTGCGGGCCGTCAAGGAGGCCGGGTCCATGAACCCGGTCGTGCTCCTCGACGAGATCGACAAGGTCGGCTCCGACTTCCGCGGCGACCCGGCCGCGGCCCTGCTGGAGGTCCTGGACCCGGCGCAGAACCACACCTTCCGGGACCACTACCTGGAGGTCGAACTGGACCTGTCCGACGTCGTCTTCCTGGCGACGGCGAACGTCCTGGAGGCCATCCCGGAGGCGCTGGCCGACCGTATGGAGATCGTCCGTCTCGACGGGTACACCGAGGACGAGAAGATCGTCATCGCCCGTGACCACCTGCTCCCGCGCCAGCTGGAGCGGGCGGGCCTGCGCGAGGACGAGGTCACCATCGACGAGGGCGCGCTGCGCAAGCTGGCCGGCGAGTACACGCGCGAGGCGGGCGTGCGCACCCTGGAGCGGTCCATCGCGCGGCTGCTGCGCAAGGTGGCCGCCGAGCACGAGCTGGGTGAGCGGACGCTGCCGTTCACCGTCACGGACGGCGACCTGCGCGCCCTGATCGGCCGACCGCACCACGTGCCGGAGTCCGCGCAGGACCCGGCCGAGCGGCGCACGGCGGTCCCGGGCGTGGCGACCGGTCTCGCGGTCACCGGTGCGGGTGGCGACGTGCTGTTCGTCGAGGCTTCCCTGGCCGACCCGGAGACGGGCGCGGCGGGTCTGACGCTGACCGGTCAGCTGGGCGACGTGATGAAGGAGTCGGCGCAGATCGCGCTGAGCTTCCTGCGCAGCCACGGCGCCGAGCTGGAACTGCCGGTGGGTGACCTGAGGGACCGGGGCGTGCACATCCACTTCCCGGCGGGCGCGGTGCCGAAGGACGGCCCGAGCGCGGGCATCACGATGACGGCGGCGCTCGCGTCGCTGCTCTCCGGCCGCCTGGTCCGCACGGACGTGGCGATGACCGGCGAGGTGTCGCTGACCGGCCGGGTCCTGCCGATCGGCGGCGTGAAGCAGAAGCTGCTGGCCGCCCACCGCGCCGGGGTCACGACCGTCATCATCCCCAAGCGCAACGAGCCCGACCTGGACGACGTCCCGGCCGAGGTGCTGGACAAGCTCGACGTCCACGCCGTGACCGACGTCCGCCAGGTCCTGGAGCTGGCACTCGCACCGGCCACGAACGGTGCGGCGCCGGAGGTTCCGGTCGCGGCGTGACGGACGTGACCGGATGAGGGAAGGCCCGGGTCCCGTGAGGGAGACCCGGGCCTTCACCATGCGGGCTGCTTCACCATGCGGCTTTCACCGTGCCGGCTTCGCCATGCGTACGCCCGCTAGCCGTTGGCCAGTGCCTGTACGCGGTCCAGTGCCCCGTTGAACTTGTCGTGGTCGCCGACCGTCGGGCCGGACGAGGTGTACTGCCACATCGTGTGGTAGCCCCAGCCGGCCGGCAGCGTCCCCGGGGTGGAGGTGTAACGGGCGATCCACAGCGGGTTGTTGGCCGCGAAGCCGCCGTAGTCGCCGGTGCAGTCGGTCCACCAGCTGGTGGCCGTGTAGATCACGGCGTCCCGGCCGGTGCGGGCCCGGTAGGTGCTGAGGAAGCCGGCGATCCAGCCGACCATCGCGCTGCGCGTCTTGCCGTAGCACTCGGCCCCGTACGGGTTCCACTCGATGTCGAGCGTGCCGGGCAGCGTCTTGCCGTCGCGGGACCAGCCGCCGCCGTGGTCGACGAAGTAGTTGGCCTGGGTGGCACCGCTGGTGGTGTCCGGGGTCGCGAAATGGTACGCCCCCCGGATCATGCCGATGTTGTACGAGCCGTTGTACTGCTGGGCGAAGTAGGGGTTCGTGTAATACGTCCCTTCGGTCGCCTTCGTGTACGCCCATCTGACCCCGCTGGTCCACAGCGTGGACCAGGCGACGTTGCCCTGGTAGGCGCTGACGTCCACACCCTCGGTCTGGGCGGCGAGCACGCCGGTGGGCAGGGGCCCCCGGCCGTCGTGCGCCACGACGCCCATGCCCATGTACGCGGAGCCGCGGGCGGGGGTGGTGGCGGCCGAGGAGGGGAGCGTGAGCAGGGGGCAGAACGCGGCGAGCAGGATCCCCGCGACGGTGAGGCGCCGCGCGCGGGCGGCTTTGGATCTGAGCACGAGCATGACGTGCCTCCGAAGGCTCGGTGGTGCTCGGTGGGGGGAAGCGCAGGCGTGCCCCGGCCGTGCTGGGGAGGACGGGGCGTCGTCGGTCCGCCGGCCCGTCGGCACGGTTATGGCGTGGGCATGCCAGTAATTGCCTGGTCAAGAAGCTACGCACGTAGAACGGGGGTGGGAAGGGGGTCCGGAGGCTGCCGTTGGTCTACGCCTGCGAAATACTTACGGAGCTGCGGTGATGGCGGCGACTGGCGGAAACTTTCAGGACCGGGAAAATCCAGGCAGGGGCTGACGTGCACGAAGAGGCAAACGGCGAGCGACGCCGAGTCGGATCCGACGTGCCGCCCAGTGGTGCGGACCGGGAGTTCCTGTCCCTGGAGCGGGAACTGACGGTGCTGTTGCGGCGGGCCCGGGCCAACCAGGGCGAGATGGCGCGCGAGGTCCATCCGGACCTGGAGTCCGCGGCGTACGGACTGCTGGTACGGCTGGACGAGTGCGGCAGTCAGCGCGCCACGGAACTCGCCGCGTACATCGGCGTCGGCAAGGCCACGATGTCCCGCCAGCTGCGCGCCCTGGAGGAGCTCGGGCTCGTCGCCCGGGAACCGGACCCGGCGGACGGGCGGGCCTGGCTCGTGGCCCTCACCGACGAGGGCCGCGGCCGCGTCGGCCAGGTGCGCGAGGCCCGCCGCGCCCGGTACGTCAGCCAACTCGCCCACTGGGACCGCCGAGAGGTGTCGGAACTGGCCCGGCTGCTGCACGAGTTGAACCGAGTGATGGAGAAGTAACCGGACGTGGCGCCGCCCCGCGGGGGCAGTGTCTCCCTGCGGCCCTGCGGCCCTGCGGCCCTGCGGCCCTGCGGCCCTGCGGCCCTGCGGCCCTGCGGCCCTGCGGCCCTGCGGCCCTGCGGCCCCGCCCCGGGCTGCCCCCGCCGGCGTCGGTCGCCGTCGTCACAGTTCCACGAACACCACCGTCGCGTCGTCGTGCGTCTTGCTGCGGCCCAGGTGGATTCGCTCATCGCGGTCGGCGTGCTCCAGGGCCCGTACGCGGTCCACGAGCGCGCGCGCACCCTCTTTCCGTACCAGGCCCAGACACTGCGCCCAGTCGCCCTGGCCGAACTTCTCCACCCACCGCCCCGCCCCGTCCGTCAGCGCGGCCAGCGAACGGACCTCGGCGCGGGGCAGCGTGCCCGTCACGGCCCGGCGCGCCACCGAGGGGTCCGCGGCCGCGGTGAAGAAGCCGCCCTCCTTGTTGCGGACGGTGGCGTCTATGAGCGCGTCGGTGGCCAGCGAGGCCCGGGGCAGCCGGGTCAGCCGGTCGTCCAGGACGGGGGTGACGAGACCCTCGGACGACTCCACCAGCAGCGCGGAGTCGGACAGGACCAGGTACTCGACGGCCTCCGGCGACCAGCGCGCCAGGACCACGGTTGCCTGTGGAGTGCGCGGGTGAGAAAGCTCACAAGTGATCGCGTGGGCCTCGGAGGTCCGGGAGATCGCGCGCGCCAGGATCTCCGTCAATGTCAGATCTCTGCAGGAAACGGTCAGTTCGGTCAGCACGCCGCCCAGGCGCGCGGTGAACCAGGGGACCGAATGCAGACAGCCGGTCCCGCTCCTCGGCGGTGTCACCCCGTCCAGGACGACAAGGCAGCCGCCCTGCCCGAAAGCCGGTAGTCCGACGCTCGCGAAGTCCTCGTTGGGGCGATCCGGGTGACCGGGCTCCGAAACAACCTCAGTGCGCATTCAGCCAGTCTGCACGAAGCCTTCACAAGGTTTGCGAAAGGCTGGCAATACTCTCGGAATTGGCGCAGTACCGCAGGTCAGACGCCTGGTTTGGGCCGGAATGAATGGCTCCCGCAAGGCGTGGTGGCGAATACTGTCAAAGCCTGCCGCAGACGTCCAACCGGCCCACCGCACACGGCCGTCGGACGCACCAGCGGAACTTGCCCGCCAACTCCCCTCCGATGTTCACTCCTTCGGGTGGCGGGGCGGATGATGCGGGACCACTGCCCATCGGCACTGGGAGGGTCGGGATCCGTACCGGGTGTACGTACCGGCCGCACCAGTTGACGGGGGCGCCACTCGGGTCCATGAGTACACGAGTACAGAAATGCGAGCACCGGTGCAGAAGACGCGGCTTCGGCGCACAGGCAAGCAGACGGCCTCCGCGGGAGGTGCGCAGCAGACGCCCGTCGCGCCCCCTGTCGGCAAGGGGCGTCCGACTCACGTACGCAACCGTCTGATAGCCGCCGTCGCCGTGGTGGCTGCCGCCGTGGCCGGGGCCGGCGCCCCTTCGGTGATCGCCGCCTCCGGGCAGCTGAGCGACTC
Source organism: Streptomyces sp. NPDC046197 (assembly GCF_040646295.1). Classification (NCBI taxonomy): domain Bacteria; kingdom Bacillati; phylum Actinomycetota; class Actinomycetes; order Kitasatosporales; family Streptomycetaceae; genus Streptomyces; species Streptomyces sp. NPDC046197. The sequence continues at coordinate 33,068 of NZ_JBEYZY010000030.1, read as the reverse complement.
CCAGGACCTGGTCACGCTGGCCGGGCAGACCGAGGACGCCCTCGCCCTGGCCCACTCGCTCGCCGACGAGCGCGACGAGGTCACCTCGTACGTCGCCGCGGGCCGGCCCAGGTCGAAGGCGCCCTCGGAGCAGCGCAGCACCCGTGTCGACCGTCAGGTCGACGAACTGCGCGCCAACCCCGACACGCCCGCCTGGCTGCGCACCGACCTCGACGGCATCGCGGCCGTGCGGCGGGCGGCCCTCACCGGGCAGAGCACCGCCCTCCAGGCGCACCAGGCGTACTCCGCGCCCATCGCCGAGCTGCACAGGCTCGCCGAACAGCTGGCCGAGCAGATGCCCCCGCGTGCGGGCTCGGGCGCCCATGCCCTCGCCGAGCTCGACACCGCCGTCCAGCAGGCCGCCGCCGCCCGCGGACTGCTCCTCGCGGCCCTCAACGTGCCGTACTCCACGCAGACCGTCATCAGCCCCACCACCGGCCTGCCCACGACGACCGCGACCTCCTCGGACGCCGACACCAAGCAGCGCGCCGCGCTCAGCGCCGCCGCCCAGCAGGCGCGGGTGCGCTCCGACGCCGCCCTGACCGACTTCCGCGACACCGCGCCCGAGACGGCGCGCGCCTCCTACGACTCCACGGTGACCGGACCGGAGGTCACGTCCGCCGAGAAGTACCTCGCCGGTCTCACCGACCGGCCGACGCTCTCCGACAGCGACCTGAACACCAGCGTCAGGAAGGCCGACGCCGCGCTCAGCGCCCGAGTCGACCTGATGGGCGGCGTGGAGTCGTCCCTGTACGACCACCGCACCAAGGACCTCACCAAGCTGCGCGACGACGACGTCACCGCGCTGGAGATCCGCATCGCCGTCCTGGGCGCCCTCCTGCTGGCCGCCATCGGCATCGCCACCGCCCTGGCCCGCACCCTGACCCGCCCGCTCGCCGTGCTCCGCCTCGGCTCGGCCCGGCTGGCCGGTGCCGAGGACCCGACGGCCGAGGAGCCCCTCAAGTTCACCGGCCGCAACGACGAGTTCGCCCAGGTCGTGCGCTCCGTCAACGCGCTGCACGCGCACGCCGCCGCCCTCGCCGAGCGCGTCGCCACCCTGGAGGCCGACCGCAAGCATCTGGTCGGCCAGCGCCAGAAGATGGCCGACGCCCGTGAGGAACTGCGGGCCGAACTCGCCGGCTCGGCCGCTCAGCTGGAGCGGCTGCGCACCAGCATCGGCAGCACCTTCGTCAACCTGGCGCTGCGCACCCTGGGTCTGGTCGAGCGGCAGCTCGCCGTCATCGAGGGCCTGGAGGAGCGCGAGCAGGACCCCGACCGCCTGTCGACCCTCTTCAAGCTCGACCACTTCGCCACGGTCATGCGCCGGCACAGCGAGAACCTCCTGGTCCTCGCCGGCACCGAGCACGTCCAGCAGCACGCCGGGCCGGTCCCGCTGGTCGACGTGGTCCGGGCCGCGGTCAGTGAGATCGAGCGGTACGAACGCGTCCGCATCGCCGCGCTGCCGCCGCACGCCCATGTGGCGGGCTTCGTGGCCGACGACCTGTCCCACCTCCTGGCCGAACTCATGGAGAACGCCACCTCGTTCTCCCCGCCGGACCGGCCCGTCGAGGTCTCCGGCTGGCTCCTGGAGAACGGCGAGGTGATGCTCTCCGTCCAGGACGAGGGCATCGGCATGACCACCGAACGGATGACCCGTCTCAACGGCCGTCTCGCCGCCTTGGACCCGGAGGCCCCCTACGACCAGGAGGGCGAGGACGGACTCGGCCTCGGCCTGTACGTCGTGGCCCGCCTGGCGCACCGCCACGGTGTGCGGGTGCAGCTGCGCGAGCAGCGGCAGGGCGGTGTGGCGGCGGTGGTCGTCGTCCCGCACATGCTGCTGGCCACCCCGCCGGCCGCCGCCCCGGCGTCCGGCGGCACCCAGACGTTCTCCCTGCCCGGAGCCAACGCCGAGGCCAACTCCAACGTCCTGCCCGGCCGCTTCGATGACGGCGACCCGCTGGTGAACCTGGCGGAACAGGCGGTACGACGCTCGGAGACGCCTCCGGACCACGCTCCGCAGCCGCCGCAGGACCTCCCGCAGCCGACGCCGGGTCGCGCCGCGCCGCCTGCGCACGACGCCCCGCAACCGTCGCCGGACCGAGCGGCACAGCCGTCGGAGGAGATCCCGCAGCCGGGGCCGGACCGCGTCCCGCAGCCGACGCCGGAGGTCCGCCGGCCGGGGCATGGCATCCCGCAGCCGACGCAGGACATCGCACAGCCGTCGCCGGACCGAGGGGCGCAGCCGCCGCAGGACCTCCTGCAGCCGGGGCCGGACCGCGCCCCGCAGCCTGCGCACGGCGCCGAACGGCCTGCGCAGGACACTCCGCAGCCGACGCCGGAGGTCCCACAGCCGGGGCACCGCATCCCGCACCAGCCTGCCGTCGGGCCGGAGCCGGTTGCGGAGCGCCCCGCCGAGACCACGATGGAACTCCTGCTCCCGGCCCTGGCCCCGGCATCCGAGCCGGATCCGGCCAGGCCCCACCCGGCGTCCGATGCCGGCCCGGGGCACGAGGGGCACGCGGTCGCCGACGACGGGACGGCGCCGCAGGAGCCAACGGTCCACCAGACGCGCACGGGCGGTGCGGGTGCGATTGCCGAAGGCGAGGCCGCGGCGGAGCACGGACGCGCCCCGGACCGGGCGGAGGAACCCGTCACCGCCAAGGGCCTGCCCAAGCGCACTCCCAGGATCACCGCACCCGACCCGGCCCCGCGCCGGCCCAGCGGTTCCGTGGACGCGGACGCCCTCCGCCGCCGGCTGGGCGGCTTCCGCCAGGGGGCCCAGGCAGGTCTCCGTGCCGTAGAGGCCGAGATCGCCGCACAGACGGACCAGCACAGGACACCCGCGGCCCAGCCCGCGGAGCGCAACGCCGAAGAAGCCACGGGGGGCACCGTCGAGGAGGCAAGCAGTTGACCGCGCCCAGTACCTTCGGACTGAGCAGTGACGCCCGCAACCTGCACTGGCTGCTGACCAACCTCGTCGAGGAGGTGCCCGGCATCCTCTCGGTCGCGGTGGTCTCCTCCGACGGCCTGCTGCTCCTCTCGTCCGACCCCGGCCGCAACCACGAGGCGAGGCAGGCCCGCGCCGTAAGCCGCACCGGCCCGCGTGGCTCTGCCGCCGACCTGGCCACCATCGTCTCCGGCATCGGCAGCCTCACCGTCGGCGCCGCCAGGCTGATGCAGTTCGGCGGGGTCAAACACACGATGGTCGCCATGGACGAGGGCAGTCTGTTCGTCATGTCGATCAGTGACGGCTCGCTGCTCGGTGTGCACGGCTCCGCGGAGTGCGACATGAGCGTGGTGGCGTACCACATGGCGCTCTTCGTCGGCCGCGCCGGACACGTTCTGACGCCCGAACTCCGCAGCGAGCTGCGGAAGTCCCTGGAGTCCGCGTCGGTGGGGAGTACCCGATGAGCAGTACGCCCAGTCAGCTCCCGGTCCGCGGTGGCGACCGCAAACCCGCCCGCGTGCGCCCCTACTCGCTCACCGGCGGCCGTACCCGCTTCGGCCATGTGCTGCTGGTGGAGACGTTCGTCGCGAGCACGGCCGCGCTCGAGGCACCGGAGGAGCGCAGGGAGCTGGCGAACGGTTCCCTCACCACCCGGGTCATGCCGGAGATGCGGGCCATCGCCGAACTCTGCCGCCGGATGCGCACGGTGGCCGAGATCGCCGCGCTGCTGAAGATGCCGCTCGGTGTGGTCCGCGTCCTCCTGAGCGACCTCGCGGACCAGGGAAAGATCCGTGTGTACGGAACCGGGACCGGCCATGGCACGGGCCGGCCGGACCGCGCTCTGCTGGAAAGGGTGCTGAGTGGACTCCGCCGTCTCTGACGCCGCTCGCGGCGTCTCCCCGCTGCCCGCCGTCGCAGTGGACGAAGAGGAACATCTGCGGCCCTGGCAGACGGACCGCACCCAGGCCCCGATCGCCACGAAGATCGTGGTGGCCGGCGGCTTCGGCGTCGGCAAGACCACGTTGGTCACCTCCGTTTCGGAGATCACGCCGCTGCAGACCGAGGCGCTGATGACCGAGGCGAGTGAGGAGACCGACGACCTCACCGCCACGCCGGGCAAGCTGACCACCACCGTGGCCATGGACTTCGGCCGCATCACGCTCGACGACGACCTGGTGCTCTACCTGTTCGGCACGCCGGGCCAGCAGCGGTTCTGGTTCATGTGGGACGACCTGGTGCGCGGCGCGATCGGCGCCGTCGTCCTGGCCGACACCCGCCGGCTGAAGGACTGCTTCCCGGCGCTGGACTACTTCGAGAGCTGCGGGCTGCCGTACGTCGTCGCGGTCAACCACTTCGACGGCAGCGAGTTCTTCGAGCCCGAGGATGTGCGCGAGGCCCTCACCATTCCCGCACACATACCTGTCATGATCATGGACGCGCGACGCCGGATCTCGGCCATCGAGACCCTGCTGGCCCTTGTGGCCCACGCACTCGAGGAAACCCCCGAGTAGTCCAGAAGTAAGCCCTAGGAGACACCCCCGCATGCGGAAGATACTCGTCGTGGGGGCCGGCCAGTCCGGCCTCCAGCTCGCCCTCGGCCTTCAGTCGCACGGGTACGAGGTCACCCTGATGTCCAACCGGACGGCGGACGAGATCCGCTCCGGCCGGGTCATGTCGACGCAGTGCATGTTCCACACGGCCCTGCAGCACGAGCGCGACCTGGAGCTGAACTTCTGGGAGTCGCAGGCGCCGAGGATCGAGGGACTCGGCGTCTCGGTCGCCGCCCCCGGCTCCTTCGACCCGGGCCCCTCGCAGCGCGCCATCGACTGGGTGGGCAGGCTCGACGGGTACGCGCAGTCGGTCGACCAGCGGGTGAAGATGGCCGGCTGGATGGAGACGTTCGCGCAGCGCGGCGGCCAGCTGGTCATCCACGGTGCGGCGGTCGGCGACCTCGACTACTTCTCCCGCGCCTACGACCTGGTGCTGGTCTCGGCGGGCAAGGGCGAGCTGGTGTCCATGTTCGAGCGGGACGCCTCCCGCTCCCCGTACAGCGAGCCGCAGCGCGCCCTGGCGGTGGCGTACGTGCACGGTCTGGGCCCGCGCCCGGAGCACCCCGACTTCGACGCGGTCCGCTGCAACCTGGTCCCGGGGGTCGGCGAGCTGTTCGTCATGCCGACCCTCACCGTCTCGGGCCGCGCCGACATCCTGTTCTGGGAGGGCATACCGGGCGGCCCGCTGGACGTCTTCAACGGCGTGAAGGACCCGGCCGAGCACCTCTCCCTGACCCTGCGGCTCATGGAGAAGTTCCTGCCCTGGGAGTACGCGCGGGCCACCAAGGTGGAGCTGACCGACGCGGGCGGCACGCTGGCCGGCCGCTACGCCCCGACCGTCCGCAAGCCGATCGGCCGGCTGCCCGGCGGCGGCCTGGTCCTCGGCGTCGCGGACGTCGTCGTCGCCAACGACCCGATCACCGGCCAGGGTTCCAACTCGGCGTCCAAGTGCGCCGCCGCCTACCTCGCCGCCATCCTCGAACACGGCGAGAGGCCCTTCGACGAGGAGTGGATGCAGCAGGCCTTCGACCGCTACTGGGCCACCGCCCAGCACGTCACCAAGTGGACGAACGCCATGCTCGCCCCGCCGCCGGAGCACATCCTGAACCTCATCGGCGCCGCGGGCCGGCTCCAGCCGGTCGCCAACCGCTTCGCCAACGCCTTCAACGACCCGGCCGACTTCGAGAACTTCTTCTACGACCCGGCCAGGACCCAGGCCTATCTGGCGGAGGTCTCCGGGGCGGGCGCCGCGTAGTAGCCCTCGTCCGGTCCGTCCAGGGCACCCTTGGGGAGCTTCGGTGGCGCGTACAGCCGCAGGGGCTCCCCGCGCGGGTCCGGCCGCACGGCCCCCAGCACCGGGTTGGCCGCCACGGGCGACACCTTGATCTTCGCGCCCGGCCGGGGCGCCTGCACCACCATGCCGTCACCGAGGTACAGGGCGACGTGCGTGGCCTCGGGGAAGTAGACGACCAGGTCGCCCGGGCGCAGTTCGTTCAGCGGGACACGCGTGAGGCGGGCCCACTGTTCCTGGCTGGTGCGGGGGATGAGCGTCCCCGCGTGCCCCCAGGCCTGCGAGGTCAGCCCCGAGCAGTCGTACGACGCCGGACCCGCGGTACCCCACTGGTACGGCTTGCCCAGCTGCTGCACCGCGTAGCGCACCGCCCGGTCGCCCTCTTCGGTCGGCGGACGCTCGCCGCTGAGCGCCCCGGACGCCAGGAACTTCCGCTGCGCCTCGGCGATCCCGCTCTTCTCGAACGCGGCGATGGCCGCCAGCTGCTCGGCGCTGAGCGAGGCCAGCAGCCTCTCCACGTCGTCGAGGCGTGCACGCACGTCGTCGTGAGCCTTCTTCTGCCGTGCGGCCAGGGCGAGTTGCCCGTCGAGCGCCTTGCGTGCCTCGCCCGCCAGGTCGTTCGCCCTCTTCTCGCTGCCGACCAGCCGCCCCACGGTCTCGGCCCGCTCCCGCGCCAGCTGCCCGATCACATGGCCCTGGTCCAGGGCGTGCTGCGGGTCCCGCGCGAGCAGCAGCCGTACGTACGGGGAGATGGCGGTGCTGCCCTGGTACTGCTGCCGGGCGAGCCGGCCCGCCGCTCCACGGCTGTCGTGCAGGGCGAGGCGGGCCCGGGACAGGGCCGTGTCCAGCCGGGCGACCTCGGACTGCTGCTTCCTGAGCTGCTCGGCGGTGGCGTTGTAGGCCTCGGTGGCCTGCTCGGCCTGGCGGTACAGCCGCTGAAGGTCCGTCAGCAGGTCGGACACCGACCGCTGTGCGGGCTCCGGCGGCTGCGGTGCGGCCGCCGGGGCCGCGGGCGGCCGCGGTGCGGCCGCGGCGGGCACCGGTGCGAGGGCGGCCTGCGCCACCGCCGCCGCACACACCAGACGCAGCACCTTTCCTGACACGTCATCACCTCCCTTTGCGCAGCGGACTCTCCGCTCCGCAACGTGAGCATGGGACGTATGAGATGACTTTCAGTGCATAGGAGCGCCGTCCGGCGCAACAGCGTCACCCGTCGGTGTCACCCGGCTTGCCGCCCGGCGGCTGCCCGGGTTGGGTGTCCGGCTTCGGCTCCGGCCTGGACCACGGCCACTTCAGCCGGCCCGCGCTCTTCCCCTCGGGATCGAACTCGTACTTCCACCCCCGCGGCAGTCCGAGCCGTTTGCTGTGCCCCCGGGGCACCCGGCGGTAGACCAGCACGGTGGGCCTGCCGCCCGCCGCGTCCGGGACCGGGATGCGGTACGTCCTGGGCGGCTGCCCGGTGGGCCCCAGCAGTACGGGCAGCACTCGGCCGTCCATCGGGCCGCCCTCGAAAGGGGTGTCTTCGCTCTTCACGGCACCAGTGTCAGCCATCCCGCGACGCGATGGCCTGCACCAGGGCGGCCGTCTGCGGGTCCCGGGCGGCGGTCACGGTCATCACGGCGACGAACTGCTCGACCAGCCAGTCCCGCAGTTCGCCGGCGGGCGGCTGCTTGCCCTCGTCGAGCCAGATGAGCGAGGCGGCCTCCACCGCGGTGATCCACATCCGCACGGTCATGCGCAGCCGCGGACCCGGGTCCGTGACCTGCAGGTGGCTGAGGATGTGCTCGGCCGCGGCCCTGCGCACACCGTCCACGATGGCCGTCGTGCGGGACGTCTCCACGACGCTGCCGCCCTGCAGCAGGGCGCTGAATCCGGCGTCGTGCTGGTCGACGAAGGTGAGGTAACGGTCCAGGGCGCGGGCGAGGCGGGGCAGCGGCGGGCCCTCGTGCGCCTCGTCGAAGCAGTGCTGCAGCTCTTCGGCCGCGGACCGGAGCGCGGCCTCGTACAGCTGCTGCTTGCCGCCGGGGAAGTACCGGTACACCAGCGGTCGCGAGACCCCGGCCGCCTCTGCCACGTCGTCCAGCGAGATCTCCTCGGGCGCACGGTGCGCGAACAGGGTGAGGGCCGCGTCGAGGAGCTGTGCCCGGCGTTCCTCGACGCTGAGGCGGCGGTAGGCGGGGGTGGGCGCGGCGGGGGTCATGACCCGCAGCGTAATCGGTGACCCCCGGCCCGCACCTGGGCCGGCCGCCCGGACGACCACCGCGGCCGGCCTCCGCGGCAGGGTTCGGCGCACAGCGGGTGGTCAGGCGAGCAGCCCGGACGCCCGCCACAGCCGTCGGCCGGCACCCCGCAGCACCCCGATGTCGTCCAGGAAGTCCGTGAGCCGCCTGGCTCCCGTCTGCATGACCTCCCGCCGGTGCGCGCTCGCCTTCACCTGAGCCATGGCCTCGTGCTTGTCCAGCCCCACGTTCGGGTAGACGTCGGGGTTGACGAAGGCGACCGAGAACACCCGGGCGAACTCACCGGAGGTGATCCGGGTGAACTCCTGCGACCACCTCGGCGCCGTCACCATCTGCCGCCGCAGCTCCTCGCGGGCGTAGCGCACATGGCGTGCCTCCTCCACGACGTGGATCCGCGTGACGCCCCGGATCAGCGGCTGCACCCGCTCGTCCGGGAAGGTCAGCCGCTGCATCCAGTCCAGGACCTCCTCGCCGAGCAGGGTCGCCGTGAAGGATCCGGGGGTCGTCGAGATGGTCTTGAACAGCCGCCCGAGGTTCCGGTGCACCCGGCTCACCGGGTACCAGGGCGTCCCGCCGTGGGCGATCAGGCGGGCGAACATCTTCGAGTGCCGGCACTCGTCCTCGATCTCGGTCAGCGCGTAGCGCACGTGGGCGCTCGTGGCCGCCTTGTCGTAGATGTGCCGTACCAGCAGCTGCATGAGGATGATCTCGAACCAGATTCCCAGCGAGGCGAGCGCCGCGGCCTCGTGCTGGGAGAGCAGGATCCGCTGCTCCTCGCTCATCCGCCGCCACAGCGGTGTGCCGTAGAGCGAGACGAGCTCCGGCGGCCAGAACCACTTGCCCTCCTCGAAGGGCGCGTCCCAGTCCAGTTCCCGGTCCGGGTCGAAGGAGTGCTTGGCGGAAGAGGCGAGCAGCCGCTCGGCCACCTGCTCGCGGTCCTTGAGCAGTCCGAGCGCGTCGCGCAGCCCTTCGAGCGCGCCGGCTTCCGTCAGGGTCGTCATCGCAGTCCCACCTCGTCGTACGGGATGTGGCCGAATTACCGGGGGTCACCCCTTCGCCTCTTATGAGACTGCCTGTCAGCAAGCTCGTCAATCCCTTGCACATGACTTGTTGACTCGGCGTCTACGTGTGAGCCTGCGAGGTATGCCGACCTACGACCTGTACGCCAAAGAACCCGGTGACCCGCACTGGCCGGTCCCCGCGAGCGGCGCGGCGCGCTTCAGCTGGGAGTACGACGAAAACCGCGACCGCCTGCTCGCCCTCTACCAGAAGGGCAAGGACAAGCAGTGGGACGGGCAGAAGCGGATCGACTGGGAGTTGGAGGTCGACGCCTACGACCCGCTCGGCACCCCGGACGAGGCGATGAACCTCTACGGCACCCGGTACTGGGCGAAGATGACCGACAAGGACAAGGGCGATCTGCGGCGGCACTACGCGTCCTGGCAGTTCAGCCAGTTCCTGCACGGCGAGCAGGGCGCGATGATCTGCGCGGCACGGATCGTGGAGTCGGTCCCCGACCTGGACGCGAAGTTCTACTCGGCGACCCAGACGATGGACGAGGCCCGGCACGCCGAGGTCTACGGCCGCTTCCTGCACGAGAAGATCGGCATGCTCTACCCGATCAACGACAACCTCCAGGCCCTGCTCGGCGACACCCTGCGCGACAGCCGCTGGGACATGCCGTACCTGGGCATGCAGGTCCTGATCGAGGGCCTGGCACTGGCCGCCTTCGGCATGATCCGCGACACCACGAACAAGCCCCTGCCCAAGCAGATCCTGGCCTACGTCATGCAGGACGAGGCCCGGCACGTGGCCTTCGGCCGCATGGCGCTGCGCGACTACTACAAGCAGCTCACCGACGCCGAACTCCGGGAACGCGAGGAGTTCGTCATCGAGGGCTGCCACCTGATGCGCGACCGGCTGCGCGGTGTGGAGGTCCTGGAGAACTTCGGCATCCCGAGGGCGGAGGCCGAGGAGCTGAGCGAGAACTCCGAATACCTCCAGCTCTTCCGCCGGCTGCTCTTCAGCCGCATCGTCCCGTGCGTCAAGGACATCGGCCTGTGGGGAAAACGCCTCCAGCAGGCCTACGTCGACATGGGCGTCTTCGAGATGGGCGACGCCAACCTGGACCTCCTCATGGCACAGGACGAGGAGATCGCCGACAAACTGGACGCCGAGCGCTTCGCCGCGGAGGAACGCGAGCGGGTGGCGGAGGTGAGGCAGGCGATCGAGCAGGGGGCGTCCACGTGCTGAGGGGCCGCCTGAGAGCAACTCCCGGTGCTCCTGGCAGGCCCGCCCGTCTCATCCAGCGGCCGTCATGTCGTCGGCGACGGGTGCAGCACCGCTTCCATCACCGCCTTCGCGATCGGTGCCGCCGTGCCGCCCCCGCTGATGTCCCCGCGCCGCGCCGACGCGTCCTCCACCACCACGGCGACCGCCACCTTGGCGTCCATGTCATGGTCGCCCTGCGCCCAGGAGACGAACCAGGCGTACGGCGTACCGGTGTTGCCGACTCCGTGCTGGGCGGTGCCGGTCTTGCCGCCCACCGTCGCGCCCGCGATCGCGGCGTTCCTGCCGGTGCCCTCGGTGACCACGTCGGCCATCAGCTCCCGCAGCCGCGCGGCGGTCGACGGGCGCATCACCTGGTGCACCGGCCGGGAGCCGGCCGCTGACACCGTGCCCCCGCTCCTGCGGGTGGTGCGCTCCACCAGGTACGGCGAACGCGCCTCGCCCCCGTTGGCCACGGCCGCCGCCACCATCGCCATCTGCAGCGGGGTGGCCCGCGTGTTGTACTGCCCGATGGACGACAGCGCGAGCTGCGCCCGGTCCCCGCGGGAGTCGAAGGTGCTCGGCGAGACCGAGAAGGGGATCCTCAGATCAGGGTCGTTGAAGCCGAAGCCGCGCGCCGTCGAGGTCATGGCGTCCACGCCCACGTCCACGCCCAGCTTCGCGAACACCGTGTTGCACGACCACTCGAAGGCGTAGCGCAGGGGCGCGTTCCGGCAGCGTTCGGCCTCATTGGCCAGACGGGTCGTCGAGCCCGGCAGGGGGTACGGGTCCGGCGAGTCGGTCGGCGCGTCCAGGTCCGTCACCACCCCCGCGTCCAGCGCGGCCGCCGCGGTGACCACCTTGAAGGTGGAGCCCGGCGGATACGTCTGCCGCACCGCCCGGTTGAGCATCGGCTGCTCCGGATCGTGGTTCAGCCGCTCCCAGGCCGCGATGACCGCCGGCCCGTTCCCGGACAGCTCCGCCGGGTTGTACGACGGAGTGGACACCAGCGCGAGGATCCGGCCCGTCGTGGGCTCGATCGCCGCCACGGCACCCTTGCGCCCGGCCAGCCCGTCGAACGCCGCACGCTGGGCGGCCGGGTCGATGGTCGTGATCACGTTGCCGCCCGGGGTCCCCACCCGCGTGAGGTTCTGCCACAGCGGGAACCCCGAGAGCATCGGGTCGGTGCCGGAGAGCACCTCGTCCTCGGCGTGCTCCAGGAACGTCGTCCCGTACCGCTGCGAGGCGAACCCGGTGACCGGCGCGTACAAGGGCCCCTCCGGGTAGGTCCGTTCGTAGCGCAGCTGCTCACCGCTGTCCCGGGAGCCGGTGACCGGCCGGCCGCCGACCTGGATGTCGCCGCGGGGCTGTTTGTAACGGGCGATCGTGGGACGGCGGTTGGCCGGGTTGCCGTCGTACGAGGGGGCCTGCAGGACCTGCAGCCAGGCCGTGTTCACCACCAGCGCCACCAGCAGCAGGATGCAGAAGGCGGCGGCGTGCCGGATGTACCGGGTCACGGGGCCACCCGCCCGTCGTACTGCCGTCGTGCCACATGGCTCACCCGGATCAGCAGCGCCACGATCGCCCAGTTGGTGACCACCGACGACCCGCCCTGCGCCAGGAACGGCATCGCCATTCCGGTCAGCGGGATCAGGCCCGTCACGCCGCCCGCGATGACGAACACCTGGAGCGCCACGATCGAGGCGAGCCCGACCGCGAGGAGCCGGCCGAAGGGGTCGCGCAGGGCGAGGCCCGCCCGGAAGCCGCGTTCCACGAGCAGCCCGTACAGCAGGAAGACCGCGGACAGCCCGGCCAGCCCCAGCTCCTCCCCGGCGGTCGCCAGGATGAAGTCCGACTTGGCCGCGAAGCCGATGAGGATCGAGTGGCCGAGGCCGAGCCCGGTGCCGAGCACCCCGCCGGCCGCGAAGGAGAACAGCGACTGGGCCACCTGGTTGGGGCCCTGGCCCGCGTCGATGGTCGCGAAGGGGTGCAGCCAGTCCTCGATGCGGCCGTGCACGTGCGGCTCCCACCGGCCGACGGCGAGCGCCCCCGCCACGGCGAGCAGCAGCCCGACCGCGAGCCATCCGGTGCGGCCGGTGGCGACGTACAGCAGGACGACGAACAGTCCGAAGAACAGCAGTGAGGTGCCGAGGTCCCGTTCCAGCACCAGGACGCCCACGCTCAGCAGCCAGATCGCCACCACCGGGCCGAGCACCCGCCCGGTGGGCAGCCGCAGCCGCCACAGGTGGCGGCCCGTGTACGCCAGCGCGCTGCGGTTGGCGGCCAGGTACGCGGCGAAGAAGACGGCCAGCAGCACCTTCGCGAACTCGCCGGGCTGGATGGAGAACCCCGCCACCCGGATCCAGATGCGGGCGCCGTTCACGGCCGGGAAGCAAATGGGCGCCGCCAGCAGTGCGAGCGCGGCGACCACGCAGACGTAGGCGTACCGCTGCAGCCAGCGGTAGTCGCGCAGCATCAGCACGACGAGGATGAACAGCGCCACGCCCAGTGTGGACCACACCAGCTGGATGGGCGCGGCCCGGTCACCGGGGGTCTCCAGGTCGAGCCGGTAGATCAGCACCAGGCCCAGGCCGTTGAGCAGCACGCCGATGGGCAGCAGGAGCGGATCGGCGTACGGGGCCCGCAGCCGGACGGCGACGTGCGCGAGCAGCGCGAGCACACCGAGCCCGGCGCCGTAACCGGCGGCGCCGGGCGGGATGGTGCCGTGCTTGGCCAGGCCCACGGCGCAGTAGCCGTACACGGACAGCAGCACGGCCACGACGATGAGGGCGAGTTCGACGCCGCGGCGCCTGGGGAGGCGGACGGCGGGCGTCGGCGGGTCCGCCGCTGCCACGGTGGTTCCGGCCTTGGTCATGTCCGGAACTTACCCAAAACGGGCGTCTTGTCTGCCTTGTGGATCGGCACCAGCGTGGCGTGATGCGCGCGCCAGGCGCGCTGCGCGGGATGCCGATCCGGCGCGCCGCCCCACCACGGGTCACCCCGGCAGTGCCGCGGGATGACCGCCCGTCACACCGCGCCGTCGGGGGCGGTGCCCCCGGCCACCGTGCGCGGCGGCATCGGCGGGTGCTGAGGCAGTGTCAGCGTCGCCGTCGCTCCGCCGTCCGGCGCGTTGGCGAACTCCAGCCGGGCACCCAGCACCTCGGCCTGGCCCAGCGCGATCGTCAGCCCGAGCCCGTGCCCCGTCGCGCCGCCCTCGGTACGGAAGCGCTGCGGCCCGTGCCCCACGAGGTACTGCGGATAGCCCTCGCCGTGGTCCCGCACGGTGACGACCGGTCCGTCCACGGTCAGCACCACCGGCGCCCGCCCGTGCCGGTGTGCGTTGGCCACGAGGTTGCCGAGCACCCGCTCCAGCCGCCGTCGGTCGGTCTCCACGTACGCGTCCCGCGCGATCCTGACCTTGGTGTCGGCCCCCGCCGCGCGCACCACCCGCTCCGCCACCGCGCTCAGGTGCTCGCCGTCCAGCTCCAGCCGCTCCCGCCCGGTGTCCAGGCGGGAGATCTCCAGCAGGTCCTCGGTGAGGGTGCGCAGCGCGGCCACCCGGTCGCGCACCAGCTCCGTCGGGCGGCCCGGCGGCAGCAATTCGGCCGCCGCGTGCAGCCCGGTCAGCGGGGTGCGCAGTTCGTGCGCCACGTCCGCCGTGAACCGCTGCTCCGCCAGCAGCTTGCCCTGCAGTGAGGACGCCATCGAGTCCAGCGCGGCGGCGACCGCGGCCACCTCGTCCTGCGGGCGTGCCGGGTCCTTCGCCAGCGGGTCGTGCACGCGCGCCTCCAGGTCGCCCGCACTGATCCGCCGGGCCACCCGCGCGGTGGCGTGCAGCCGCCGGGTCACCCGCGTCACCGCGAAGGCGCCCACCAGCAGCGTCGCCCCGATCGCCAGCCCCGAGGACCACACGATCGACCCGTCCAGCGCGGCGATGGTGCGGGCCTGCTGCGAGTAGTCGACCTCCACGGCCAGCGCCCGTCCGCGGTCGGCGGGCCCCGCCGCCCACATCGTCGGCCGCCCGTTGTGCCGGTCGACCATCGTGCCGCGCTTCCCGTGCGCGGCCAGCCGCCGCAGTGACTCCGGCAGCCCCTGCGGGTCCACACCGGCGCCCGGCAGCAGCGTGTCCCCGGCCTCGAACGCGCTGGTCGCGTCCTTCAACCGGGACAGTGCCAGGGCGCGTGCCTGGCCCACGGTCTGGTTGGTCACCGAGACGTGCACCAGGATGCCGAGCAGCGCGGCGAGCGCGCAGCACATCACGATGATGAAGGCGGCGGACTTCGCGGCGAGCGTTCCCGCCCACTGGGGGAGCACGACCCTCATTCCGGGCTCGCGGAAGGGGTGAGCGACGGGCGGGGGACCGGCGAGGGAGAGGCGGTCGGCGCCGGGGTGCGCGCGTGCGTGGGCTTGTGCTGGCCGGTGCGCAGGAACTCGTCCCGCGAGAACACCATGGCCCGCTGCTCCGGGTCCCACGACCAGGACGTGCGGTACTCGTAGCCGGCGATCCCGGCCGGCGAGCGGATGATCACCGCGCGCCCGGCCAGTTCCACGCCGATCACCGCGTCGTTGTTGGCGAAGACCTGCACGAGCTTGTGTCCCTCGAAGGTGTAGACCCGCACGGCCGTCTGGTTGGTCGGGTACAGCCGGAAACCGAGCGTCATGTCCTCGTGCCCGTCACCGGTGAGGTCACGGTAGTACGGCTGCATGACGGGACACTTCGCGCGGTCCCCGCCCGCGGCGCAGTCCGCCAGCCGGACCGCCGTCTCGCGATACTGCGCCTTGGCGCTCTTGTAGTCGTCCGGGTGGGCGGCCACCTCGGCGCGTACGACGGCCACCGGGTCCACCTTGCGGATGTCGTCGCCGGGTGCGGTGATGCCCTTCATCGTCTCGATCTGGACCTCGTCGTAGGGCCAGGCCGGGCTGGCGGCCGGTTCCAGCGAGGGCCAGAGCCGGGCCGGGCTGACCGCGGTCGGAGTGGCGCCCGCGGCGCGCAGCCCGCCCGCGTCGCCGCAGCCCGCCACCGTCGCCGACAGCAGGCCGACGAGGGCGGCGAGGAGCACGGCACGCGCCGGTCTGTGCCGGCGGGGGTGCGGGGGACGGCTGGGGAACACGGGTCTCCGGGTAGGTGTGGGTAGGGGTACGACTGCCTCGTACACCTTATTCGTACGGAAGTCCTTTTTGTTCGGCGGTGCGAACAAATGGTCGCGCTGAGCTGTGGGCCGTGGTGGCCAGGTGGTGTCCTTGTCCGGGCCGTGGTGGCCAGGTGGTTCGTGGTCCGGGCCGTGGTGGCGCCGCGCTGTTTCGGGGTGCGGTCGGCCGGTGCCGCTCGGGGTGCCGGGGACCTCGGGCAGAAACGATTATTCGGCCAGTTCCTCCAGTAATCGGGCCGTCGGCAGCCCGGCCCGCAGGTAGTCCACGAACAGCTCGTTGTGCAGCGCCCAGGGGGAGCGGCGGGCGCGGATCAGCCGGATCGCCTCGTCGGTGGAGCGGCCCTGCCGGACCAGCGCGTGCGCGACCACGAGACCCGAACGGTTGTACCCGTGGTAGCAGCGGACGAGAACCCGGCGCTCCTCCTCCAGCGCGTCGCAGGCGGCCCGGGCCAGCCGCATCACGCCCGCGAGCTGTGTCCCGTCCAGCGGGCCGTCGGGAATCGGCCACACATGGTGCTCGACCCCGGGATCCGGCCCGTGTCCTGGCAGCCTGAGCAGCGTCTGCACAAGATCGAACTCATCGTGCACGACGGCGAGCCGCACCTGCCCGGAGTGACCCCTGAACTCGTGCCCGCCCATCCACAGGCCGGGCACGATCTCGTTCCACGGGCTGTCCGGAGCCGGTACGTCGGGTTGCTTCCTGCGGGTCCGCAACGGCTCCTCCCCACTCCCCAGCCCAACTGCTCTCAAAGGTAGCCGGGTTCTTGCCCTTGGAGCACCCCGCCTGTTCCCATGGTCATGGGGTGATGGTGCATGAGCGGATCACGTGGACCGGACGACCGGCACCGCCTGCGCGTCATACCGACCTGGCGCCACGGTCAGGAGCGGCTGTACGTGTGCCACGAGGACGGCAGGAACGTCGCCTGGTACGACCGTGAGGCAGGCCGGGTCAACCTGCTCAGCGAGGGCGAGCAGGACGACATACTGCACGCCCTGGGCCCGTTCCTCACGGGCCCGGTCATGGTGGGACCGCCCCCGGTCCCCACGCCCGCCGAGCTCGCCCGGCTGACTCTGCACCCGGACGACGACCTGGCGCCCAACCGCCCCGGCGAGGCACTGCTGATCGCCCTCGACCGGGAGGCGGCCCACGCGCACCGCCTCCGCCCGGACCCGCGCCGCAGGGCCCTCACGGCCGAACAGACGGTCGGGGAGACGCTGGACCGCCTGGACGGCGCCGGCTGGCACGCACTGCACTCCATCCCGCTGCCCGGCGGGGACCGCATCCACCACCTCATGATCGGCCCCGGCGGCCTCTTCGCCGTCCACGCGCTGTACGCCCGCAAACAGCGGGTGCTGGTCGCCGACCCGATGGTCACGCTGGGCCGCCGCGAGACACAGCCCCTGCTCCGGCGTGTCCGTTCCGACGCCGACCGCGCCTCCTACGCCCTGACGGCCGAGGTCCACCCGATCCTGGCCCTGGCCGGTCCCGCCGACCTGCGCGTGACCGCGCCCCCGCGCGGGGTCCGCATCCTCCAGGACACGGACCTGGCGGCCCTGACCCGGCTGGGCGGCGTGCTCAAGCCCGCGGACGTGGAGGCACTGCACGCGATGGCGAGGGACCGGCGGACGTGGGGGCGCGTCTGAACGTCGTGTTCGAACATCGTGTCTGGACGTCGTGTCCGAGCGTCGTGTCTGGACGTCGTGTCTGTACACGGCACCCGGCCCGCACGGCAGGGCACCCGGCCCACGTGACGGGGGCGCCCGGCCCGCACGGCCTCAGGGCAGCGGACGGGCGCTTCCCGCATCCAGCAACGGAGCCAGCAGGTCCCCGAAGTCCTGCACCCTCGGCCCGATGTCGGCCGCCCGGAACTCCAGCCGCTCCGGCACCCGGCACCCCTCCACCTCCTCCCACGTCACCGGCGCCGACACCATCGGCTCGGCCCGCGCCCGCAACGTGTAGGGCGCCGCGGTCGTCTTCCGGGCCGCGTTCTGACTCCAGTCCACGAACACCTTCCCCGGCCGCAGGCTGCGCGCCATCCGGTGCAGAACCAACCGCGGCATGGCCCGCTCCGCCTCGACCGCCAGCCCCTTCGCGTACTCCGAGGTCCGCTCACTGGACGTGGGCCGTACCGCGGCGAGCAGATGGAGCCCCTTGGACCCCGACGTCTTGGCGAACGCCTCGACCCCGTCCTGCGCCAGCCGCTCCCGCAGCCACAAGGCCACCCGGCAGCAGTCCACGACGGTGGCCGGCGGCCCCGGATCGAGGTCGAACACCAGCCGGTCCGCCACTCCCGGCGTCCCGATCCGCCACTGCGGCGTATGGAACTCGGTGACCAGGTTGGCCGCCCACATCAGGCTCGGCAGATCCTGCACGAGCACCATCCGCGCCGGTCCCTCCGACCGTGGCACCTGCGCGGTGGTGACCCACTCGGGCGTACCCGGCGGCACGTTCTTGACGAAGAACACCTGACCGTCCGGCCCGTCCGGGTACCGCAGGAACGACATCGGACGATCCCGCAGATGGGGCAGCACGGTGTCGGCGATCGTCGCGTAGTAGTGCAGCACCTCACCCTTGGTGAAACCGCTCGCCGGATACAGCACCTTCTCCAGATTGCTGAGCGCCAGCCGTCGCCCCTCCACCTCTGTGATCGGCGTCATACGATGAGAATCCCACGAAAATCACCACAAACCGTTGGTAACGGATCCGAATCAGATCCCGGGACAGATCCGGAAGGTGCTGCACGTGCGATCCATCTGGAACGGCGCCATCTCGTTCGGCCTGGTCAGCATCCCGATCAAGCTGATGAACGCCACCGAGAGCCACTCCATCTCCTTCCGCCAGATCCACACCGACGACGGCGGACGCATCCGGTACCGCAAGGTGTGCGAACTGGAGGACCGCGAGGTCACCCAGTCGGAGATCGCCAAGGGCTACGAGGACGCCGACGGCACCGTCGTTCCGATCACCGACGAGGACCTGGCCCATCTTCCGCTCCAGACCACGAAGACGATCGACATCGTGGCCTTCGTCCCCGCCCAGCGGATCGACCCCCTCCAGTTGGAGAACGCGTACTACCTCGCCGCGAGCGGGGCGCCCGCCGCCAAGCCGTACACACTGCTGCGGGAGGCACTCAAACGCAGTGAGCGGGTCGCGATCGCCAAGTTCGCCCTGCGCGGGCGCGAGCGCCTCGGCATGCTGCGCGTGGTGGACGACGTCATCGCCCTGCACGGCCTGCTCTGGCCGGACGAGATCCGCGCCCCCGAGGGCGTCGCCCCCGACGCCGGCGTGAAGATCCGCGACAAGGAGCTGGACCTGGCCGAGGCCCTGATGGACACCCTCGGTGAGGTCGACCTGGACGAACTCCACGACGAGTACCGCGAGGCCCTGGAGGAGGTCATCGCGGCCAAGGCCGCGGGCGAGGCACCCCCCGAGGCCCCGGAGCCCGCGTCCGGCGGCAAGGTCCTCGACCTGATGGCGGCCCTGGAGAAGAGCGTCACGGCGGCCAGGCAGTCGCGGGGCGGGGAAACGGGGAGAGCAGTGAAAGTGGGGGGAGCGGGGGAAGCGGGGGAAGCGGGGGAGGAGGCGGCGGAAGCCGGGGAGGCGGCCGAGGTCAGACACCTCCGGCAGCGCAAGCCTGCCCGCGCCCGGCCCAAGGAGACGACGGGCAGGAAGTCCGCTTCGGCATCGAAGTCGACGTCCGCTTCGAGATCGACGGCACCGTCGAAATCGACGTCGGCATCGAAGAAGGCCGCGGCGAAGAAGCCGACGTCGAAGTCGGCCGGGGCCTCGAAGAAGACGGCGTCGAGCAGCAAGTCCACGGCCAAGAAGACCCCGGCGAAGAAGGCCCCGGAAAAGAAGACGGTGGCACAGACGGCGACAAGGACGGCGAAAAAGCCGGCGGCGAAGACCGCGGCGAAGACCGCGACGAAGACGGCCTCCGGCAAGCGCACTGCGTAGCGGGCCCGCGCCGGTGCCTGCACACGCGGACCCACAGGTATGCGGGTCCACGGGTATGCGGGTCCACGGGTATGCGGGTCCACGGGTATGCGGGTCCACAGGCATGCGGGCGACGTCGGCCCGTGGTGGCCGGCGTCCACCCCCACGCCGAGCGGCGTCACGGCGCCCAGCCCGGTGACGACGACCACTCCACCCTGCCCGGCGACACCGGTTTTTCGACGGCAAGGGTGTCTGCGGTGACCCCGAGGGCATCAACGCATCGTGAAGACCCGGCCTTTCCAAGGCCGACAACTTCGACCTGACCCAGGTCGGAATGGCAACCTTCCACCCGAAGATCCCCGGAGCACGGCTGTACGCCAACGTGCTGGAGCGGGCGCTGAAGTAGGAGCGGTGAAGGGGGAATCCCGGATCCCGGGCAGGGCCTGAGTACCCGTACTCAGGCCCTGCCTGCTGTGTGCGGACACAATGCAAGCGACACGGCACAGACAAGGAGAACCGGCATGGCGCTGTCTCGAACGTCCCGCACGGCCCGGAAGCTGGCGGCTGTCGTCGGGGCCGTCGGCGTACTCGGGACGGCCTCGTGTTCCGCCGGGGGCAGTTCCGTCAGCCCCGGGGAACTGCGGAAGTACGCGGGCAGCGAGCAGGCCGTGCAGGCCAGGCAGCATGCCGAGACGCACCTCCGTGGCATCGTGCAGGCGTACGACAAGGACACCCCCCTGACCCTCGCCCTGGTCACCGTCCGGGACTACTGCAAGACCAGTTCGTCGGGCGACTGGCTGTCGGGCGACGACACCTACAAGGTCCGCTGCGACGTGGCTGTCACCGCCTACTACGGTGCCGACCCGGACCGGATCGGCGACGTGCTCGACGGAGTTCTCGCCGCCGGCGACCGCTACAAGGCTGCTCCCACCCCACGGGGAGGCGTCGCCCTGGGCCATGACGACCACCGGCGCAAGCTGGTCGCCTACTACCGGGGCCACGGCCCGAACCCGCAGGGCCCCGACACCCAGGAGCCGTCGCAAATCTCGGACACTTCGCAGACCCTGAACTGGGACATGGTCCGCACCCACCAGCACCGCACGCTGGTCGGCGAACCGCCCGTCTGCGTGAAACCCGACCCGCCGGTGACCCGGTGCGATCACGAGGACCAGTCGACAACCGTCACCGACATCCGCAAGAAATACGGCATGGTCTTCGAACTGAGCCTGCCCACCTTGGAATACTACGAAGTGTTCAAGGACGGCCAGACGCACACCACTTGGTGATGCTGTTCGGGCCGCTGGTCCTCGGTGCCACCTGGGCCGCGGGAGCGGCGTCCGGGAGCGACGGGAGTGGCTGAAACCGCGAGAAATTGAAGAATTCTCATAGGTTCGATCGCAATGACGCTCGTGCAGCCGTTTCTACGACGGTGGCCATCTTTACTGTGCGCCCTCTCACGTTCGCCCGTCCGGGTGCGACCGAGGTGACGAAGAACTGGCCCGTGCCGCCTTGCTCAGCGGCGGCGTGGGCATCGTCCGGGACGGGGCCCTGCACAGCCACCGACCCTCGAGGCCTGTCAGATGAGCCCCAGGAGCCGGGCTGCCGTTCCTCCCAGCACCTGATCGCGTACCTCACCCGGGCTGGTGACGCGCTCGACGGTCGCGCGGGCGAGTGCCGGATCGCCGTACGGGGCGTCGGAGCCGAACAGGGTGCGGTCCGGTATCTCCCTGATGGCCAGCCGAACGGCGAAGATCACGTTGGCCGTGGAGAGCTCCAGGAACATGCTGGGCGTGTCCCGGACCAGCTCGATCGCGTCCATCCAGTTCAGCCCTCCGAGCTGGCTGATCACCAGAGGTACGGACGGATACGCAGCCGCCAGCCGGGCCAGGGTTCGCAGGTCTTCCGCCGTGGTGGGCGCGAATCCGTGGACGACAACGGGCAGTTTGCCGTGGTCCGCCGCCGCCCGCATCACGGGTTCGACGAGGTCTGCCCGTCCGGGTGGCGGCGTCAGTTCCCCGATCCCCCGAAGCCCACGCCCGACCACGTCCCGGTCGACCATCTCGGCGATCCGATGCGGCGTCAGGTCGAGTGGCACGCTCCTGAAGCCGACGAAGCGATCCGGATGGGCGTCGAGCGCTTCGTCCAGCTCCTGCCATGCGGTCCGGTACCCGCCGACTCCGTTGGCCCGGCCCCCGATCGCCTCGCCCAGCAGGGCCATCTCGCGGCGCAGCGACTCGAGGCCGGTGGCGCGTTCCGGATGCGGCCGCGTCCCGAAGAGCACCGCCCGGTCCACCCCGGCGTCGTCCAACAGCGCGATGTGATCCTCGACCGGATCGTGGACATGGCTGTGCGCGTCGATGATCATCCGTCTCTCCTTGCGTGAAAGCGGTCGGTCAGGAATGCGACCGACCGGGTCAGCGTTGCGCCCTGACACCGTTGGAAGGTCAAGCCGAAGGAGAAGGCCGTGCTGATCGGGGAGCTGTCACGCCGCACTGGAGTCAGTGAACGCCTCCTGCGTTACTACGAGCGCGCCGAGCTGATCCAGCCGGAACGACGTGCCAACGGCTACCGTGACTACGCCGACGAGACAGTGGAGACCGTTCGGAAGATACGCGCGCTGCTCGCTGCCGGCCTGCCCACGCGGGTCATCCGCCGGCTTCTCCCGTGCGCCGTCGACGGCCCGACCCTGCGTCCGTGCCCCGGCGTCCTCGACCACCTGCGTGCCCAGTTGACCACCCTCGACCTTCGCGCGGCCGACCTGGCCACGGCCCGAGACCTACTGCGCCAAACGATCGCGGCGACAGAATCCGCGGCCATCCCCGAATAGGCGCGCATGCGGATGCCGGAACGCCGGTCGAGCCGGCGGGCAACGACGCCTACGCCGGCTCCTCTTGCTGACCCCTGCGTCCGGCACGGCTGTGCCACGGCGACCCCTTCGCCCCCAACTTGGGCAGGGCCGCTGCCTTCCCTCGTCCTCTACGGCAGGCCGACGCGGTTCGCCATCACGCGCAGCGCCTCGCCCAGCGCCATCCGTTGCTCCTCCGTCAGCCCGGCCACGAACTCCTTGTCCAGGGTCCGCGCCAAGGAAGTGCAGCGGTCCAGCAGGCCTTGCCCCTCCTCGGTGAGTGTCAGTACCTGCCGCCGGCGGTCCTGCGGATCCCGGACCCGCTGAACCGCGCCGAGACCCTCCAGGTAGTCGGCCAGCGACACCATCAGGCTGGGCGCAACCCCCATCCGCGTGGCCAGTTCCTGCTGGGACGCCACGGCAGCGAGGCTCAGCGCGGCCATCAGACCGACGTGCTTTGGTTTGAGGCCCAGCCCCTCGATCTCCTGTGTGAACCGGTCGGTGACCACCGTGCCGAGAGTGCCGAGCCTGAACACCACGGTCGAGGTCAGGCCCGAGGCATCGCCGACCGTCGCCCCATTGACATCGCTCATACCGAGAATGATAGCTTCCCAAAACCATTCACGACCAGAATGATTCACGGGGAGACGTAACTGTGAACTCGTCCACCGCACAGGCCATCCTCATTGCCGCCAACAGCCTCGCCTCCCTCATCTCGGCCGGCTTCTGCATCGCCGGAATGATCAGGCCTGGCCTCGCCCTGCCCAGGGGTACGACCGTCAACGGCGGCACGCATCTCTACGCGAACGCCTACGGAGCCCGGGCGATCCCCCTCGCCGCCGTCACCCTCGCCCTGTTCGCCATGGGCGACCGGTCCACCGTCGCCCCCGTTCTTGCCGTCGCCGGCCTGGCCCAGATCGGCGACTTGGCGATCGGCGTACAACAGCGCAACAAGGGCATGGCCATCTCCGCCGGCCTCCTCGGCGTTCTTCACCTCGCGTCGGCGTGGTGGTTCCACATGCTGTAGCACGAACCTCAGCGGACGACAGTCAGCCGCGACGGCGAGGACGCCGACCGACCACGCGCGCGCGTGTGTGTCTCGCCGCACCCCCACCGGCCTCCGCCACACTGCCCGTGTCGTCGACCGGAGCAAGGCGCGACGGCCGGCCCCTGACAACCGCTGTTCCCGCCCGTTCTGGTGCGGCTGTGGTACGGGGTGTCTGGCCAAAGCTAGTGCCCCGGCAGGCACTACTCGTCGACGCCCAGATCGGCGCGCATGGACCGCTTCAGTGCCCCCAGGCAAGGCCAGACCTCCTTATGGAGTTCACCCTCCAGGTTCGCCAGTTCCTGTGTGTACGTGGAGGGTGCCGCTCCATACTTCCTGAGCTTGCCGTACGCGGCGTTCAGACGCGTCTTTGCCGTGCTGGAGGCGCGCAACACGGCGTCCGGAACGATCATCTGGGATTCCGCGTAGCTGTCCCGATAGGCCAGCCTGTCTGCCTCCAGGTTCTCCAGGGACGTGGCAACGTCCTCGCTGCGTTGAAGCGCGTGCAGGTAGTTGGTCATGGCCGTCAGGTACTGGCGTGAGGCAGTGTTCAGCGTGATGTAGCAGGTGCGGCGCCGTTCAAGGCCCTCGCGCTGCCGTTGTCTGGCCTGCTCCGCCCTGAGCAGCTCCTGGGCATGACCTCGTTCCTCGCGCCGTTGTTCAGCGGCTGCCTGGAGTTCCATGCGCTTGGTGCGGTCCGCGCGGTTCTGTGTCAGCAGCGCGGCTCCCAGCGTTCCCGCCACGCCCACCATGGCGATCAACAACCCCGTCCAACTGGCGTCCATGATGCCCCCCTTTGTGAAGTCGGAAGACCTCGCCCCACGGCTGGTACCCCCCCGGTACGCCTCTGCGGAACCCCCGGACTTCCCCAGGCCGCCGCCGGTAGCCGTGAAGCACGGTCTCGCCCATCATGCCGGGGCACACGAGCCCGGCGTGATCCGAACGAAAGACCCTAACGGGCAGTCATGGCAGGCTCGTTGTCGGAGCCTGCGGCTATGGACAGTGGCCGTCCGCCCAGTCCCACTGGCGCAGCTCAAGAGTCGGCGGGCACCCACTGACGCGCACCGTGGCCGTTCGTGCCGTACCAGTAGTGGGGCAGGCCCTTGATGCTGCTGGTGCGGAACGGGCGGCCGTGGTCGTCGATGCGGACCGTGCCGGTGCGGCCCTGGGAGGACCAGTCGAGCTCCAGGTACCAATCGCAGTCGTAGGTCTCGGTCGTGGCGGTGACCAGCAGCACCTCCGGGTCCTCGGCGGAGACGCGGTAGGGGAACTGCACGGCGCGCGCGTGGGCGACCGGGCGGTTGACGTCCAGGTTCACCGAGAAGTCACGGGGCGTCAGGTCGCCGCCGCAGCCCTGACCCATGGCGTACACGTTGCCGGTGACCGGGGTGCCGCGGCTGACGATACGGACCCGGAGGGCCTCCAGGACCACGGCCGTGGACGACTTCCCCTGCACCGAGATCTGCACCATCGTCTGCCGCCCCGGCACCGCCCCCTGCGTCGCCGCCCACACCCCGGCGTCCTGCTCCACCGGAGGCGGGGGCACCTGGGCCGGCTCCTTGCCGATGACGTAGTCGTGCCCGCAACCACCGTCCCAGATCTGTGAGTCGGCGGTCCAGGCGAGCGGCTCACCGGTCGGCGCGGGAGCGTCGCCCCTCGTGTCCGCCGACGGTCCGCCCCTTGCCCCGGGACTCCCCGAGGCCCGTACTCCTGCGGAGGGCGAGGCCGACGAACCACTGGGGGAGGGGCTGGTCGCAGTGGCCGAGGAGTGCTGCGACGTAGCGGATCCTGTCGTACGGGACGGACCGGGGGCGTCGGCCGAGTTGTCGTGAGACCGGTCGGCCGACAGCGCCGACAGACTGCCCAGCGTCACCAGCAGCACGGTCGCCGCGGCGGCACCGACGACGGTGCGGCGACGGCGGTACCAGGGCCGTTCGGCCGAGCGGGCCGCATCCCACTGGACCGTCGGCCCGGGACTGCCCGGTCCGGGAGCGTCGGAAGCGGGCAGCCCGTCATCGGGTGCGCCCACGTCGGGTGCGCCCGCGTCGAGTCGCGGCGGTGCACCGCTCGTGCCGCCCCCGTCACCACCGATGCCGTCCCCGTCACCACCGATGCCGTCCGCGCCGCCACCGACGCTGCCCGCGCCGTCACCGATGCCGTCCCCGTCACCGATGCTGTCCCCGTCACCACCGACGCTGCCCGCGCCGCCACCGATGCCGTCCCCGTCACCGATGCCGTCCGCGCCGCCACCGATGCCGTCCGCGCCGCCACCGACGCTGCCCGCGCCGCCACCCGCGCCCCGCACCGTCCGGATGTCCGGACCCGAAGCCCGCTCGCCCCTTATCGGCTCCAGCACCCCCTTGGCCTTTGTCGGCTCCGCTGCCTCCTCGGCCCTTGTCGGCCCCGCCGCCCCCTCAGCCGCCCTCGGCCGCTTTCGTGCCGTCACCGCGAGCAGCCACAGACGGTGCAGTTCGAGGCGTTCCTCCGGTGCCGCCCCGCAGAAGGCGGCCAGGCGCTCCACCGGGGCGTAGTCCTGCGGGACCGCCTCGCCCGCGCAGTAGCGGTGCAGCGTGGAGGTGTTCATGTTGAGGCGCCGGGCCAGAGAGCCGTAGCTCCGGTCCGTGCGGTCCTTCAGCCGGCGCAGCAGCGCCGCGAACTGCTCGACATCGTCCCCGGTCGACACCGTTCCCCCGTCCCCCCACGTGTCCCCGTATTCCAGGCGGTCCATATACCTGCACGTCAGATGGGCTGGGATGGTTCCACCGTCGCCCAACGGGCGTCCGCCGTTGCGCCGGGCCGCCGTGACGGCCGATGCTCCTGGTGTCGCACCGATCAGGGCCGGACCGACCAGTCGGCGGCGGCCGACAGACGACACCCATGCACTCATCCACGGGGGACACCCATGCACTCATCCACGGGGGACACCCATGCCCAAGCGCACCCGAGCAGGCCCGCTCCTGGCCAGGCATGGCGCTGGTCGGCGACGGCTCGGACACCTGGTACCGGGAGTTCCGTACCGACCTCGACACGAGCGCCCGTCGGGTCGGCGTGCAGTTGCCCCCGACAGCTGCGGCGAAGGGGCGCTTCTCGCGGCTGAACAAGGACATCAAGCATCAAGTCCTGTGCGGCACCCATCGAGAAGGCCGACCCAAAGACCGAGGCCACGCTGAAGGACGTCGGCCGGCTGCCTGTCGAGGAGCGCGCCCACGTCCAAGGCCTGCACACGGTGAGCTCCTGGGGCGCCTCCGACGTCTGTCTGCTCTCCTTCGGCCGGGACGGCAGGACCGTCACGGTCATCGACCCGGGGGCAGCCGGGCGCCTTCGGGGACGCGCAGACGAAGGCCTTCAAGAAGACGACCGTCAAGGCCGTCAACAAGATCCACTGACCGCATGACCGGGGCCGCTCTCCGCCACGGGGGTGGGGAGAGCGGCCCATCGACCACCGACAGCGCCACCCGGCGCCATTCGGCACGACTCGGAAAACAGGGAACACACATGAGCAGCAAGACCCGCACCGTCCTTACCGCCGGCGTCCTCGCCGTCGCCCTCGGCCTCGGCGCCACCGCCCAGGCCTCCGCCGGCGCCCCGCGCAGCGTCAGCGGCAAGCCGTCCGACGACATCACTCGCATCGCCGACTTCTACGGCACCTACATCGACGCGGTGCTCGACGAGGACAGCGGCAACCTCGGAAAGGCCCTGCGCAACCACTACCTCACCCCCGCCTTCCAGAAGGAGCTGGCGGCCTGGGAGGACCGGGAGCACGCCGACGGCGTCCTGCGCGCCCAGAACGTCCCGCTCGCCTGGAAGGTCACCGACAACGGCACCACCCGCACCTACACGGAGGCCGTCGTCACCCTCACCTGGAGCAGCGGCTCCACCGTCAAGCTGGTCGTCGACATGACCCGCGACAGCCACAGGATCTTCCACATCGGTGAGAAGGGCGTGGGACGCAAGTAGTCACTCCGGCCGCAGCCGCAGCGTGAGGATCTGGAACGGTCGCAGCTCGAAGGCCAAGGCGCTCTCGTGCAGCGGCCGTTCCGGCAGGTCCCTCACCTCGGACCGGCCCACCGGGAACCCGGGCGTGAGGTGGCCCGCGCCCCGCCGCCCCCAGGACTCGTACAGCCGCACCATCACATCCCCGCTGCGGTCCTGCGCCGGCTTCACCGACTCGACGGTCACGGCGGGTGGTCAAAAGACCACCTACGAAGACCTATTGGCGAGTGTGGGAGGAAGCGCGGGGGTACGCGCTCCCGCCCGAGCACGTCGACTCGCCGTTGGCCGGACGCCCGTACGACCTGCGGCACGCCTGCATGACGCGGTGACTGAACGCGGGGTACCGATCGCTGAGGTAGCCCGGCGAGTCGGCAACACTTCCGAGGTGATACACCGGTGCTATCACGGCTGCATCGACGGTCAAGAGAAAGCCGCCAAAGCAAAGATCGCAAAGGCGTTGGAGGAGGACGGAGACGCTCCATAGCGGTCCGTGTCATCGCGCTGCGAGGACGGTCCGGGAGACTTCAGACCGCCCTCTAAGCGGTCTTGGTGAAGTTTGTTGCTGATCCTTGTATGTGAGCTCGCTGGCGGTCAGGGACTGGTCCACGGCGGTGCCGATGGCCTCGACGCTGGTATGGGCCCGGTGAGGGGTAGTCCTCGTATTTGGCCGAGCGCCAGATGCCCAGCAAGTCGGCGACCTTCGGTGCGGTCAGGCCACGCTTCAGCAACCGGACGCACTCATGCCGCCGCCGCTCGTTCCCCGGCAGATCACGCCCGGACAGTCGACGCCGCACCTCGACAGGCTGCTCCGCCGTCAACTCCACCGTCAGGATCTTCGGCACTGCTATCACTGATTGTCTCTTCAGGCTCGCCCACAACCGGCCCGGGACGGTTTCAAGAGCCGTCAGAAAAACGGCCTCGACATCACTCGTCCGTAGCACCGGCGCCAAGGCCGAAGGGTTCAGTGGCCGGTGAGCAGCCGGATCACCCAGTCGACGACGGCCCGCGCTGCGCCGGCACACCACCAGCTCATCCGGCTCCGGCTCCGTCCTCCCGTCGCCGACAGTTCCGGAACGGAACTGGCACCCACACGCGAGCCTCGGCCCACACCCATGGCGCCCACAGGCGAGCCCTGGCCCACACCAGGTGATTTACGCCCCCTCACCAACGCTCTGAAAAACTTGCGCGTGCAGGCCGGGACTCCCACGATCACGCAAATCGCACGCATGAGCGGCATTGCCCAAAGTACGGTTCATGCCGCGCTGACCGGAAAGTACCTGTACAAGCGGTCGGTCCTGGACGCCATTTTGGCGACTCTTGCTGCCGATGCTGACGAGCACAACCGCATTCGTCAGCTGCACGGATTCTTGGTCGAGGAGGCGAGGGCGAGACGAGCGCAAAGAAAGGCGCGGCCAATCGGGCAGCGTGCCTGACCAGTGGGGTGCAGTTGACGCGACGCTGCGGGGCCACCCCTGATCTTGGAGACACGAGACACCAGATCTTGAGGATCTGAGAACGGACATCTCGTGGTCATGAAGCACTACCCTGCCGAGTTCAAGGCGGACGCGGTCGCCCTGTATCAGTCGCGGCCCGGAGCGACGATCAGGTCGGCTGTCGGCTACCGGTCAGTGACCTGCCGGGGAAGCGGCTGACGGCGGAGGTTGGCGACGACGGCAGTTGTCCGGCTGGCGGCTTGCCTGACCTGCCGCAACGCGCCAGCCACGGGGGAGATGGGGCCGTTTTCGTCGCTGCGCCGACTTGGTTCGGATATCTGACACAGGCTGGGGGTACCCGCCTCGCAGCAAGGCCCATGGCCGAGTCCGGTACGCGGTGACAGCAACGGAGAACCAGATGAAGGCCCGCCAATCAGCAGCCCCGCCGACGCCAGCGCCGGTTCCAGCGGATGAGCAGCCCGCCGAAGTCCTCTCCGGCCGCTACCGGTTGGGAGCGAGGATCGGATCGGGAGGCATGGCCGACGTGTACGAGGGCGTTGACACGCGCCTTCGGCGGCCCGTGGCCGTCAAGGTGTTCCGGCCCGGCACGGACCCGCAGACGGAGGACCGTCTCACCGCGGAGGCCGTCCTTCTGGCCCGCCTGCAGCACCCGGGACTGGTCACCGTCTACGACGCCGGCCGCCACGACGACCGCACCTACCTGGTCATGCAACTGATCAAGGGCCCCACGCTGCGCAGCCTTTTGGCGTGTGGAGCGCTGCCTGAGCGGCGTGTGGTAGATGTGGGCGCCGCCCTCGCGCGGGTGCTGGCCTATGTCCACCGCGCCGGCGTCGTGCACCGAGACATCAAACCGTCGAACATCCTCCTCGACGCGGCCGGTGCTCCTCACCTGGCTGATTTCGGCATCGCGCGCCTGGCCAACGCCACCCGCCATACGGCACCGGATGTGCTGATAGGCACCGCCGCCTATCTGGCACCGGAGCAGGTTGAGGGCGGGCGGATCGGGCCGGCCGCCGACGTCTACGCGCTCGGCCTGGTCCTGCTGGAGTGCTTGAAAGGCGAACTGGAGTACCAGGGCACCCCATTGGAAGCGACAGTCGCCCGCCTACACCGCCCACCCGAAGTCCCCACCTGGCTCCCCTCGGAACTCGCGGCCCTGCTGCGGGCCATGACCGCCCAGGACCCCGAGGCCCGCCCGGACGCCGAGCAGTGCGCGCAAGCCCTCGCCTCCCGGCACGCCGGACCTGATCCATACCCCCTGCCGCTCTCGGCGCCCTCCGAGGCGCGCCTTCCGACGCCGCTGGCCGCTCACCCCGGAACGGAAGAGCACATACGCTCTCAGGAGGCGGCAGTCACCCGGCGCGACCTCCCCGGCGGCACTCGCCGCAGCCGTCGCCTGGCAGCGGGTACGGCCCTGGCCCTCTCCGTGGCCCTGGGCGCGACTCTTGCCGTCACATCGAGCACTAGAGGAAGCGACGACCGGGCAGCAGCGACGCCCGCCGAAACCCCCTCGCACCCGCCCTCCGATACGGCGACTGCCAAGAGCGGGCCCGGTGCCCTCCCACCCACCCGATCTGACGGGGCTCAGCCCACCTCTAGGGCATTCGGTGCGTCCCACCTCGCGGCTGCGGCAACCGGATCTCATGCCCAGCCCGTCTCCAGGACACTCGGCGCTTCTTATCCGGCGGCTGCCCCGAGCTCGAGCCGCAGCGCCTCTGCACCGCCCGCGAGCTCGAGGCCGCCCGGATCGGCGTCACCGCCGCCACGATCCGTGCCGACCGCAGCCGGGGCCGCCGGCCCGAGCCGGACGACACCTGCGACGGCGCCAACCGCTGGCACGACGCCCCCATCACCAAGGCCCTCGAAGGGCGGCGCCGCTACCGGCGCACCGCCCAGCCCAAGCCCGACGCATTAGAGGCCGATGACCAAACCCGCCGTGCCGGTACATGCTTTAGGGGCACACCCGCTTTAGGAGTTCGATCCGGCGACCATACTCGCCCTGCTTGGAGCCCCCTTGCCGGCGTCGCTGGTTCCACGGCAGGCCGTCGATGTACGGGGCCATTCGCAGTCCTTGATGTCAGACATAGATGTCAACGGCTCCAGCCAGCGCTGGAGTTGACATCACCTCGGAGCGGAACCCCCTGAAAGGATCAGCCTCACTCGGGCCGTCATGCGCTCAGTGGTCAGGAGGTCATCCTCCCGGTAGTTGCAGTGGTGGGCGCCGCCCAGATAACGACGGACCCAGCACCGTGGCCCGCGGCGACCTTCACGATGCCGGGGTCGATCCACACCACGGTTCTCATCGGGAGGTCGAACGAGGTGAGCCTGAAGCCGGCGCGCTCGGCGGCGTCCGTGAGCACGTCGTCCGGCACAGGGTCGACCACGAGGGCGCGCATGTAGGAGCCGAAGTCCGGCTCGTTGGGCAGCCAGCAGTAATGCGCGAGGTGCTGTTCGATCCTGTCAGCGAGGGCGGTGCGGAACGCGTCATCTGTTCGGGGGTGCGCTGCCCCCGGTCCGGCTGGAGTACTAGTCGGTAGCGCTGAATCGCAGCTTCGGCTCCAAGGTGGGAACGCCCTGCTACGACAGGACTGCGGGGCCCCGGGCGGCCCTTCGCCGTGCGCCCTGGTCAAGGGCCGCCTCCCGCTCCGCCCACGATCCTGCAAGGTCGAGTTCGGCCTGCGTCCCGGGCGGGGCACGGCCGGATTAGCGGTAGGGGGCTGCGGCCGACGGACGCCGCAGTGCATGGTGCCCGTCGGCGGGTCCCCGCGCAGTGGCCGGACGCGGCCGTCGGCGGGCGACGGCCGCCAGTGTACGAAGGAACAGCCACTGTCGGCTCCGGATACGCAGGATCCGCCGGCACTGTTCCGCCGTATACGCGTGGCGGACCGCACGGCGCCCGGCAGCGCTCCGTCACCGGGTGTCGCGCGGGCGAGGGGCCTACCGTGGGAGATGGTCCCGGCGTCGGCCCCGCCGACCGGCCGGTCGTTCACGCCGGGGGCGGAAGGAGGCACGAGATGTCCGATGCGATACGGGACACCACGGCCCGGCGCGTACGACATTTCGTCGACGCCGGATATCCCGACGCCGGGCCCGTCGAGGCGGCGGTGGAGGGAGCCGTCTACCGTCTCGGGGACGGAACGGTGGCCAAGGTGTGGGAGCGCCGACGGGTATCCGAACTGCGGCGGATGCAGCGTTTCTACGCCGATGCCGCGGCGCACCTGCCGTTCGGCTCCCCGGAGATCCTCGCCGTCGAGGACATCGACGGTGTCCCGATGACCGTGGAGCGGGAGCTGACCGGCGAGCCCTTGGCGGGCAGGATCCGCACCGACGACCCGGACGAGGTGCTGCCCGAAGCGGTCGACTGCCTGGTCGGCGTGCTGCGCGCCCTCGCGGACGCCCATGACGTCGACGAGGTCAAGCACCTTCCCGTGCTGGACGAGGAACGCCCGCTGTGGGAAGGCCACACCACGTTCGGATCCGCCCTGGCGGACCTGGTGGACCGGCGGGTCAGCCGGTGCGCGGACCGGCTCTCCACGCATGTCCGCGACTTCGACGACACGCGCGCCCGGGTGCTTCGGAAGCTGCGCTCGCTGCCCCGTACCGACGAGGCGGTCGTCCACGGTGACGTCTTCCCGGAGACCGTGCTGGTGGACGACGACCTGCGGCCGCTCGCCCTCGTGGACTACGGCTTCCTGTCCACAGGCGGGGACCCCCGGTTCGACGCCGCCGTGGCCGCGGCCATCTTCCCGGCGGGCACCGAGCACGCCCCGGAGATCACCCGGCAGCTCACCACGCGGTTCGCCGACGAGTTCGGCTACGCGGTCGACGACCTCCTGCTGTACCGGGCCGCCTATGCGATGGCCACGAGCGACGCCTTCGCGCCGGGCGGCGGTGACGAGCACTTCGCCTGGTGCGTCACCGTGCTCGAGGACCCGGCCGTCGCCGAGTCCCTGCACCGGTGATGCACCGCGGGCAGCCGGACAGCCGGGAAGTTCCGGTGACGGTGTGTGCGGTGCCCTACGATCCCGAGCGGATCCAGGGGCACATGGCCCTGGGGGTCGAGTCAGGCACTGCGCGCTTGGTACAAACAGCGGCTGGGGTACCAGGGCCGCTCGCCCGGGTGCGAGGTAAGGCGAGACTGATCCCCGAGTGTCCCGAAAGAACTCCTGAGGCGGTGCTCATCTGGCCGTCATGGGCCCCTGCGGAGGCCCCTTGACCTAGTGCCCCGGCAGGCAACGTTCGCCCCGTCGCGACGCCCGGCACGCACTCTCGCCGCACCGGCCGAAAGCCCAAGTACGTCCAGTACGAG
>NZ_JBEYZY010000029.1:0-97154 GCF_040646295.1 Streptomyces sp. NPDC046197 | reverse complement strand
CAGCCACCTGATCATTCTCGCCGTCCGACGGCGCCCGGCGCAGCAAACCCCGCGACGCGTCACGACAGGGCGAACGTTGTCTGATGCGGCACTAGTGTGGGACCAGGCTCTCGCCCTTCTGAACCGGGACCTGGCGGTGACGCTTCCCCAGCTGGAACCCCTGCAACTGCTGGCCCTTCCGTCCTACGCTTCGGACGGCCCGGAGATGGCCCCAAGCTCCGAACTCTTCGTGGCTTCCGGTCCGATTGCGAGCTCGGCTAGGAATCGCTGAACCAGGAGCCGGTCGAGTTCCATTGGAAGGCATCCCGCCAGGCAATCTCGCCCGCTGCCCAGCCTGTCAGGGCTGCGATGACCTTGTCCGCTGAGAGTGTCCGTGTCTGATAGTGCTCGGTAGGACTGCGATCACGGTATTCGAGCTGGTAGGTGCCGTCAGGCCGGAGCCAGACCTGGGCGTAGCAGTCCGCCTCCGCGGCGCACTGCAACACGAGGTGGCCGTCACGGGGAAGGTTCAACACAGTTGCTTCCAGTCTGGCGCCGCGTGGGCAGTTCTGCTCGGGGCGGTGGCCTGGGTGCGCAGGGGGGTCCGGGACTGCGGGATCTTCCCGGTCAGGCTGGGCCGACGGCAGTCCGCAGGCATCGACCAGTTCAAAGAAGAGGTCTTCCACGAACGGGTCCGCCCTCTTGGTCAGGACCGTACGCAGTGCTTCCCGATCTGCGGTAAACCCGCCCTCAGCCGCCCAGACTGCTATCTGCTCCGCTGCTTTGGGCACATCCGCGAGCAACCAGCGGACCCTCCCCTCTTTGTCGGTCTCCCCCAGTGGCGCCTCATCCTCCGAAGGCGGCGACACCGACACCTCGTAGTGGGCAGCCATCACCGGATCAAGGAAGGTCGACCATCTCACCCCGGACGGAGTGAGGCCGCGGACGTAGCAGACATCGCTGTCCATGACGCTTGCGATCATGACTGGCGAGCCAGTTGCTGTGACCAGCCGGTGCAGCCACCGGTCGTCGTCGTTCTCCGGCAGATAGTCATTCACTTGCAGCGTCTGCCAGCCCCCGGGGCGTGGCCGGCACTCGTGGAAGTAATCGGCACGCTCCTCGATGCACCACTCCGGGTCGTCGAATACAGGCAGGTCCGGCAACGAAGAACTGCTGCGCACCAGGACAAAATCGCCAGAGTAACCCATGCTTCCTCCCCAGAGACTGCCGCGATGCTAGCGACAGGGACTGACACTGGCTGGGTTGCCCACGCGGTCGGTGTAGCGACTTTGGCCGGGAGTTTCAATGACCGAGTCAAGGCGATGGGCGCCGTTCCGAAGCGGGGACGGCACCCGTACGAGGTCAAAGTTTTGAGGTCTGGCCTCATCCTTATCAGGTCAATCCCGGGGGACCACCGACGTCGGCCAACCGGGCCTGCGCCTCGGCCGATCGTCCAGTGAGGTCCGGCGCTGATCGCTGCTGTTCGCGCTTGTTGGTGTCAACCTCTGGTGTCAGCCGCCGCGCGCAGTCTTGACAAGCGCCGCTTCTCCCTCCGGCGTGGAGCACTACGCGCACTGCCTGTGGGAAGGTCATGCGTGTGATCAACCAGGATGGGCGCTCGGGCCGTGAACTCATACTCGTGGACGGACTAAGCCCTTCGGACGTCGCGCTGATTCATCGCGAGGCGCTTCGCGTTCTGCGCTCCGGCATCGACGCAGCCCACGTTGACGCCTACAGCGACGATGCCTGGCCACCTGCAGTGCTGCACTCATACGAACACGCGCTGTCCCTGGCCCAGGAGGCGGCGGCCAATGGCACTCGCTCCCGGCGTGCGGATCCCGGGATGGGCATCGACATGGACGTCCGCGACGACGCACAGTTCGAACTTCTGTTGGATTTGGTCCCGTACACGATCCACGCCGAAGGCTGGTGGCGGGAGCGGCTGGTCTTCAGTGCCAGTGACTCGGGAACCTCCCTGTGGATTGCCGTCACACAGGAGCAGGAAACAGAGCTCCTGTCCCGACTGGACACGCTGGGAATCCCACCAAACGCGCTTGCCGTCCAGCCGCTTGACCGCTCACGCAGTTCCAGGTGGTGGCGACCAGGCCGGCGTCGCCGAGCACGGTGAACCGCTGCTGGGAGCGGACGCATGCCATCGCCCACCTACGAGCCCCCTCCCATCAGGAAAAAAAGGCTCGGGGTCGAGCAGTCACGCAAGCCGGGCAGGCCCCTCAGACCCACTCCACCTCGGAAACGATGTACGGGGTACTTCCAGGGCCCGGCAACGGCGTCCGACAGGACGCCGGCGGCGCCGACGGGCGAGGGACCGAAGCGCCGACCGCAGCCGGCGCAGCCGCCACCTCCTCCTCGCTCACCCCCGCCAGCGCCTCAACCACCCGATCGAGTGCCCCGCTCACGTCAGTGCGCGTGACCACTCGCGGCAGGCGTCGGACCTGCGTTCTTGACCGTCAGCGGCAGCAACTTCTTGCCGGTCGGGCCGATTTGAATGGCCGTGTCCATCTGCGGGCAGACACCGCAGTCGAAGCACGGCGTCCAGCGGCAGTCCTCGACCTCCGTCTCGTCGAGGGCGTCCTGCCAGTCCTCCCAGAGCCAGTCCTTGTCCAGGCCCGAGTCGAGGTGGTCCCAGGGGAGGACCTCCTCGTAGGTGCGCTCGCGGGTGGTGTACCAGTCGACGTCCACGCCGAAGGGGGCCAGGGCCTTGTCCGCGCAGGCCATCCAGCGGTCGTAGGAGAAGTGCTCGCGCCAGCCGTCGAAGCGGCCGCCGTCGTCGTAGACCGCGCGGATGACGGCGCCGATACGCCGGTCGCCTCGGGAGAGCAGGCCCTCGACGATGCCGGGCTTGCCGTCGTGGTAGCGGAAGCCGATCGAGCGGCCGTACTTCTTGTCGCCGCGGATCTTGTCGCGGAGCTTCTCCAGACGCGCGTCCGTCTCCTCGGCCGACAGCTGCGGGGCCCACTGGAAGGGGGTGTGCGGCTTCGGGACGAAGCCGCCGATCGAGACCGTGCAGCGGATGTCGTTCGACCTCGACACCTCGCGGCCCTTCTGGATCACGTGCGTGGCCATGTCGGCGATCTGCAGGACGTCGTCGTCGGTCTCCGTCGGCAGGCCGCACATGAAGTACAGCTTCACCTGGCGCCAGCCGTTGCCGTAGGCGGTGGCGACCGTGCGGATCAGGTCCTCCTCCGAGACCATCTTGTTGATGACCTTGCGGATGCGCTCGGAGCCGCCCTCGGGCGCGAAGGTCAGGCCGGACCGGCGGCCGTTCCTCGTCAGTTCGTTGGCCAGGTCGATGTTGAAGGCGTCCACCCGGGTGGAGGGGAGCGAGAGGCCGATCTTGTCTTCCTCGTAGCGGTCGGCCAGGCCCTTGGCGATGTCGCCGATCTCGCTGTGGTCGGCCGAGGAGAGCGAGAGCAGCCCCACCTCCTCGAAGCCCGTCGCCTTCAGGCCCTTGTCCACCATCTCGCCGATGCCGGTGATCGTGCGCTCGCGCACCGGACGGGTGATCATGCCCGCCTGGCAGAAACGGCAGCCGCGCGTGCAGCCGCGGAAGATCTCGACGGACATCCGCTCGTGGACCGTCTCCGCCAGCGGGACGAGGGGCTGCTTGGGGTACGGCCACTCGTCCAGGTCCATCACCGTGTGCTTGGACACGCGCCACGGGACGCCCGACTTGTTGGGGACGACGCGGCCGATGCGGCCGTCGGGGAGGTACTCGACGTCGTAGAACGCCGGCACGTACACCCCGCCCGTCTTCGCGAGGCGGAACAGCAGTTCCGTACGGCCGCCGGGTCGGCCCTCCGCCTTCCATGCGCGGATGATCTCGGTGATCTCCAGCACCGCCTGCTCGCCGTCACCGATCACCGCGCAGTCGATGAAGTCGGCGATCGGCTCGGGGTTGAAGGCCGCGTGGCCGCCGGCCAGGACGATCGGGTCGTCGGCCGTGCGGTCCTTCGACTCCAGCGGGATGCCGGCCAGGTCCAGGGCGGTGAGCATGTTGGTGTAGCCGAGCTCCGTGGAGAAGCTCAGACCCAGTACGTCGAAAGCCTTCACCGGGCGGTGGCTGTCCACCGTGAACTGCGGGACGCCGTGCTCACGCATGAGCGCCTCCAGGTCCGGCCAGACGCTGTAGGTGCGCTCGGCGAGGACACCCTCCCGCTCGTTGAGGACCTCGTAGAGGATCATGACGCCCTGGTTGGGCAGGCCGACCTCGTAGGCGTCGGGGTACATGAGCGCCCAGCGGACGTCACAGGAGTCCCACTCCTTGACCGTGGAGTTGAGCTCTCCGCCGACGTACTGGATCGGCTTCTGCACGTGCGGGAGCAGTGCTTCGAGCTGCGGGAACACCGATTCAACAGCCTCGGCGGCTTCGGCAGGCATCTCAACGGACCTTCGTGAGCTGACAGGGGTGACCATCAAGCGTAACCCGGTCGGCGGCCTGCCCCTCACGCCCGGACGTCAGAGGGCGGTCGTCTCCCTGATCGCCGCCCAGGTCGCGGGCAGCTCGGCCTCCACGGCCGCCGCGCGCTGCTCCTCCCGCCCGTACAGCAGCCCGTAGGTGAACGCGTTCTCCTGTGCCGCGTGCGCCTCGGCGGCCAGTCCGCGCAGGGCCTCACGGGCCATGACGCTGTCCTGGTGGTCGCCGAGCAGGCCCTGCAGGGTCCTGGCGGATCTGACCAGGCCGGTCGCCGGGTCGCCGAGGGCGGGGGTGGCCGCCTCGGCGGCGTACCGGGTGCGCTTGGCCTTCTTGCGGGCCTCGTGCAGGGCGAGGTCGCGGTCGTTGCCGGGGGGCAGCTGCAGAGCCTGTTCGAGCAGTCCGGAGAGGGTCGAGTAGTCCTTCCGTACGGCCTTGACGATCACCTTGGCCGGTTTGCCGGCGGCCGCCGGGCGCAGCGGCGGGTCGGCGAGCAGCGCGTCCAGCGTGTCGAGGAGGGCGAGGTACCGCCTGCCGTCCAGGACGGCGATCAGCCGGCGGCGCGATCCGCCGCGCCGGGCTTTCGACCAGGTGCGCAGCCGGGCGCGCACCGGGCCGCGCACCAGCGTCTTGGGCAGGCCGTGGAGGTCCTCGGTGAGGCGTTCGGTCAGTACTTCCTGGTCGCGGTCCAGGCCGAGCTCGCCACCGAGCCACTTCAGCTCCTCGCCGACGGGGTCGGTGACGGCGCGGTCCAGGACCTTGCCGTAGGTGCGCAGGGCGCTGCGCATCCGGCGGGTGGCGACACGCATGCGGTGTACGGAGTCGTACACGTCCCGCCGTACGGCCGGGTCGAGCTCTACGAGGACGTCGCGCTGGGCGCGCAGGTAGGCGAGGACGTGATCACCGGCCGTGACCGGGGTGTGCCGGGCGGGTTGCGGGTGGGTGTCCGGCGCGGTGTCGGCCAGGGCCCGGGCGAGCTTGGAGGCGGACGCGGAGGGGCGTACGCCCGCCTTGCGCAACCGTTTCTCCACGGTGTCGAGGAACGCCGGGTCGCCGCCGTCGGCCAGCTCGACCTCGATCTCGGTCCACTGGGCCGCGCCGCCGTCGCCGGTCAGCCGCTCGGCCCGTACGGCGTCGACGCTGACCTCGGCGAGCAGCAGGCCGTCGCCGTCGACGAGATGGCGGACGTCGCGCTCGGAGCGGAGCCGGACCAGCGGCAGCAGCTCGGCGCCGCGGACGCGGGAGCGCAGGAGGCCGGCGAGGCCGGCCGGTATGCCGCCGGACAGCGGGGCGCGGACCTCGTCCCGCACGTTCGGGGCGACCGGGAACTTCAGGTGCCAGCCCGCGTCGGAGCCGCCGGTGCGGCGGCGCAGCGTGAGCCCGTCCGCGGCGAGGCGTTCGTCGGCGGTGTCGTAGTAGACGGCGTCCAGCTCCGCGACACCCTTGTCGATGACGGCCGCGACCCCACCGACGCCGGTCAGGTCGGGCAGACCGCTCTCGTCGGACTCGTACTTCCGCTCGATCTCACGTTTGGTGTCCGCCATGAACCGAATCTAGTGGCATGGGGCCGGGTACGGCAGTGGGTCCTACGGCCCACACCGTCTCGGTCGGCGCGAGTCAGCCGGTCCGGTGCCCGGCCGACCCGCGCCACGAAGCGCCCGCACCGCCCGGCGCACCACACCGCCCCGGGCCCACACACCGCCCCGGGCCTACGCCGACATCGGCCGCTGCACCCGGATCGACTGCAGCAGCCCCACCGCCACCCATACCGCGAACATCGACGATCCGCCGTAGGAGACGAAGGGCAGCGGCAGACCGGTGACCGGCATGATGCCCAGGGTCATGCCGACGTTCTCGAAGGACTGGAAGGCGAACCAGGCGACGATCCCGGCGGCGACGATCGTGCCGTACAGCTCGGTCGTCTCGCGGGCGATGCGGCAGGCGCGCCAGAGGACCACACCGAGCAGGAAGAGGATCAGGCCCGCGCCGACGAAGCCGAGTTCCTCCCCCGCCACCGTGAAGACGAAGTCGGTCTGCTGTTCCGGCACGAACTGGCCGGTGGTCTGCGAGCCGTGGAACAGGCCCGCGCCGGTCAGGCCGCCCGAGCCGATGGCGATGCGGGCCTGGTTGGTGTTGTAGCCGACGCCCGCGGGGTCGAGGCTGGGGTTGGCGAAGGCCGCGAAGCGGTTGATCTGGTACTGGTCCAGGATGTGCAGCTGCCATATGGCGACGCAGCCGATGGCGCCCGCGGTGAGCAGGCCGAAGACCCAGCGGTTGGAGGCGCCGGAGGCGAGCAGCACGCCGAGGATGATGACCACCATGACCAGGACCGTGCCGAGGTCCGGCATGAGCATCACGACGAGGATCGGCACGGCGGCCAGGCCCAGCGCCTGCAGGACCGTGCGGTGGTCGGGGTACTTCTTGTCGCCCGCGTCGACCCGGGCGGCGAGCAGCATCGCCATGCCCAGGATGATGGTGATCTTCACGAACTCGGAGGGCTGGAGGGAGAAGCCGCCGCCGAAGACGATCCAGTTGCGGTTGCCGTTGATGGTGGCGCCGAGCGGGGTGAGCACCAGCAGCACCCCGAACAGCGAGACGCCGTAGAGGATCGGCACGGCGTTGCGCAGGGCCCGGTGGCCGAGCCAGACCGTGCCGATCATCAGGGCGAGCCCGATGCCGGTGTTCATGACGTGCCGGATCAGGAAGTAGTACGGGTCGCCCTGGTTGATCTCGGTGCGGTTGCGGGTGGCCGAGAAGACCAGGGCCGAGCCGATCATGGACAGCGCGAGCGCGGACATGAGCATCGGCCAGTCCAGCCGGCGGGCCAGCGAGTCGCGGGCGAAGATGCGTGTCCAGCCGGCCCGTTCGGGACCGTATCCGGAGACGGAGAAGCCGTTCGCACCGGTCATGTGAGCATCCTCCGGCTCCGCGCCTTCCTCTGTCGCCTGCGGGTGTTGCTGTTGCCCGTGGTGGGCGGCGCGGTGGCCGCCGGCGTCTGCTGGTCGCCCTGGGCGGAGTCGTTCTTCTTGGAGGCCTGCTGGTCCGCCGCCGGGTCGTCGGAGATCTTCGGGGCGGCGATCGAGCCGTCGGGCTGGATCTTCGGCAGGCTCTTCTCGGGGGTGGGCAGCAGGGCCTTCTTGTTGTCGATGGAGCCGTCGGCCTGGACGCCGTACAGGGCGCTGTAGATGTTGCGGACGGCCTCACCGGAGGCGCCCGAACCGGTACCGGCCTGGGCGATGGTCATGATGACCGTGTAGTCCTTGGAGTAGGTGGCGAGCCAGGACGTGGTCTGCTTGCCGTAGACCTCGGCGGTACCGGTCTTGGCGTGCAGCGCGATCTTGTCCTGCGGCCAGCCGCCGAACTTCCAGGCGGCGGTACCGCGGGTGACGACGCCCGCGAAGGCGTCGTCCATGCCCTTGAGGGTCGCCTGGCTGACCGGCAGTCTGCCCTGCACCTTCGGCTTGATCTCCTGCACTTTCTTTCCGTCGGCGCTCACGATGGCCTTGCCGATGGTCGGGGTGTACATGGTGCCGCCGTTGGCGACCGCGCCGTAGATCACGGCCTCCTGGACCGGGGTGACGAGCGTGTCGCCCTGGCCGATGGAGTAGTTGATCGCGTCACCCTCGCGCATCTTGTTGCCTTCGAGGCAGTTCTCGTAGGCGATCTTCTCGACGTAACTGCCGTCCTTCTTGCCGGACTTGCACCAGGCGTCCTTGTTGGCGCGCCAGTAGTCCAGCTTCCACTGGCGGTCGGGGACGCGGCCGGTGACCTCGTTGGGCAGGTCGATGCCGGTCTCCTTGCCGAGGCCGAACTGGTGGGCGGCCTTGAAGAAGTAGTCCTTGGGCTGCCCCTTCTTGGGGTTGATGCCGCCGTCCCTCTTCCACTCGTTGTCCGCGAGGCCGTAGAAGACGGTGTCGCAGGAGACCTCCAGGGCCCGGCCGAGGGAGATGGGGCCGAAGTTCTCGCCCTCGAAGTTCTTGAAGACCTGGCTGCCGACGGAGTACGAACTGGTGCACGGGTAGCGGCCGTTGAAGTCGTAGCCGGCTTCCACCGCGGCGGCCGTGGAGACCACCTTGAAGGTCGAGCCGGGTGCGGCCTGACCCTGTATGGCCCGGTTCAGCAGCGGGTAGTCGGAGTCCTTGCCGGTGAGCTGCTTGTAGGCCTTGGCGGAGAT
Organism: Streptomyces sp. NPDC046197; assembly: GCF_040646295.1. Classification (NCBI taxonomy): domain Bacteria; kingdom Bacillati; phylum Actinomycetota; class Actinomycetes; order Kitasatosporales; family Streptomycetaceae; genus Streptomyces; species Streptomyces sp. NPDC046197. The sequence continues at coordinate 88,569 of NZ_JBEYZY010000029.1, read as the reverse complement.
GCCGCCGACCCAGACGTTCGGGTCGTACGTCGGGGCGGAGGCCATGGCGACGATGCGGCCGGTCCTGGCCTCCATCACCACGACCGCGCCGGAGTCGGCCTTGTAGTTCTCGTTTGTGATCTTGTCGAACTGCTGCCGGGCGGCCTTCATCGCCTCGTCCAGCTGGTACTCGGCGACCCGCTGCACCCGGGCGTCGATGCTGGTGACCAGGTTGGAGCCGGGCTCGGCGGCGTCGGACCTGGCCTTGCCGATGACGCGGCCGAGGTTGTCGACCTCGTAACGGGTCACGCCGGCCTTGCCGCGCAGTTCCTTGTCGTACTGGCGCTCCAGGCCCGAGCGGCCGACCATGTCGGAGCGCAGGTAGGGCGAGTTGGTGTTCTTGGCCTGCTGGATCTCGTTGTCGGTGACCGGTGAGAGGTAGCCGAGGACCTGGGCGGTGTTGGCCTTGCCGGGGGCCGCGTAGCGGCGCACGGCCTCCGGCTCGGCGGTGATGCCGGGGAAGTCCTCGTAGCGCTCGCGGATCTGCAGGGCCTGTTTGGGGGTGGCCTCGTCGGTGATGGGGATGGGCTGGTACGGCGAGCCGTTCCAGCACGGCTGCGGGGTCTTGGCGTCGCACAGCCGGACCTTCTGCAGGACCTCCTGGGGGTCCATGCCGAGGACGCCGGCGAGCTTGTTGAGGACCGCCTTGCCGCCGTCCTTCTGCTTCAGCAGGTCGGTGCGGGAGGCCGAGACCACGAGCCGGGTCTCGTTGTCGGCGAGCGCCACTCCGCGCGCGTCCAGGACCGAGCCGCGGACCGCGGGCTGGACGACCTGCTGGACGTGGTTGCCGGAGGCCTCCCTCTGGTACTCGGAGCCCTGCCGGATCTGCAGGTACCACAGACGGCCGCCGAGGGTGCCGAGCAGGGACAGGACCAGGATCTGGATGACGACGAGCCGGGTCTGGACCCGTGGGGTCCGTCCGGTCTCAGGGATGTTGGTCATGGGCGAGGCCCATTCGTCGGAAGGGCGGTGGCGGGCGAAGGCTGGGCGGTCACTGCGGCTGCCTCCCCCTCTCGGATGGTGGACGAGTCGTTGGGGCAAAGCTGCGCGGCCGGGCGGCGGCCAATTCCCTGCTGGTCACAGCCGCTTGACCCCCTTGATGCGGCCGACGCGGGTGGTACGGGTGCGGGCCTTGGTCCTCAGACCGCCCAGCGCGCCGCGCTGGCCGCCGACGCGCAGGCCGGTCCCCGAGGAGAGCCAGCCGGAGGAGATGTCGGTGGCCTTCCTCGACGCGGAGCCGGTGTCGGCGAGGGGATCGTTCTCGGCGCGCCGGGCCAGCGCCATGATGCCGGGCACGACGAAGGGGGCGAGCAGCAGGTCGTACAGGGCGGCGGTGATGAGCAGGCTGACCAGGCCGACGTGCCGGGCGGCGGTGTCACCGACGAGCGCGCCGACGCCCGCGTACAGCAGCGTGGAGCCGAGCGCGGCGGCGACCACCACGGCCATGGACCCGGTGGCCGACTTGACCTGGCCGCTCTCCGGCTTGACGAGTCCGGCCAGGTAGCCGATGACGCACAGCACGAGGGCGTAGCGGCCGGCGGCGTGGTCGGCGGGCGGGGCGAGGTCGGCGAGCAGACCCGCGCCGAAGCCGATGAGGGCGCCGCCGACGTGCCCGTACACCATGGCCAGGCCGAGGACGGTGAGCAGCAGCAGGTCGGGGACGGCGCCGGGCAGGTGCAGCCGGGACAGCACGCTCACCTGGATGACCAGGGCGACGACGACCAGCGAGGTGGAGAGCAGGATCCGGTTGAAGCGCATGGGATGTAGAGCTCCTACTGCCGCTGATTGTCGGTGGACTGCGCGTCGGTGGGCGAACTGTCGGTCGACTGGGCGTCCGTGGGCTGCCCGCCTGCGAGTGCGCCGGTGGACGCGCCGGGAGACGCACCGGCGGACGCACCACCGGACGGCGTGACGGTCACGGTCACCGTCGGTGTCGGGGTGGGCTTGGGCTTCGGCGGCAGGACCTCGTCGCGCGGATCCTTCTTCGGGGCCTCGACGACGACACCGACGATGTCGAGCTTGGTGAAGCCGACGTACGGCGTGACGTAGACGGTGCGGGTCAGGTCGCCGCCGGAGGGGTCGACGCGGGAGACGACGCCGACCGGCACGCCGGGCACGAAGGGCTTGTCGGCCTGCGAGCCGAAGGTGACCAGGCGGTCGCCCTTCTTCACGTCCGCCTTGGCGTTGAGCAGTTGCACCCGCAGCGGGCGGTCGCCCTGGCCGGAGGCGAAGCCGAGTTCGTCGCTGCCCTCCATGCGGGTGCCCACGGTGAAGTCGGGGTCGTTGGCGAGCAGGACGGTGGAGGAGTCGGGGCCCACGGTGGTGACCCGGCCGACCAGTCCGTCGCCGTTGAGGACGGTCATGTCGCGCCTGATGCCGTCGTTGGCGCCGACGTCGATGGTGATGGTCCAGGAGAAGCCCTGCGCCGCTCCTATGGCGATGACTTCGGCGCCCTTGATGCCGTACTGGCCGTTTCCCGCCAGCTTCAGCATCTTGTCGAGCTGCGCCAGACGGCTGCGATTGCGGTCGCTGCTGCCGAGTTTGGCCTTGAGAGCCGCGTTCTCCTTCTCCAGCGCGGCGAGGCGGTCGTGCCGTTCGCCGGAGTCGCGGACCGCGGACACCGCGTTGCCGACCGGGTTCACCGCGGCCGACACGCCGTTCTCGATCGGGCCGAAGACAGTGGCGGCGGCCTGCCGGGCGCCGTCCACCGGGGAGTTCTGCCCGCCGCGAATGTCCACCGTGATCAGCGCGAACGCGATGGCGATCAGCAGCACCAGGAGCAGCCGGCTCTCTTTCGTGTCCCTCACGTGCGGCGGCCGTGCCCTTCCTCATAGGAATTGGGTGGCCCCCCGGAAACGCCAACCCAAGGGGCCCATTTGTGGGAGCTTATGCCTCTATATCAACGATCCGCCGTACGAGAGGAGATCATCTCGTACGGCGGAATCGAAGCGTTACGTCATCTGCGCGGCTGCGCGTCCAGAACCTGCTGGAGCGCCTCGAATTCCTCGACGCACTTGCCGGAGCCGAGCGCCACGCTGTCCAGCGGATCCTCGGCGATGTGGATCGGCATGCCGGTCTCCCGGCGCAGCCGCTCGTCCAGGCCGCGCAGCAGCGCTCCGCCGCCGGTCAGAACGATTCCCCGGTCCATGATGTCGCCGGACAGCTCCGGCGGGCACTTGTCGAGCGTCGTCTTGACCGCGTCCACAATCGCGTTGACCGGTTCCTCGATCGCCTTGCGGACCTCGGCGGCCGAGATGACCACGGTCTTCGGCAACCCGGAGACCAGGTCCCGGCCGCGGATTTCGGTGTGCTCGTCGGTGTCGAGTTCGTACGCCGATCCGATCGTGATCTTGATCTGCTCGGCCGTCCGCTCACCCAGCAGGAGGGAGTACTCCTTCTTGATGTGCTGGATGATCGCGTTGTCCAGCTCGTCGCCCGCGACGCGGATCGACTGGGCGGTGACGATGCCGCCCAGCGAGATGACCGCGACCTCCGTGGTGCCGCCGCCGATGTCCACCACCATGTTGCCCGTGGCCTCGTGGACCGGCAGGCCGGAGCCGATGGCCGCGGCCATGGGCTCCTCGATGATGTGCACTTGGCGGGCGCCGGCCTGGGACGACGCCTCGATGACGGCGCGGCGCTCGACACCGGTGATGCCGGAGGGCACGCAGACGACGACCCGCGGACGAGCCAGATACCGCCGCTTGTGGATCTTCAGGATGAAGTAGCGGAGCATCCGCTCGGTGATCTCGAAGTCGGCGATCACACCGTCCTTCAGCGGACGGACGGCCACGATGTTGCCGGGCGTGCGGCCGATCATCTTCTTCGCTTCGGCCCCGACCGCGAGGATTCCACCGGTGTTCGTGTTGATCGCGACGACGGACGGTTCGTTGAGTACGATCCCGCGACCCCTGACGTACACCAGCGTGTTGGCGGTCCCGAGGTCGACAGCCATGTCACGGCCGATGAACGACATTGAGTTCCCCATCAGGATTCGTCTGGCCTTCCCAGGAGCTTTTGAGGGCTTTTCAGGTAGGCGAGGTGGGTGCTGTGACGTGAAGGCTTCCATCGTAGACGCGCCTGCACGAACACTGCGCGAGGGTCTCCGCCATTGTCAGCAGATGGCGTACCGCCTCGCTTGTGGAGACGGCCCATCGGGGGCACTCGTTCCCCCGATCGCCACGCATATGCCGCAGGGCGGCCGATTTTCCTCCGGCCGCCCCTGGCCGGGCGGGATGTCGAACTGACTCGGCATCAGAAAAAATGCTGGTGAGGGCCTTACCGAACGGGGTGAGGGAGCTCAGCCGCGGCCGGGAAAGAAGATCTTCACCTCGCGCTCGGCGGACTCCTCGGAGTCGGAGGCGTGGATCAGGTTCTCCCGGACGATGACGCCGTAGTCGCCGCGGATGGAACCGGGCAGCGCAGCGATCGGGTCGGTCGGGCCGGCCAGCTGACGCAGCCCCTCGATGACCCGCTCACCCTCGACGATCATGGCCACCACCGGACCGGACGACATGAACTCCACCAGCGGCTCGTAGAAGGGCTTGCCCTTGTGCTCGCCGTAGTGCTGCTCCAGGGTCTCCTGGTCCAGGGTGCGCAGCTCCAGCGCGGTGATCTGCCAGCCGGCCTTGCGCTCGATACGACTGATGATCTCGCCGGTCAGGCCGCGACGGACGGCGTCGGGCTTGAGGAGGACGAGGGTGCGCTGGGTCACGGGGAGGCTCCTTACCTGGCTGAGGTGCGGTGGGACGAAGGTTACAGGGCGTGTACCGGCCGCTGTTACGCAGCGTCAGCCCGAGACGAACCCGCCTCGGCCGCCTGAGCCGCGAATCTGGCCTTGGTCTCGTCGATCTTCCTGCCGAAGTGCACCGAGGCCCACCACAGGGCGGCGAAGACCGCGCCCAGGAAGAACATCATCGGCACGACGAAGCCTGAGGCGACGAGCGCGACCTGGAGCAGCCAGCCGAGCACCACACCGCCGGGGCGGGTCACCATGCCGCACAGCAGCACGCACAACAGCATCGCGATGCCGCTGACCGTCCAGACCGTGGTCGTGGACAGGGCCGGGTCCTTCATGGCGACCAGCGCGGCGAAGCCGATGACGAAGAACTCGCCGATCAGGGTCGAGGAACAGAGCGTACGCACGGAAAAGTCAGCCCCTCCCGAGGAGCAGTCGGGCCTCACCGACGGTGATGACGGAGCCGGTGACCAGCACACCGCCGCCCGCGAACTCGCCCTCCTCCTCGGCAAGCGTGATCGCGGCCTCCAGCGCGTCGGGCAGCCGCGGCTCGACCTGGACGCGCTCCTCGCCGAACACCTCGACGGCGATCGCGGCCAGCTCGTCCGCGTCCATCGCGCGGTGACTGGAGTTCTGGGTGATGACGACCTCGGCGAAGACCGGCTCGAAGGCCTCCAGCAGGCCGCGCACGTTCTTGTCGCCGCTGGCCCCGACCACGCCGATCAGCCGGCTGAAGTCGAAGGCCTCCCCGATCGCCTCGGCGGTCACCCGCGCGCCCGCGGGGTTGTGCGCGGCGTCCAGCACGACCGTCGGCGAGCGGCGTACGACCTCCAGCCGCCCAGGCGAGGCGACGGACGCGAACGCCTTGCGCACGGTCTCGGCAACCAGCGGCTCGGCGCGCTGGGCCCCGACCCCGAAGAAGGCCTCGACGGCGGCCAGCGCCACGGCCGCGTTGTGCGCCTGGTGGGCGCCGTGCAGCGGCAGGTAGACCTCGGTGTACTCGCCGCCGAGGCCGCGCAGGGTCAGCAGCTGCCCGCCGACGGCGACCTGCCGCGCCACGACCCCGAACTCCAGCCCCTCACGGGCCACCGTGGCATTCACCTCGACGGCCTTCTTCAGCAGCACCTGGGCCGCGTCCACCGGCTGCTGGGCCATGATCACGGTGGCGTCCTGCTTGATGATGCCGGCCTTCTCGCCCGCGATCTCGCCGGGCGTGGAGCCGAGGCGGTCGGTGTGGTCCAGGTCTATGGGCGTCACCACGGCCACATCGCCGTCGATCACGTTGGTGGCGTCCCAGCTGCCGCCCATGCCCACCTCGACCACGGCCACGTCGACGGGCGCGTCCGCGAAGGCGGCGTACGCCATGCCGGTCAGCACCTCGAAGAAGGACAGGCGGTACTCCTGCGAGGCGTCGACCATCTCCACGTACGGCTTGACGTCCTGGTACGTCTCGACGAACCGCTCGGCGGAGATCGGGGCGCCGTCCAGGCTGATCCGCTCGGTGATCGACTGCACGTGCGGGGAGGTGTACCGGCCGGTGCGCAGCTCGAAGGCGCCGAGCAGGGATTCGATCATGCGGGCCGTGGACGTCTTGCCGTTGGTGCCCGTGATGTGGATCGAGGGGTACGACCGCTGCGGCTCGCCCAGGACGTCCATCAGTGCCGCGATGCGGGTCACGGAGGGCTCCAGCTTGGTCTCGCCCCAGCGGGTGGCCAGCTCCCCCTCCACCTCGCGCAGCGCCTTGTCGACCTCGGGGTCCTCCGGCCGCGCCGGTACGTCGGCCTGCGGCGTGCCGCCCTGCGTGCGCAGGGTGCGGCTGCCGGCCTCGATCACCGCGAGGTCGGGGTCGCGGTCGGTCTCGGCCCCGATGATCTCCTCGAAGGAGTCGAGGGGGTCGGGCTGCTCGGTGTCGTCGTGCGGAGGGAGGTCGCTCACGGGCCCCAGTCTACGGAGCCGCGGTGACAAAGCGTGCGGTGGCTTGCGGTCGCCGACCGGGGTGGCTGGTCAGGTCGTCCGGCCGCGGGTGGTGGCGGGCTGGGTCGCGCAGTTCCCGCGCCCCCAGGCGGTAGCGGTGCCGTCGGCTGCCCGGCCCCGTGGCTGCGGCGGAACCCACCCCCGGGCACGCGACGGCCCCCGGTGCCTGGACGGCTCCGGGGGCCTTCACCGACGTACGGGCCCTTACGCCTCGGGGAGGCGCTCCAGCTGGGCCTGGATGCGGGCGATGTCCTCGTCCGCCTTGGCGAGCCGCGTGCGGATCTTGTCCACCACCTGGTCGGGAGCCTTGGCCAGGAACGCCTCGTTGCCGAGCTTCGCCGTGGCCTGGGCCTTCTCCTTCTCGGCGGCCGCGAGGTCCTTGGCGAGGCGCTTGCGCTCCGCCGCCACGTCGATCGTGCCGGACAGGTCCAGCGCGACCTCCGCGCCCGCGACCGGCAGGGTCGCCGTCGCGGTGAAGTCCTCGCCCTCCGGCTGCAGGCGCAGCAGCTGGCGGATGGCGGGCTCGTGCGGGGCGAGCGGCGTGCCCTGAAGGGTCAGCCGGGCCGGGACCCGCTGCCCGGGCTGGAGCCCCTGGTCGGCGCGGAAGCGGCGGACCTCGGTGATGACGGACTGGAGCGTCTCGATCTCCCGCTCGGCGGCCTCGTCACGGAAGCCGCTGTCGGTGGGCCACTCGGCGACGACGACCGACTCACCCCCGGTGAGGGTGGTCCACAGCGTCTCCGTGACGAACGGGACGACCGGGTGCAGCAGTTTCAGCGTCACGTCGAGGACTTCACCGAGGACGCGCTTGCTGACCTCGGCCGCCTCGCCGCCCGCCTGGAACGTCGTCTTGGACAGCTCGACGTACCAGTCGAAGACCTCGTCCCACGCGAAGTGGAAGAGGGCGTCGGACAGCTTGGCGAACTGGAAGTCGTCGTAGTGGGCGTCCACTTCGGCGACCACGGAGTTCAGCCGGGACAGGATCCAGCGGTCCGTCGCCGACATCGCCGAGACGTCCGGCAGCGGGCCCTGGACCGTGGCGCCGTTCATCAGCGCGAAGCGCGTGGCGTTCCAGATCTTGTTGGCGAAGTTGCGCGAGCCCTGGACCCAGTCCTCGCCGATCGGCACGTCGACACCCGGGTTGGCACCGCGGGCGAGGGTGAACCGCAGGGCGTCGGAGCCGTACTTGTCCATCCAGTCCAGCGGGTTGACCGCGTTGCCGAAGGACTTCGACATCTTCTTGCCGAACTGGTCGCGGACCATGCCGTGCAGCGCGATGGTGTGGAACGGCGGGGTGCCGTCCATCGCGTACAGGCCGAACATCATCATCCGGGCGACCCAGAAGAAGAGGATGTCGTAGCCGGTGACCAGGACGGAGTTCGGGTAGAACTTCGCGAGCGACTCGGTCTGCTCGGGCCAGCCCAGCGTGGAGAACGGCCACAGACCCGAGGAGAACCAGGTGTCGAGGACGTCCGTGTCCTGGCGCCAGCCCTCGCCGCTCGGCGGCTCCTCGTCGGGCCCGACGCAGACGACCTCGCCGTTCGGCCCGTACCAGACCGGGATCCGGTGGCCCCACCACAACTGCCGCGAGATGCACCAGTCGTGCAGGTTGTCGACCCAGTCGAAGTAGCGCTTCTCCATCTCCCGCGGATGGATCTTGACCTTGCCCTCGCGGACCGCGTCACCGGCGGCCTTGGCCAGCGGGCCGACCTTGACCCACCACTGCATGGACAGGCGCGGCTCGATGGTGGTCTTGCAGCGCGAGCAGTGGCCGACGCTGTGCACGTAGGGCCGCTTCTCGGCGACGATCCGGCCCTCGGCGCGCAGGGCGGCGACGATGGCCGAGCGGGCCTCCAGGCGGTCCAGGCCCTGGAAGGGGCCGTGCGCGGTGATGACCGCGTGCTCGTCCATGACGGTGAGGCTGGGCAGGCCGTGCCGCTGGCCGATCTCGAAGTCGTTCGGGTCGTGGGCCGGGGTGACCTTGACGGCGCCGGTGCCGAACTCGGGGTCGACGTGCTCGTCCGCGACGACCGGGATGGAACGGTCGGTCAGCGGCAGCTTGACGAGCTTGCCGATCAGGTGCCGGTACCGCTCGTCGTCGGGGTGGACCGCGACGGCGGTGTCGCCGAGCATCGTCTCGGCACGGGTGGTGGCGACGACGATGGTGTCGTCCCCGTCGCCGTACTTCATGGAGACGAGCTCGCCGTCGTCGTCCTGGTACTCCACCTCGATGTCCGAGATGGCGGTCAGGCAGCGCGGGCACCAGTTGATGATGCGCTCGGCGCGGTAGATCAGCTCGTCGTCGTAGAGCCGCTTGAAGATGGTCTGGACGGCCTGGGACAGGCCCTCGTCCATGGTGAAGCGCTCGCGCGACCAGGCGACGCCGTCGCCCAGGCGCCGCATCTGGCCGCTGATCTGCCCGCCGGACTCGGCCTTCCACTGCCAGACGCGCTCGACGAAGGCCTCACGGCCGAGGTCGTGCCGCGACTTGCCCTCCTTGGCGAGCTCCCGCTCGACGACGTTCTGGGTCGCGATGCCGGCGTGGTCCATGCCCGGCTGCCACAGGGTCTCGTAGCCCTGCATCCGCTTGCGGCGGGTGAGGGCGTCGATGAGGGTGTGTTCGAAGGCGTGGCCCAGGTGCAGGCTGCCGGTGACGTTGGGCGGGGGGATGACGACGGTGTACGGCGGCTTGTCGCTCTTCGCGTCCGCCTCGAAGTAACCCCGCTCCACCCAGCGCTCGTACAGCGGCCCCTCTACATCGGCCGGCGCGTACTGGGTCGGCAGTTCGGTGTCGGGCGCGGGTGGCTGCTGCTGAGCGTTGTCGGTCACGGGGTCAGTTTAGAGGTGTCACGACGCCGTCCCGAAACGCGTTTGTTCTGTAACGGTGCGCCCCCCGACGCCGTGCGCTCCCGGTGCCTGGGCCAGGATGTCAGGAACACATAAGCATCTGGAGGGGAACCCAGAACATGAGCTACAACCAGCCGGGCCCGTACGGCGGGCAGCCGCAGCAGCCCGGACCGTACGGTCAGCCGGGGCAGCCTGGACCGTACGGCCAACCGGGTCCCTACGGCGGGCAGCCCCCGCAGGCCCCGCAGCCCGGCTACGGCTACCCCCAGCAGACCCCTCCGGCCCAGCCGCAGCCCGGCTACGGCTACCCGCAGCAGGCCCCGCAGGGCGCCCCGCCCCAGCCGAACCCGTACGGCCAGCAGCCGCCCTACGGCGCCCCGCAGCCCCCGTACGGCCAGCAGCCCTACGGCGTCCCCCAGCCCCCGGCTCCCGGCGGCAAGAAGAAGGCCGGCCTGATCATCGGCGCGGTGGCGGTGGTGGCGGCAATCGCGGTGGGTGCGTACTTCGTGATCGGCGGCGGTGCGTCCTCCGGCCTCGCGGACGACGGCCCCCACAAGCTGACGACGCCGAAGAAGGTGCTCGGCGAGTACAACCTGGCCACCAAGATGGCCAAGACCAGCGACAGCGGCTCCAGCACGGTGAAGGACCTGGAGAAGAGCGGCGTGAAGAACGGCACGGCCGTCTACGCCCCCTACTCGACGGCGGACTTCAGCAACTTCGACCCGCAGGACCCCTCCACCCTGCCCGACAAGTCCAAGCTGCTGACGGCCAAGGGCATCACGGTCATCGGGGCCTACGGCAAGATCGCCGATCCCAAGACGGCTCTCGACGCGTTCTTCGCCGACATCCGGAAGGACTTCGACAAGAGCAACTCGTCCGGCAGCAGCACTGCGCCCAAGAGCCAGCTGATCGGCGAGCCGGAGTCGGCCGACATCGACGGCGCGGTCATGAAGTGCCAGGCGGCCAAGGCGACCAACCAGCTCACCAAGCAGGTGCAGACCGACTGGTACTGCGCCTGGGCCGACTACAGCACGATGGCCATGGTCTCCCCCGGCGACAACACGGGCGACGTGTCCAAGAACACCGCGGCCGACCTGACCAGGAAGCTCCGCGAGGAAATCCGCGTCAAGGCCTGACGCAGAACGCCTCAACGGCGAAGGGGCCCCGGTCGGTTGACCGGGGCCCCTTGTCGCATGCTCGGGACGGCGGCTACGCCGTCTTCTGCTCCCCCGAACCCCGGCCGCGGGCGTCCCTCGGGATCAGGGTCGGGTTGACGTTGGAGTGGACGACGTCGGCGGTGATGACGACGCGGGCGACGTCCTTGCGGGACGGGACCTCGTACATCACCGACATCAGGACCTCCTCCATGATGGCGCGCAGGCCGCGGGCGCCGGTCTGGCGGAGGATGGCCTGGTCGGCGATGGCCTCCAGGGCCTCCCTCTCGAAGTCCAGCTCCACGCCGTCGAGTTCGAACAGGCGCTGGTACTGCTTGACCAGGGCGTTGCGCGGCTCGACCAGGATCTTCAGCAGTGCCTCACGGTCCAGGTTGTGGACGCTCGTGATGACGGGGAGGCGGCCGATGAACTCGGGGATCATGCCGAACTTGACCAGGTCCTCCGGCATGACCTCCTCGAAGAGGTCCTTGGACTCCATCTCCCGCTTGGAGCGGATCGTCGCGCCGAAGCCGATGCCCTTCGCGCCGGCCCGCGCCTCGATGATCTTCTCCAGGCCCGCGAAGGCACCGCCCACGATGAACAGGACGTTCGTCGTGTCGATCTGGATGAACTCCTGGTGCGGGTGCTTGCGGCCGCCCTGCGGCGGGACCGACGCCGTCGTGCCCTCGAGGATCTTCAGCAGGGCCTGCTGGACGCCCTCGCCGCTCACGTCGCGCGTGATCGAGGGGTTTTCACTCTTCCGCGCGACCTTGTCGATCTCGTCGATGTAGATGATCCCGGTCTCGGCCTTCTTGACGTCGTAGTCGGCGGCCTGGATCAGCTTGAGGAGGATGTTCTCCACGTCCTCACCCACATAGCCCGCCTCCGTGAGCGCCGTGGCGTCGGCGATGGCGAACGGGACGTTCAGCATGCGGGCCAGGGTCTGGGCGAGGAGCGTCTTGCCCGAGCCGGTGGGGCCGAGCAGCAGGATGTTGGACTTGGCGAGCTCGATGCCGTCGTCGCGGCCCTGCGAGCCGCTGTTCTCCCCGGCCTGGACCCGCTTGTAGTGGTTGTACACCGCAACGGACAGGGCCTTCTTGGCCGCCTCCTGGCCGACCACGTAGCCCTCGAGGAACTCGTAGATCTCGCGCGGCTTGGGCAGCTCCTCCCAGCGCACCTCGCTGGTCTCCGCGAGCTCCTCCTCGATGATCTCGTTGCAGAGATCGATGCACTCGTCGCAGATGTACACACCGGGCCCTGCGATGAGCTTCTTGACCTGCTTCTGGCTCTTTCCGCAGAACGAGCACTTGAGTAGATCGCCGCCGTCACCGATGCGTGCCACGGTGTGCTTCCCCTTCGCCTGGGAGACGCCTAGGTCCAGCGGCTCCTGGTGCTGCCTTATGTCGACGGTACCTTGCCGGGCCCCCCGTTCGGGCCCCCCTTGGCACGGTTCACTTTGACGTGGACCGCGCCAAGGAACGGCAGACGATACTGCCCCCGCGTCAGCGCAGGGAGGAGTTGTCCATCTTCCGCGTCGTGATGATCTGGTCGATCAGGCCGTACGAGAGCGCGTCCTCGGCCGTGAGGATCTTGTCGCGCTCGATGTCCTCGCGGATCTTCTCGATCGGCGTGGTGGAGTGCTTGGCCAGCATCTCCTCCAGCTGCTGACGCATCCGGAGGATCTCGTTGGCGGCGATCTCCAGGTCGGAGACCTGGCCGCGGCCGGTCTCGCTGTACGGCTGGTGGATCAGCACCCGGGCGTTCGGCAGGGCCATGCGCTTGCCCTTGGTGCCGGCGGCCAGCAGCACGGCCGCGGCGGAGGCGGCCTGGCCCATGCAGACCGTCTGGATGTCCGGCTTGACGTACTGCATCGTGTCGTAGATGGCCGTCAGCGCGGTGAAGGAACCACCGGGGCTGTTGATGTAGACCGAGATGTCACGGTCGGGGTCCATCGACTCCAGGCACAGCAGCTGGGCCATGACGTCGTTGGCGGAGGCGTCGTCGATCTGGACGCCGAGGAAGATCACGCGCTCCTCGAAGAGCTTCGCGTACGGGTCGTACTCGCGAATGCCCTGGGAGGTGCGCTCCACGAAGCGCGGGATGACATAGCGGGACTCGGCCGTGGGGCCGGTGTACTCGGCGAGCGTACGGTCGTAGAGGCCGCTGCCGGGGAAGTCGTTCACGGTGTCTCCTGGAAAGGGGCTGGGCGGTCGGCTGGGGGGCTGGCTGGGGCTCGCGGAGCTCCACGGGGTGGAACTCCGCGAAAGCGGCTCACGGGGCCGTGCAGGCCTCGTGGGAGCCACTCAGGCCCCGGTGCCGCCGCCGCCCGGCATGCCGGCGGCCGAGGTGATGACGTCGTCGATGAGGCCGTACTCCTTGGCCTCGTGGGCGTCGAACCAGCGGTCGCGGTCGGAGTCGCGGGTGATCTGCTCGACCGTCTGGCCGGTGTGGAAGGCGGTGAGCTCGGCCATGCGCTTCTTGGTGTGCAGCAGGCGCTCGGCGTGGATCTTGATGTCCGAGGCCGAGCCGGCCAGGCCGGCGGAGGGCTGGTGGATCAGGATCTCGGCGTTGGGCAGCGCGAAGCGCTTGCCGCGGGTGCCCGCGCTGAGCAGGAACTGGCCCATCGAGGCAGCGAGGCCCATGGCGATGGTCACCACGTCGTTCTTGATGTACTGCATGGTGTCGTAGATCGCCATGCCGGCCGTGATGGAACCGCCGGGGCTGTTGATGTACAGGTAGATGTCCTTGTCCGGGTCGGCGGCAAGGAGCAGCAGCTGTGCGGTGATCTTGTTCGCGATGTCGTCGTCGACCGGCTGGCCGAGGAAGATGATCCGCTCGTTGAGCAGCCGGTTGTAGACCTGGTCGCCGAGGCCACCACCGATGGAAGGCTCGCCGGCGGCGGAGGGCATCAGATTCGTCACGTATCCACCTGCTCGTCTTACGACGGCGCCGGGCCGTCTCACGTGTTCTGCCGGGGCGTGGAGCCGTCCGGCGGTTACGGCGACTCCCCTGCCCTCGTATTCATGGACCCTAACGCGCAGGTCCCTTCGGGGAATCCCGCAGAGGGGAGTGTTCGCCGGGGGCGTAGCGCGGCCGAGCCCGCGGACGGTGAACGACTGCGTCCGTGGCCGGTCGCGCCCCATCGGCCGAGCCGCATGCCGCTGCGGCCCCGCTTTCCCCGGGCAGGCCGATGGGCCCTGGGATCCATCGGCCCCAGGGCCCATCGTACGTACGTCGGGGACGACCCGCGCGGATCAGGCCTCGGCCTTCTCCTCGCCCTCGCCCTCGGCGGAGCCCTCGGCGGCCTCGGCCGTCTCGGTGGCGGCCTCGTCCTCGGCCTCGTCGTCCTCGTCGTCCAGGTCGACGATCTCGCCGTTGGTGTCCTTCACGGTCGCGGCCTCGACCACGACGGCCAGGGCCTTGCCGCGGGCGACCTCGCCGACCAGCAGCGGAACCTGGTTCTGCTGGACGACCGCCTGGGCGAACTGGTCGGGGGACATGCCGGAGGAGGCCGCACGCCGCATGAGGTGCTCGGTGAGCTCCTCCTGGTTGACGTTGAGCTTCTCCTTGTTGACGAGCTCGTCGAGCACGAACTGGGTCTTGATGCCCTTGATCGCGGCCTCGCGGGTCTCGTTCTCGAACTCCTCGGCGGTCTTGCCCTGGATCTCCAGGTACTTGTCGAGGGTCAGACCCATCTGCCCGAGCTGGTGGTGCTCGAGGTTGTGCTTGCGGGTGTTGATCTCGTCCTCGAGGAGCTTCTCGGGGATCGGGATCTCGACCAGGTCGAGCAGCTTGTCCAGGACCCGCTCCTGGGCCTGGGTGGCCTGGTCGTACTGCTTCATGTTCTCCAGGCGCTTGCGGCTGTCGGCCCTCAGCTCGTCCAGCGTGTCGAACTCGGAGGCTAGCTGCGCGAACTCGTCGTCCAGCTCGGGCAGTTCCCGCGCGGCGACCTGGGTGACCTTGACGGTGACCTCGGCCTCCCGGCCGGCCGCGGAGCCGCCCTTGAGCTCGGAGGTGAAGGTGGCCTCGCCACCGGCCTCCAGGCCCTTCACGGCGTCGTCGATGCCGTCCAGCAGCTCGCCGGAGCCGATGGTGTAGGAGACGCCGCCCGCGACGCCGTCCTCCAGGACCTCGCCGTCGACCTTGGCCTCGAGGTCGATGGTGACGACGTCGCCGTCCTCGGCGGCGCGCTCGACCGGGCTCGTCGAGGCGAAGCGCTCACGCAGCTGCTCGACCGCCTTGTCGACGTCCTCGTCGGTGACCTCGACGGCGTCGACCTCGACCTCGATGCCGGAGTAGTCCGGGACCTCGATGGCCGGGCGGATGTCGACCTCGGCGGTGAAGTTCAGCGTCTCGCCGTCCTTCAGCTCGGTGATGTCGACCTCGGGCTGGCCCAGCGGGTTCAGCTCGGCCTCGTTGACCGCCTCGGTGTAGAACTTCGGAAGCGCGTCGTTGACCGCCTCCTCCAGGACCGCACCGCGGCCGAACCGCTGGTCGATGACGCGGGCCGGGATCTTGCCCTTGCGGAAGCCCTTCACCGTGACCTGCTGGTTGATCTTCTTGTACGCCGCGTCGAGGCTGTCCTTGAGCTCCTCGAAGGGCACCTCGACAGTGAGCCGAACCCGGGTCGGGTTCAGGGTCTCCACGGCGCTCTTCACGGTTCGGTCTCCTTGTGGCTGACTTCTTGGTTTCTGCCGGAGCCAGACAGGTCCGGCGGATTTCGCCGCCCGGAGGAGTTCGTAGGCCGAGTGGGCCGGGACACACGGGCGCGCAGCTTGCATAGTAACCGCAGCCGCTCAGCGCCCCAAAAGGCGATCACGCGTGGTGCGCCGACCGGCGGCCGGCGAGTGGTCGGGGTGGCGGGATTTGAACCCACGGCCTTCCGCTCCCAAAGCGGACGCGCTACCAAGCTGCGCCACACCCCGTCTGGTGCGACACGTAGGGTACATGGCCCCAGGCGGTACGGCCGACGCAATTACCGAGCGCGGCCGTTTCACGGCGCGGGCCGGAAAAGGGGGTGTGCGGCGAGGGCTCCCGACCCGCTACGATGCCTTCTGTGCCGCGGTCGCCTGGCCTGCGGCGCGTTGTGTGCGGGCGTAGCTCAATGGTAGAGCCCCAGTCTTCCAAACTGGCTACGCGGGTTCGATTCCCGTCGCCCGCTCTGTACGGCGTGGGGCCCGGTTCTTCCTGGATCGGGCCCCACGCGTTTTCCGCTGTCCGCTCGATTCCCGTTTCCGCTCGCTTTCGCGCCCGGGTCCGGGCCGGTTCCCAGCCGGGGTGCCCAGAGGCGCCGTATGCCGACGGTGTAGACGTAGCGGTCGCCGGAGGGGATGCAGAACCCCGCCCGCGATCGAGAGCGTGGCCGTCCAGGGGCGCGGCGCGTCGGCGTCCGCGTCCACGACGGGGCGGTGGACCGGGCGGTGAAGGCGCCGTCGGCCCGGCGGCCGGAAGGCGACCGTTCAGCCGGAGAGCACGGTCAGCCCAGCCGGCCCGGTCAGCCCAGTCAGCCCGGTCAGCCCGGCCGGCCCGGTCAGAAGTTGATCGAGTTGATGGTCTCCGCTATCGAGTTCAGAAAGCGGTTGATGGACGGGGCCATGCCGGTGGAGGCGAGGAAGAAGCCGAAGAGCACGGCCACGATGGCCGGCCCGGCCTTGATCGACCCGCCTCTGAGCAACACCACCAGGATGATCGCCAACAGCAGCACCACAGACAGTGAAATGGCCACAACTGATCACACCCTCGGTCGGTCCGCTCTCCCGGCCCGGGGGTGCCATCCCCGCACCCCCGCCAGAACCATCGTGCCACCAACCCGGCTCACCTATGCGACCACTGACGCATCATCGGCACGGACGGAACGGCGAACCAGCGCGGCCCGCGGACCGGCACCCGCCTCCGCCCGGGCCTCGCACGGCACTTGGTGAGGCGACCTTACGCTTTCGCGGGTCCGGTACTCGGCTGTGCAAGACCGAGAAGTGCCCGCATCCGCGCGTACTTCTCGGTCAGCCGGGCGCGGGTGGCCTCGTCCAGGACCGCGAGGCGGGCCGGGTCGGCGTTGTGTGCCAGGTCCGCCTCCTTCACCAGCAGCGCGCCGGGCGTGGCGAGGATGCGGCGCGCGTACGTCTCCGGTTCCTCCCCGGCCCGCTTGGTGACCGCCAGCACGATGTCCTTCGTACGGCGGCTCAGCGCGGCCCCACGAAGCCACTGCTCGGAGAGGGCGTCGTCCTCGACTGAGTCGTGCAGCCAGGCCGCCGCGATCTGGTCCGCATCGCCGCCGCGGGCACGGACGCCCTCGGCGACGGCCTGCAGATGTTCGGCGTAGGGCCGGCCCGCCTTGTCGGTCTGCCGCTCGTGCGCGGCCCGGGCGACGGCCTCGATCTCGGGCGGCGTGAGCAGGGAATGCGTCTGGGTCACTCCCCCAGTGTGCCCGTGCCGGTGGCTCGCCCGGGCGGTGTCCGGTGCGGCTCAGCGCGGCACCGACTGGGCCGTGGGCCCCTCACGGCAGATCAGCAGCAGCGCCCGGTCGTCGTTGACGTCCTTCGCCACCGCCTCGATCAGGTGCCAGGCGGCACCGTGGAAGCCACCGGCGACATAGCGGTCGGCCTCGCCGGTGAGGCGGTCGATGCCCTCCACGATGTCCCGGTCGGACGTCTCCACCAGCCCGTCGGTGAAGAGCATCAGGACGTCGCCGGGACGCAGGGAGCCCTTGACCGGGTCGAACTGGGCGCCGTCGTACACACCGAGCAGCGGGCCCTCGGCCGCCTTCTCCTCCCAGCGGCCGCTGCCCGCGCTGAGCTGCAGGCCCGGTGGGTGTCCCGCGGAGTACAACTCGTAGTCCCCGGAGTCCAGATCGAGGACCAGGTGGATCGAGGTGGCGAACCCCTCCTCCCAGTCCTGGCGCAGCAGGTAGCCGTTGGCCGCCGGCAGGAACGCGTGCGGGGGCAGGCTGCCCAGCAGACCGCCGAACGCGCCGGACAGCAGCAGCGCCCGCGAGCCGGCGTCCATGCCCTTGCCGGAGACGTCCGTGAGGACGACCTCCAGGGTGCGGCCGCCGTTGGTGCGGGCCGCGACGACGAAGTCGCCGGAGAAGGACTGCCCGCCGGCCGGGCGCAGCGCCATCTCGCGGTGCCAGCCGTCCGGCAGCTGGGGCAACTTGCTCTGTACTCGGATGCGTTCGCGCAGGTCGAACAGCATCGTGCCGCCGCGCCGCCAGGGTACGCCGACCCGGCTGCGGAACTGTGCGATCAGCAGGCCGCAGAAGCCGCACGCGGCGACCACCAGCACCACGCCGGGGGTGACCCGGGACGGCCCCTCGGTGTACGGCCCGAGCCGCACCGACTCGACGATCAGCGCCGTGGCCGCCGCCGCGTACAGGCCGAGCAGGCTCGCCGGGCGCAGCAGCAGGCCGCCCGCGACGATCGGCAGGACGAGCGCGACCGGCGAGAACCACACCGAGTTGGCGAGGGTGAGGGCGGCGATCAGCGGGATGGTCAGCAGCAGGCCGCCGAGGGCGACCCAGTCCGAGCCGTCCCCGCGGAAGTAGTCCACGGCGGATCTGCGCACGCCGACCCTGACCCGGTGCCACAGCATCTTCAACCGGGCCGTGAACGTCTCGGCTTCCGCGCGCCGCCCTCGTCCTGCTGCCATTAGTTCGGGACCCTATCCATCGGACCAGCTGCTTGGCACGGGAGGTCCCACTTGTCCCCCGTCCGAGGCTCAACTTCACAGTGAACTTCACCGAAAGCCACCGCGCCGCCACCCGGGCGAAATCCGGTCGCTCGTCCCGCATCGTCCTGATAGGGATGGCGCATGGCCGGTGACTCTGCGATCGAGCTGAGGGTGCCGGGACCGCGGATCAGGCCGCGGCGCATGGTGCGGTGCACCGCACGGCGGAGCATGACCCGCGTACTGGGCGTACTCGGGTGATGCGACAACGCGGCGAGGTGCCGTGCCAGGCGCCGCGGACCCGGGGTGATCCGAACGACACCCTCCAGGGGTACAGGGCCTGCTGCCTGAACTGCCTCAGTTCTTCTGGCAGTCCGGGCACCAGAAGAGGTTGCGGGCGGCGAGGTCGGCGATGCTGATCCTGGTGCCGCAGATGTGACAGGGCTGGTTGGTCCGGCGGTAGACGTAGACCTCGCCACCGTGGTCGTCGACGCGCGGTGGGCGGCCCATCGCCTCCGGGGTGTGTTCCGGGCGGACAGTGTCGATGCGGTTGTTGCGGACACCCTCGCGCATCAGCTCGGCGAGGTCGGCCCAGATCACGTCCCACTCGGCCGGGGTGACGTCCCGGCCCTGGCGATACGGGTCCATGCGGTGCCGGAAGAGGACCTCGGCGCGGTAGACGTTGCCGACGCCGGCGATGACCTTCTGGTCCATCAGGAGGGCGGCGATGGTGGTTCGGCTGCGGCGGATGCGGGCGTAGGCGGCGGCCGGGTCGGCGTCGGGGCGGAGCGGGTCGGGGCCCAGGCGGTCGTGTATCGCCTTCTTCTCGGCGTCGGTGATCAGCGCGCAGGTCGTCGGGCCGCGCAGGTCGACGTACGAGGTCGCGTTGGCGAGGCGGAGGCGGACGGTGTCCGTGGGCGGGGGCGCGGGGGCGTCACCGAAGGCGACCTTGCCGAAGAGGCCGAGGTGGATGTGGATCCAGTCGGTGGCGCGGAAGCCGAGGAAGAGGTGTTTGCCGTGGGCGTCGGCGGTGTGCATTTCGGCGCCGTCCAGGAGGGTGGCCGCGTCCGAGAACTTGCCCTGCGGGCTGCTGACGCGGGTGGCTCCGCCGGAGAAGCGGGTGGCGCAGTCCTGGGCCAGCCGGTGAATCGTGTGCCCCTCTGGCACGGTGCCGTGTCCTTTCCCCCCGCCCGGGGCTCCGCCCCGGACCCCGTTTCGTACCCGCTCACCCGTCCCGGTCGCCGGCCGGGCGAGCGCCACGGTCCCCGATCCCGCCCGTCGCGGGCGACGGGCGGGTGGAGCGTGGTGCGTTACTGGTCCTGCTGCGGGTGGTGGGCCGGGATCGGCGGGAGGTCGCCCGTGCGCTCGTAGGCCGAGAGCATGTCGATGCGGCGGATGTGACGCTCGTCACCGGAGAAGGGGGTGTTGAGGAAGGTCTCGACGAACTTCGTCGCCTCCTCCAGCGTGTGCATGCGCGCGCCCACCGCCACGACGTTGGCGTTGTTGTGCTGCCGGCCGAGCGACGCGGTCTCCTCGCTCCAGGCGAGGGCCGCCCGCACGCCCTTGACCTTGTTCGCGGCGATCTGCTCGCCGTTGCCGGAGCCGCCGATCACGATGCCGAGGGCGTCGGCGTCCGCGGCCGTGCGCTCCGCGGCACGCAGGCAGAAGGGCGGGTAGTCGTCCTGGGCGTCGTAGATGTGCGGTCCGCAGTCGACGGGCTCGTGGCCCGCCGCCTTGAGCCACTCGACGAGGTGGTTCTTGAGTTCGAAGCCCGCATGGTCCGAGCCGAGATACACGCGCATGATCCGAGTGTGACACGGCGATGCACAGGCAAACGCGCCGGGTGGCGACATATCACACTCGCCGAAAAAATGTGAGCCGGGCTACAAACCTCAAGGAAACCTCAGGTAACAATTAGATTTCGAAGGTTCCCGAATCCCTTTTCCTCCGATTCACTGGTCCAACTCGTACACCGCTCGTACGGGAAACCGCTCACCCGGCGCAAAGGAAATCCGTCCATGACCTCGCAGCCGACCCTGCAGCAGGCTGGAAGCGGCCATGAAAGCCCCGAAGGACACGGTTCCGGGCTTCAGGCCGGACTCAAGAACCGTCATCTGACGATGATCGCCATCGGTGGTGTGATCGGCGCGGGACTGTTCGTCGGTTCCAGCTCCGGCATCGCCACCGCGGGCCCAGGCATCCTCCTGTCGTACGCCCTCGTCGGCATGCTCGTCGTCCTCGTGATGCGCATGCTCGGCGAGATGTCCGCCGCCAACCCCACCTCCGGCTCCTTCTCCGCGCACGCCGACCGCGCGCTCGGCAGCTGGGCCGGGTTCTCCATCGGCTGGCTGTACTGGTTCTTCTGGGTCGTCGTGCTCGCCGTGGAGGCGACCGCCGGTGCCAAGATCCTCGCAGGCTGGATCCCCGCCGTTCCCCAGTGGGGATGGGCCCTCATCGTGATGATGGTGCTCACCGCCACCAACCTGGTCTCCGTCGGCTCCTACGGCGAATTCGAGTTCTGGTTCGCGGGCATCAAGGTCGTGGCGATCGGCGCGTTCATCGTTGTCGGCGCGCTGGCCATCTTCGGCGTGCTCCCCGGCGTCCACAGCGACAAGGCCGGATTCGGCAACCTGACCGACCACGGCGGCTTCCTGCCGCACGGCCCCGGGGCCATCCTCACCGGTGTGCTGCTCGTCGTCTTCTCCTTCATGGGCAGCGAGATCGCGACCCTCGCGGCCGGCGAGTCGGAGGACCCGCAGCGGGCCGTGACCAAGTCGACCAACAGCATCATCTGGCGTATCGGCGTCTTCTACCTCGGCTCGATCCTCGTCGTCGTCTCCCTGCTCCCCTGGGACGACAAGTCGATCGCCGACAAGGGCTCCTACGTCGCCGCCCTGGACTCCCTCGGCATCCCGCACGCCGGTGAGATCATGAACTTCATCGTGCTGACCTCGGTGCTGTCCTGCCTCAACTCCGGCCTGTACACCGCCTCCCGCATGGCCTTCTCGCTCGGCGAGCGCGGTGACGCCCCGAAGGCGTTCGCGCGGACCAACAGCCGCGGTGTGCCGATGGCGGCGATCGTCGTGTCGGTGCTCTTCGGGTTCATGGCCGTCTTCTTCAACTACAAGTTCCCCAACACCGTCTTCCTCTTCCTCGTCAACTCCTCCGGGGCGGTCGCCCTGTTCGTCTGGCTGGTCATCTGCTTCTCGCAGCTGCGCATGCGGAAGATCATCCAGCGGGAGGCACCGGAGAAGCTGGTCGTGAAGATGTGGCTGTACCCGTACCTGACGTGGGCGACGGCCGCACTCATCGTGTTCGTCCTCGGCTACATGCTGACCGACACCAAGGGTGAGAGCAGCGGGCGTACGACCGTGCTGCTGTCCCTGATGCTCGCGGCGGTCGTGATCGTGATCGCCGTGGTGAAGCAGAGGCTGCTGGGCGGCCGGGCCGCGGTCGCGGCAGTCGGTGAGGACGAGTCGGAGAAGGTCTCGGTCGACTGACGCTGCCGGTGCGCCGGGAAGCGGTGCGCTGAAGAGAGCTGAAGAAAGCTCAAGGAAGCTCAAGGAAGCTCAAGGAAGAGGAGAAGAGGGAGCCCTTCGGGGCTCCCTCTTCCCGTTCGGGCTCACAGCACGTGGGCTCACAGCACGGTGAAGCTGTCCCTGACCCGGTCGTACGTCGTCAGTGCCTGCCGCTCCACGTCCGGCTGATACCAGGTGTTGATCTGGTACGACTTGCCGTCCGCGTCGAAGCCGAGCAGCCGGGCGTGCCAAGGGGTGCCGCCGAGTGTGAACGTGTAGTCCCAGATCACCGCCGGGTGACCGCGGAAGGTCGTCCGTTCCAGCCGGATCTTTTGATAGGCCTGGCCCTGGCGGGCGTTCTGCTCGGAGGTGCGCCAGGTCTCCATCAGGTCGCCGCGCGCGAGGGCCGACTTGGCGACGAGTTCCTGCTTGCCGTCGGGCGACGTGTAGTGCACCTCCGCGCCGGTCTTCACGTCCCGCCGCCAGCCCTTCGGCGTCGCCCACGCGAACCCGCCCGCCTCCCAGTGCGCGCCCGGGGGCAGACTCGGCGGCCGCGACGTGCCCTGCACGGTGGGCGCCTGGGTGCCGGAGGGTCCCGTCGAGGGTGCGGTCGAAGGCCCGGTCGAAGGCTCGGTCGATGGTGCGGCGGACGATGCCGACGACGACGGCTTGGCGCCGCCTGCCGTACCGCTGTGCGAACCGCCGCCGTCCGGCAGGGCGAGGACCACCCCGATCACCCCACCCACCACGACCACGCCCGCGACCAGGGCGACCAGGACGGTACGGCGCGGGCCGGTCCGAGGGTTGGAGGGTTGCGTGCGCGGGGCGGGCATGGCCGGCGGCCCTTGCGGGCTACGTGGGGACTGGGGGCCATGCGGGCCTTCCGGGCCGGCCGGGCCATGCGGGGCTTCCGGGCCGGTCGGGCCGATCGGGCCATGCGGGGCTTCCGGGCCGGCCGGGCCATGGGGGCCATGCGGGGCTTCCGGGCCGGTCGGGCCGATCGGGCCATGCGGGGCTTCCGGGCCGGCCGGGCCGATCGGGCCATGCGGGCCTTCCGGGCCGGTCGAGCCCTGCGGACCATGCGGGCCGATCGGGCCATGCGGGGCTTCCGGGCCGGCCAGGCCATGGGGGCCTTCCGGGCCGGTCGAGCCGTGCGGACCATGCGGGCCGATCGGGCTATGCGGGCCATGTGGGCTTTCCTGGCTGGTCAGGCCTTGCGGGCTGTCCGGGCCAGTGGGGCCATGCGGGCCTTGTGGGCTTGTCGGGGCGGTCGGGCCGTGCGCGCTGTCCGGGCCGTGCGGCCGGAAGCCGGGCGCGGGCCGCTGCTCGGTCACTGCCTGCGCACGGGCGAGCGAAACACCGCCCGGCCGCGCCGCGGATACCCCGGCGCCCCGGGCCGGCGGCTGCGAATGAAGCTCGGAGCGCCGCTCGGACGAACCCTCGGTGGACGCACCGATCGGGTGCGACGCGTAAGGGGTGGAGAGGGCGGAGGGGGTGGCACCCCCGGGAGCCGCGAAGTCGCAAGCCGGGTCGTTGGTTGCGGCTGCGGCGTCGGCTTTGGGTTCCGCTTCGACGTCGGGTGCCGGTTCGGCGTCCGCTGCGGCTGCGGGTTTGGCCCCGGCTGCGGCTTCACGTTCGGCTCCGGGATCGGCGCCAGCTGCGGGATCGGCCCCGGCTCCGGCTGCGGGATCGGCTCCGGCTCCGGGCTCCGCTCCGGCTCCGGCTGCGGGTTTGGCTTGGGCCGCAGCTTCAGCGCCCACTGCGGCTGCAGGCGTGGCCCCGGACGCGGCTTCAGCGCCCACTGCGGCTGCAGGCGTGGCCCCGGACGCGGCTTCCGGGAGTGCCGAGTCGCCGACCGGGCCAATGGGCGCGCCTGCGACGTATGGCCCACCCGGCACGTCCCCGACGCGCGGGTCCCCGGCGGCCCCGGCTCCCGTCACAGACCCGGCGGACGGGCCGGTGTCAAAGCCATCGGCCGCGGCAACGGCCGCGGGCCCGGTCGGCGAGGCGGGTGCGGGCGCGGTGTCCGCCGGGGCTTCGGCTGTCGCCGGGGCGGCAGGAGCGGACACGGCGGGCGCGCCGGGGTCGGGTTCGACGGGCGCCGGTCGCTTCTCGTCGGTGGTGTGCGGCTCCGGTACGGCGTCCTGTACGGTCCCGGGCTGCTCGGGGCCGTACGCCGTCCCCGCGAACGGAGGTGCCGTGAACACCGGCGTGGGCCGCTCCCGTGGGGCCCACGGGAACGCGGGCGTGGGGGCGTCCCCACTCCCCGGCTCGTGCTGAGCAAGGGGCGGCCCCGCCTCTGGTACGGACCCCCGACCGGGCGGCTGCGGCGCAGGCGTCGCGGACGGCATCGGCGGCCGCGTCGGCCCGGGCCGGGTGCACGACCCCGTGCCCTGCCCGAACTCACCGGAGTCGGTGTCCTGTTCACCAGCTCCCACGCCCGGCGCTCCCCCGGCCTCCGCCCCGACCCATGCGGACTCGGACTCCGGCCCTGCCTCCGCTCCCGCCTGCTCCGCAGCCTCCGCCCCACCCCGTGGAAACTCCACCCCCGCCCTCTCCCCCGGCTGCCCCGCAGCCTCTGCCCCGGCCGCCGGCGGCCTGCCCTCTTCCCCGGCCCACAGCTCCACCCCACCGACGCCCCCCGGCAACTCCGGCCCCCGCACCGGCAAAGTCGGCGTCGACGGGGGAGACGCGGTGGGCCGCAAGGCCCTCTCCAGGGCGTCCAGATCGGGGCGGGATGTGGGGTCCTTCGCCAGGAGGGTGGCCAGGATGTCCCTCAACGGTCCGGCCGCGACGGGGAGTTCGGGCTCCTCGTAGAGGACCGCGTGCAGCGTCGCCAGGGTCGTGTCGCGGGAGAACGGGGAGCGGCCGCCGAGCGCCGCGCAGAGTGTCGCGCCCAGGGACCACACGTCGGACGGTGGGCCCTGCGGGCGGCCCGAGATGCGCTCGGGTGCCATGTAGTCGGGGGAGCCGACCAGCATGCCGACCATGGTGAGCGCCTTGGCGTCCTGGATCGCGGCGATGCCGAAGTCGGTGAGCACGGTCCGCCGCCCGCCCGTCTCGACCAGGACGTTGCCGGGCTTGATGTCCCGGTGCAGCACACCCCTGGCATGCACCTGGCGCAGCGCCGTCACCAGCGCCAGCCCGATGCGGGCCGTGTCACGCGGGCCGAGCGGGCCCTCTTCCGCCACGATCCGCTCCAGGGAGCGGCCGGGCACCAACTCCATGACGATCCACAACCGTTCACCTTCGTCCACGACGTCGTACACGCGCACCACGTTCGGGTGGTCGATCCGGGCCGTGGCCCGGGCCTCGCGCAGGGTGCGTTCACGGCGGGTTCGCGTGTCCTCCGCGCCGAGGCCGTCGATACGCATTTCCTTGATTGCGACCTGCCGGTCGAGTATTTCGTCGGCAGCCCGCCACACGCGCCCCATTCCCCCCTGGCCGATACTTTCGACCAGCCGATAACGCCCGGTCACCAGTAGCCCCGGAACACCGCCACTCATCGAATTCCCCGGCAATCCGCTGCACCCCCTCAACGTCGCCCCCGGCCGACCGGACGGAAACGCAATAGTCACACTTGAGGCCGTACCAGCATAGTGCGGAGAAATCTTGTGGTACCTCTTCAAGTACTGCGAATTCAGGCGCAGCCAAGGGGGACGAACATGAGTTCTCGTCATACGACGGCCATCGCGGGATCGCTGGTCGCGGCATCTTTCTCGGCAGTGATGATCCTGTCCTTCCCCGCCGGCGCGGACGACCAGGGATCCGGCAGCAGTCTGGGGGGAAAGGTCGTCGACAAGGCGCCGGCCGGTGTGAAGGTGACCACGCTGCTTCCGAAGAAGATCTCCGTCGACAACAGTTCGAAAAATACGGCGATTACCGCCACCGTGAAGAACGAGGGAACCAAGGACAGCGGCACCCTCAGGCTTTTGGTCGTCGGTTTCGGCGGCCTCACGGTCACCAATGTGCAGGGCTGCTCGGAGATCCCGAAAAAGGATCTGCCGCCCGGCTCGAACAGCGGTTTCAACTGCGCCGTCGGCCATCTGGCGGCCGGGAAGTCGACGTCGTACGCGGTCGACGCGACGTACGACCTGAGCAAGGAGGGAAAGATCTGCCTTCCGGTCCGGACGGGCGACGGGAAGAAGACGTACTGGCAGCAGGGCCCGGTGCCGTTCGGCACGACCAACCCGTCGCCGAACGCCCCGGCCACTCCGCTGCTGCTCGGCACGGACAACAAGCCGGTGGCGCCGGGCGGCGACCAGCTGCCCAGGACCGGGGTCGGGAGTGACGTCCTGCCGCTGGGGGCGGCCGGTGCGGCGCTGATCGCGGTGGGCGCGGCCGGGCTGCGGTGGTCGCGGCGGCGACCGCTTGAGCAACAGGGCTGAGCCCGAACCGCCGGTCCCGGCATCGACGAACCGGGAACGTGCGGCCCGGGAACGCGAAAGAGGCTCGCCGGGCTGAAGTCGCGGATACGACTCCGGCGAACCTCTTCCGCAGGAACTACAACGACGCCGGGCGAGGGGTCACTTACGCACGATCTTCCAGGCGGTGGGCAGCGCGCCCATCGCCAGGGCGGCCTTCAGGGCGTCGCCGATCAGGAACGGGGTGAGGCCGTTCGCGATCGCCTGGGAGGCGGTCATCCCGGTGGACAGGGCCAGGTACGGTACGCCGACCGCGTAGATGATCGCCTCGCCCAGCACCATGGTGCCCGCCATGCGCCAGACGTTGCGGTCGGCGCCGCGGCGGGCCAGCGCGCCCACGACCGTCGAGGCGAGCAGCATGCCGAGGATGTAGCCGAAGGAGGGGGCGGCCGCGCCCGAGCTGCCACCGGCGAACCACGGCACGCCCGCGACTCCCGCGAGGGCGTACAGCGCGAGGGAGAGGAAGCCCCGGCCGGTCCCGAGCGCGGTGCCGACGAGCAGCGCGGCGAAGGTCTGGCCGGTCACCGGCACCGGCGAGCCCGGCACCGGAATCGAGAGCTGGGCGGCGAGTCCGGTGAGCGCGGCACCGCCGAGCACGAGCGCGACGTCCCGGACACGGGACGCGGGCAGCAGGTCGGCGAGGACCTGCCCGGTACGGAGGGGGGCGGCGGCAGCGGTGCTCATGGGGACTCCGCGAAGTGGTGTGGGCACGTTGGGACACCGTGACGCTATCCCAGCGCCGCCGAGCCGATCACCGTCAGCGCTCGACAAAGGGGGGAACGAGGGCTTGGTGGGCTTCGCACAAAGGATGCGAGGCACGCGCGATGCGGCGTGATGCCGGTCACTGAGGTGGAGTGGTCCGTGCTACGCGAACCGGCATGACGCGCTTCTGTAGGGTTTCGCCAAACGGGTCGGCGGTTTCAGGAGAGCTACGCGATCGAGGGCGCCTCGCACTGCACGACCGCCGGACCCCGATCGCCGCGTGAGCGTACGGTCACGCAGCGCACAGGCCGAGTCCGGATGATGGGCAGCCTCTCCGTCCGAGCGGAGAGGCTGCCCAGACTGTGGGCGCTTTTGCCCATCTCTTTGCACTGGACGAACCGCTCCCATGCCCAGCACCACCACCGTCGACACGCCCCCGAAGGCGGACGACGCATCCTTGTCCCACGGCCTGAAGCAGCGCCACCTGTCGATGATCGCCCTCGGCGGTGTCATCGGGGCCGGTCTGTTCGTCGGCTCCGGCGCGGGCATCGCCGCCGCCGGTCCCTCGATCGTCGTCGCCTACACGATCTCCGGCCTCCTGGTGATGCTGGTGATGCGGATGCTGGGCGAGATGTCGGCCGCGTACCCGTCGTCGGGGTCCTTCTCCGCGCACGCGGAGCGGGCGCTCGGCCCGTGGGCCGGCTTCACCGCGGGCTGGTCCTTCTGGGTGCTGCTGTGCACGGCCGTCGGCCTGGAGGGCATCGGCGCGGCGAAGATCGTCACCGGCTGGCTGCCGGGCACCCCGCAGTGGGCGTGGGTGGCGCTCTTCATGGTGGTCTTCTGCGCCACCAACCTGGCCGCGGTGAAGAACTTCGGCGAGTTCGAGTTCTGGTTCGCGGCCCTGAAGGTCGGCGCGATCAGCCTCTTCCTGGTCCTCGGTGTGCTCGCCATCGCCGGGGTGCTGCCCGGCACGGACTCCCCCGGCGCCTCGAACCTCACCCACTTCCTCCCGCACGGCGGTGAGGGCCTGGTCATCGGTCTGCTCGCCTCGGTCTTCGCCTACGGCGGCCTGGAGACGGTGACCATCGCCGCGGCCGAGTCGGAGAACCCGGTCAAGGGCGTGGCGAGCGCCGTACGCACCGCGATGTGGCGCATCGCCCTGTTCTACATCGGCTCCATGGCGGTCATCGTGACCCTGGTCCCCTGGGACTCCAGGGAGGTCGTCGAGAAGGGCCCGTACGTCGCCGCCCTGGACCACCTCGGCATCCCGGGCGCCGGCCAGTTGATGAACGTGGTGGTGCTGGTCGCGCTGCTCAGCGCGATGAACGCCAACATCTACGGCTCCTCGCGCATCGCCTACTCCCTGGTGCGGCGTGGCCAGGGCCCCAAGGCGCTGGCGCGGGTCTCTGGCGGCGTGCCGCGGATCGCCGTCCTGGTGTCGTGCGTCTTCGGTTTCGTGTGCGTGCTGCTCAGCCACTGGCGGCCGAACGACGTCTTTCCCTGGCTGCTGAACATGATCGGCGCGGTGATCCTCGTCGTCTGGATCTTCATCGCCGTCTCGCAGCTGCGGTTGCGCCGCAGGCTGGAGGTGGAGACCCCGGAGAAGCTGGTCGTGCGGATGTGGGCGTTCCCGTGGCTCACCTGGGTGGCCCTGGCCGGCATGGTGGCGATCTTCGTCCTGATGGCCCGGGAGGCCGACACGCGGGTACAGCTGTACTCGACGGGCGGCATGACGCTGTTCCTGGCGGCGGTCGGCTATGCCTGGCAGCGCGGGCGCGCCCGGGGCTGACGCAGGCAACACCGGCCGGGGCTCGACTTCGTCGAGGCCATGTGGCAGGTCGTCAACTGGCAGGACGTGGCGCCACGAGGGCCGGCGGAAGGAAGGAAGCCCCCGCGAGGACCTGACTCGCGGGGGCTTCCCCCGTGCGGAGGACGGTTGGTGGGCGGTGCGGCCGATTCCGCGTCGCCCGGACGGGTGGCAGGACCGGTTCCGGGCTGCCGCATGCGGCCCACCGGTTCCTACGCTGGCCGGACCGTGCCCCCGCGGCCGGCGCCAGGCCGCCGCGGTCAGTCCCCGAGGAGGCGTCCATGGCGTCCGTGCGCTGCCCGAGCCCGACCTGCCACGACACGATGCAGGACTTCCGCGACCTGAGGGACACCGAGGCCGGCGCGGCCGAGGAGGCGCTCCGTCCCGAGCTGGGCGACCGGCACTTCGCCCCGACGGCCTTCCACCGCTGCGAGGCCGACGGCTGCCGCCGGGTCCAGAGCAAGACCAACTGGCGTCTCGGCGCCTACCTGCCGCCCGGTTTCTAGGACGTCCGGCGGCAGCGCCCGTACGGCCGCTCCCTACAGGTTGCTGAAGTCCGGACCCGCCGTCCGGGTCCGCTTGATCTCGTAGAAGCCGGGGACCGAGGCGACCGCGAGGGTGCCGTCCCACAGGCGGGCCGCCTGCTCGCCCTGGGGAGCGGGGGTGACGACCGGGCCGAAGAAGGCGATCTGCTCGCCGTCGGGGCCGGGCACGGCGATGACCGGGGTGCCGACGTCCTGGCCGACCTTCTCGATGCCCTCCTTGTGGGAGGCGCGCAGCTCGGCGTCGAACTCGAAGTCCTCCTGGTCGGCGTACTCGATGAGGTCGGCGGGCAGACCCACCTCGTCCAGCGCGGCCGCGATGGCCTCGCGGGTGGGACCTTCGCCCCGGTTGTGGAAGCGGGTGCCGAGCGCGGTGTACAGCGGGCCGAGGACGTCCTCGCCGTGCTTCTGCCAGGCCGCGGTCACCACCCGGACCGGCGCCCACGCCTTGGTGGTGAGCAGCTCGCGGTAGCTCTCGGGCAGCTCGTCCAGCTTCGGCTCGTTCAGCACCGCGAGGCTCATGATGTGCCAGCTGACCTCGATGTCCCGCACCTTCTCCACTTCCAGCACCCACCGGGACGTCATCCAGGCCCAGGGGCACAGCGGGTCGAACCAGAAGTCGACGGGGGTCTTGCCGGACGTGGTCGCGGTCTCGGACATGGCTCTCCTAGGTACGGCGGCGGATTACGGCACGTGCGGGTCCAACCAGCCGCAACACCGCTCTCCCCCGTCCCATTCCCGGGTGTCCGGCGTCAGGGGCGCATGGCAGGATCGGTCCTGTTGCGTCGTGTCCGACATCCGAGACGTCCTAAGGGAGCGCCCCCGTGCCCGGTGAGAATCTTTCCCGCGACGAGGCCCGGGAACGGGCCGCCCTGCTGTCGGTCGAGGGCTACGAGGTGTCCCTCGACGTGCGGTCCGCGGTGGGCGGTTCCACCGGCGGCGAGCACACCGCGGAGGGACCGCGGACCTTCCGGTCGGTGACGACGGTCCGCTTCCGCTGCAACGAGCCGGGCGCCTCCAGCTTCGCGGACCTGATCGCGCAGAGCGTCACCGCCGTGTCGCTCAACGGCAAGGACCTCGACCCCAGTGAGGTCTTCGACGGATCCCGGATCCTGCTGGAGGACCTCGGCGCCGACAACGAGCTGGTCGTCGACGCGCAGTGCCTCTACTCGCGCACCGGCGAGGGTCTGCACCGCTTCGTCGACCCGGAGGACGGTGAGGTCTACCTCTACAGCCAGTACGAGCCGGCCGACTCCCGCCGGGTCTTCGCCAATTTCGAGCAGCCGGACCTCAAGGCCCCCTTCCGCTTCGAGGTGCGGGCCCCGGAGGGCTGGACGGTGTGGAGCAACGGCGCCGGTGAACACCACGACGGCGTCTGGCGGTTCGCGGAGACGAAGCCGGTCTCCACGTACATCACGTGTGTGGTGGCGGGCCCGTACCACCATGTGACGGACACCTACTCGCGCACCCTCGCCGACGGTACGACGCTGGAGATCCCGCTCGGCGCCCTGTGCCGCAAGGGCCTGGCGAAGCACTTCGACGCCGACGACGTCTTCCTGGTGACCAAGCAGGGACTGGACTTCTTCCACGACCACTTCGACTACCCGTACCCCTTCGGGAAGTACGACCAGGCGTTCGTGCCCGAGTACAACCTGGGGGCGATGGAGAACCCGGGCCTCGTGACCTTCACGGAGGAGTTCATCTTCCGCGGCAAGGTGACGCAGGCCGCCTACGAGGGCCGGGCGAACGTGGTGCTGCACGAGATGGCGCACATGTGGTTCGGCGACCTGGTCACCATGGAGTGGTGGGACGACCTGTGGCTGAAGGAGTCCTTCGCCGACTTCATGGGCTCCTTCTCGCTGGTCGGCGCCACCCGTTTCGACAACGGCTGGATCACCTTCGCCAACCGCCGCAAGGCGTGGGCCTACCGCGCCGACCAGCTGCCGTCCACCCATCCGATCACCGCGGACATCCGCGACCTGCAGGACGCCAAGCTGAACTTCGACGGCATCACCTACGCCAAGGGCGCGTCGGTGCTCAAGCAGCTGGTGGCGTACGTCGGCCAGGACGCGTTCCTGGAGGGGGCGCGGCGCTACTTCAAGCGGCACGCGTACGGCAACACCCGGCTGGGTGACCTGCTCGCGGTCCTGGAGGAGACCAGCGGCCGGGACATGGGCGCGTGGGCGCGGGCGTGGCTGCAGACGGCGGGCGTCAACTCGCTGACGCCGCAGGTGCTGCTGGGCCCGGACGGCCGGATCGCCGAGCTCGCGGTGCTGCAGGAGGCCCCCGAGTCGCACCCGCAGCTGCGTCCGCACCGGGTGGCGGTCGGCCTGTACCGGCTGACCGGCGCCGGTGCGCTGGAGCGGTATGCGCGGGCCGAGGTGGACGTCGACGGCCCGCGGACGGTGGTGGCGGAACTGGCCGGCGCGGAGGCGCCCGAGCTGGTGCTGGTCAACGACGACGACCTGACGTACTGCAAGGTCCGTTTCGACGAGACCTCGCTGGCGACGCTGCGGGAGCACCTCGGGGACTTCACCGATCCGCTCGCCCGCGCGCTGTGCTGGTCGGCCCTGTGGAACCTCACCCGGGACGCGTTGCTGCCGGCCCGGGACTTCACCGGTCTGGTGCTGCGGTTCGCGGGCCGCGAGTCGACCATCGGTGTGCTGCAGATGCTGCACGCGTGGACCGGGTCGGCGCTGGTCCACTACGTCGCGCCGCAGGCCCGTCAGACGTGCGAGCGGATGGTGGCCGAGGGTGCCCTGCACGAGCTCCGGCAGGCCGAGCCGGGCAGCGAGCACCAGTTGGCGTGGGCCCGCTTCTTCGCGACGGTGGCGTCGGAGCCGGAGGACCTGGAGCTGCTGCGCGGGCTGCTGGAGGGCACCGCGGAGATCGCCGGTCTGGACGTCGACCAGGAGCTGCGCTGGGCGTTCCTGGAGCCGCTGGCCGCGCACGGGCTCGCGGACGAGAAGGTGCTGTCGCGGGAGCTGGGCCGGGACGACACCGCCTCCGGAAAGCGCCACCAGGTCCGCTGCCTGGCCGCGCGTCCCTCGGCCGCCGTCAAGGCGCAGGCCTGGGCCCAGGTCGTGGAGTCCGACGCTCTCTCCAACGCGCTGGTCGGGGCGACCATCGCGGGCTTCGCGCAGCCCTCGCAGCGCGAACTCCTCGCGCCGTACGCGCCCGAGTACTTCGCGTCGATCGAGCGGGTGTGGGCCGAGCGGTCGATCCAGATCGGGATGGACGTCGTGCGGGGTCTGTACCCGTCCCTGCAGGACTCGCCCCGGACGCTGGAGGCGACGGACGCTTGGCTGGCAGCCCACGAGGGCGCCGCTCCCGCGCTGCGCCGTCTGGTGCTGGAGGCGCGGGACGACCTGGCGCGGGCGCTGCGTGGACAGGCGTGCGACGCGACCGCCGACCGGTAGCCGACGGGGCCGGGCCCGCCGCCCCCAGCTTTGGCCAAAGCCCAGGCGCCCGGTAACCGTTACGGAATTCAGGCAATATCCCCCGTAACCCCTGGTCCGCTCCCGAAGGGACCAGGGGTTTTCGGCATCCGAACACCCGTCCTTTAGGGCGATCTTGTCCGTATTTGTCGACGGGCGTGTAACAGCGGTTAAACCAGGGATCGAGCGCGGGAACTCCCCCCTCATGAACCACAACACCCCGCTCTCCCCCCGCCCCCTCCACCACCTCACCGAGGCGCAGCGCCGGGTTCTGACGGCCGCTCAGCTCCGCGCGCACGGCGTCCCGGCCGCCGAGGTGAACGAGCAGTGCCGCCCCGGCGGTCCCTGGCAGCAGATGCTCCCGGGCGTCTTCCTGCTCCACCCGGGTCCGCCGACCAGCGAGGACCGGCTGCACGCGGTGCTGATGTACGCCGCCCGCGGGCCCGTTCAGGAGCCGCCTCCCGGAGTGCCGGCCCAGCCGACCGCGCGGAAGCCGCACCGTCCGGTGGACCCGGAAGCGATGATCACCGGCCTGGCGGCCCTCACCCTGTACGGCTTCTCCACCGCGCCGCCCCTGCTGTCCCTGGAGAAGATCGACGTCCTGGTGCCTCGCCTGCGCCGGGTGCGCTCCACGGGCTTCGCGCGGATCGTCCGCACGGCCGCCCTGCCCGTGCCCGAGCCGGTCACGGGTCTTCCGGTGGCCCCGGTGCCGCGCGCCCTGGCGGACGCGGTGGCCACCCTGGCGGACGCGGACGCGGTACGGCGGCTGCTGACGGAGGCGGTGCGCGCCGGGCACTGCGAACCAGCGGCGGTGGTAAGGGAGTTGACGCAAGCCCGGCTGCTGAGCAGGCCGCACGTGGTGGACGCGGTGGACTCGCTGCTGGCCGAGGGCCGGGCGATCGCGGAGGACCGCCTGTACCGGATGGTGCGGGAGTACCGCCTGCCCGACCCGCTGTGGAACGTGGACCTGCGCCTGCCCGGCGGCCCCCACCTGGGCGGCCTGGACGCGTACTGGCCCGAGGAGGCGGTGGCGCTGGAGCTGGACACCCGGGCGCCCCGCCAGGGCGACCGACCGGACGAGGACGCCCTGTGGTCGGAATACGCCCGCAAGCGCGAGCACTTGGAGCGACTGGGCATCACGGTCGTGCACATCACGCCCAGGAAACTGCGGGACGCGATGGAACAGCAGGCCACGGTGGTCCGCACGGCCCTGATGGCGGCGGCCGACAGGGAACCCGCGGCCCATGTCGTGGTGGTTCCCCGGTAGTGACGGACCGGGGAGCCATCAGGAGGGGAGGGGAGGGGCCACCGGGTCTGCCGGTGGCCCCTCCTCGTGCGTCAGGGCGACTTCACCGGCCGCAGAACTCGGCCTGGAGCACCGCCTCGGTGTCGTCCACCCAGTCGCCGTTGAAGTTGAAGGCGAGGGAGTGGCGGCCGTCGGCCGTCGTCACCGCGGAGGACGTCGAGCCGTGGATGCCTCCGTCGTGGCCCCATACGTGCACCGGGCGGCCGCCGCAGGAAAGCGTGCGGTCCATCAGGCCGAGGCCGTAGCGGGTGTTCGGCACGCCCTCGATCCGCACCGTGGTCTTCATCTCCTTCAGCTGGCGCGGCGGGAGGAGCCCGCCCCGCAGCAGGGCCGAGTAGAAGCGGTTCAGATCGGCCGAGTCGGAGATCATCTCACCCGCCGAGGACGCCAGCGAGGGGTTCAGCTCCGTGACGTCGTAGGCGGGGCCGGTCGTCGTCCGCGCGAGCTTGGAATAGGCGCGGCTGCTGGGCTGCGGCACCGCGGCCCTGGTCCCCGGCAAGGACGTGGCCCGCAGGTGCAGGGGCTCGATCACCCGGCGGCGGATCTCCTGGCCGTACGAGTGGCCCGTCACGTGCTCGATCACCATGCCGGCCAGGACGTAGTTGGTGTTGGAGTAGCTCCAGGAGGTGCCCGGCGCGAAGTCGGGACGGTGGGACATGGCGATCCGCACGAGGTCCTCGGGCTTGAGGGTGTCGTAGCGGTGCCGGAAGAAGCCGTCCTTCGTGAAGTACGTGCGGGCGAAGGTCTCGTCCGTCGTGTAGTCGTAGATGCCGCTGGTGTGGTTGAGCAGCTGCCGGACGGTGATCCGGCGGCCGTCGTGGCCGTGGCCGCGCACCACTCGTGGCAGCCACTTCTCCACCCGGTCGTCCAGCGACAGCCGGCCCTCCGCCTCCAGTTGGAGCAGCACCGTGGACACGAACGTCTTGGTGATGCTGCCCACCCGGTACCGGTCGTCGGCGCGGCGCGGTGCGCCCGTGCGCACATCGCCCACGCCCGCCGTCGCCGACCAGGTGCCCCGGCTGTCGCGCACGGTGGCGGTCACCCCGGGCACGCCCGCCGCGACCGCCGCCCGGACGGCCTGGCGGGTCGCCTCGTGATGGCCGTCACCACCTCTTGCGGGAGCCGCGGCCACCGCGGGCCCCACCAGCGCCACCGACACGACGACGGCCACGGCCCCCACCAGCCCGGTACGCACCAACATCGCCTTCCCCCTTCTCGTCGCCCACATGGTCTCGCGTCGCTTCGCGTCGGCGAGCCCGGTCGGGGGAAGGGACCTGAGCGGTGTCCGTGAAGGTTGCTCCGCCGTGGACCGGTTGAGTGATTTCCGGTCCTTCGCCGGCGGCCGTCCTCAGCCCTTCTTCAGCAGCAGTTCCGTGTTCCGGTCCCGCGGGCTGCCCGCCGGCGTCGTGTTGGCGTTCGGCGCGTTGAAGGACAACTCGCGGTAGAGGGCGGCCAGGCCGGTCTGGCTGAGGTCGGCGAAATCCGTGCGGTGCGGAGCCGCGGACTCCACCAGCGTGGTGAAGACCGACAGGGTGCCGTCCTTGTTGTCCACCAGCTCGACGATCCGCGCGAGTTGGGGGTGGTCGACGTGCGAGGCGGTGGAGATCTCCCAGAAGGAGTGCCCACCGGGAGCCGAGTGCGCGGTGATGACGTTCTTGTGGACGTGTCCGTTCACCCAGGCCAGCACGTTGCGGTGACCGGACAGCAGGGCGACGACCTCAAAACCGCCCAGGCGGCGCTCGCCGGGGCGGCCCGGGTCCGGGCGGGTGTTCGTCATCGACGTGCTGGTGTGGTGGCTGAAGACCACCGCGTAGGAGTCCCTGTTGTCGCGCAGCGTCCGGTCCAGCCACTGCAACTGGGCCTCGCCCACGGACCCTTCGTAGTGGCCGCCCGGGTCGGTGGTGTCGAGGCTGACGCCGATGACGTCGTCGGCGATGCGGAAACTGTAGTACTGGGTGCCGGTGTCGAGGTTGGCGGAGGAGTAGCCGTGGCCGGTCGGGCCCGGGCCGCGGTACGCCGGGTCCAGGTGGGCCTTGAGGTAGTCGGCGGGGGTGTAGGGGGCCCGCTTCTCGTCCGGGGTGACCGAGCGCATGTCCCGGGCGTGGGTCTTGAGCAGGTCGCGGAGCTGCACGCCCCGGGGGTCCGTGGCGTGCGCGATCGCGTCCCGGAGCTTCCTGGCCTCCGGCTCCGGCAGGCTCATCAGCTTCCTGCCGCCGATCGCGTACTCGGCGAGATAGGGGTCACCCGGCCCGTAGCAGCCGAGCGGGAGGGCGTCGTGGTTGCCGACGGTCGAGTACCAGGGAAGGTTGAGGCCGGGGCTGCGGACCTCGCGGATCGCGGCGGCAAGGAAGCCGTTCAGGTGGGGGAAGCCGAGCTGCTTGTCGACGTCGCGCAGGGCCGAGCCGGGCTGCCAGTAGAGGGCGAGCCCGCTGTTCTGGACGCCCTCGTAATGGCGCGGGTCGCCGGTGTTGGGGGAGATGCGGCCGCCGCTCATGACCTTCATGAACCACTCCAGTTCGGAGTGGGCGTTGTTGTCGGTGTTGTCGCCGGTGGTCATCACGAAGCGGAGCGGGGAGCCGGTGGCGGGGGCGCCGCGCAGCGCGTTGACCCGCTCGACCAGCGAGATCGCACCCTGCACGGTCAGCGCCTCCTGCGGCCGCCAGGCACCGCGCCCGGCCGAGCGGAGGTACTCCAGGCGCAGCGGATGCTGACTGTCCATCAGGTGCAGATCGGTGAGCTGCACGAACGCGGCGAGGGCCGTACGGCGGCCGGCGCGGCCCGGCTTGGGGGCGGCCAGCTCGCCGCGCACGACCCGCTGCCAGCCGGGGCCGTCACCGAGTCGGCGGTATCCGGAGGCGGTGCGCGGGGCGGCGACACCGGCGAGCGTGGTGCCCTTGGTATAGGGGGCGAGGGGGGCGGCGGGAGCCGTCCGGGAGGGCGCCACCGGCGACCGACCGGAGACGGTCGCCGGGGCGGCCTGGCTGTCGGTGGGGCGCAGGGCGTAGCCGACGCCGGCCGAGAGCGACACGGCTCCGGCTGCGGCGAGGACCGTGCGGCGGTGAACCCCGGGCGCGGAGTCGGTGACAGAGCGTGTGCGCGGCATGGCGCGATCTCCCCGAGTGCGAACGCGTCGGCAGTGGTCGCGGGCGGTCGCTGCCGCGAACGTCCCGCTCGTACCGGATGCTTGGCACCGGGAGTGACTTGCACGCGAACACGACGGCAACGCAGAACGCCGATCACCGTACGTAAATCTCGGACCACCCCGACCGCCCGCGACCTCTCGCCGGGCGGCCGGGAGGCGGTCACGCCGTGTTCACCTTCCGGGGTAGGAGCGCTGGACCCCTAGGGGGTGTCGTTTGGATCACCGCGGATCGGGCCGCGGCGCATGGTGGGGTGCCTCTCGCAGGGCGGAGCATGACCCGCGTACCGGGCGTACTCGGGTGATGCGACAACGCGGCGAGGTGCCGTGCCAGGCGTCGCGGACCCGCGGTGATCCAAACGACACCCCCTAGCCCTGGTGTGCCGCACGCCCGGTGGGCGGCCGGTCGCGCCACAGGCCGAGGGCCACGTCGACGAGTCCGACCCGGTGGAGCGAGCGCACCTCGCCCAGGGGGTGCCAAGCCGCCATGTCCGTCGAGCCGCCCAGCTCGTGCCGGAGTTCGCCGCCGGCGATCCGGCCCGCGTAGACGATGCGCAGGGCGTGGTGGTCGACGCCGCGGCCGAGGCTGCGTCGGAAGCGGCGGACACGCGAGTCCACGCCGAGCAGACCGGTCACCTCGATGCGGTAACCGGTCTCCTCCGTCACCTCCCGCAGGACGGTGTCACAGGGGTCCTCGCCGTGTTCCATGCCGCCACCGGGCAGGGTCCATTCGGGTGCGCCGCTGTCGTCGCGGCCCCGGGCGAGCAGGAGGTTTCCGTCGCGGACACATACGGCGTAGGCCGCCACCCTCAAATTCCGGCGCACACAAGGACGTTAACCCGCTGGATCCGGATTTGCGGGCGAGTACGCGGGAGCGGACCAGCGCAACGGCACCGCGCCCTCCGTGTCGACCACCTCCGCGAGCGTGAAACGCACCCGGCGCCCGCCGTCCGGTCCGAACTCCGTCCGTGCCTCCCCCGACAGCTGGAGGGTCCGGCCCGTGCTCCAGTCCAGGAAGAGCAGGCCGGCCCGCGGGTCGGCGGCCAGGTTGCCGAGGGTGAGGAACATGGAGTTGCCCGGATAGTCGCGCCAGCTCAGCCGGTGCGGTGAATCCACCCGTACGAAGCCCGGGTTGCCGCCGCGGTGACTGGCGTCGGCGCCCTCGGCGTGCACCGTGGCCAGGAAGAAGGTGTCGGCCGACGTCACGAAGTCCTGCTGGGCCGGGGTGAGTTCGCTGCCGTGGCGCGGTTCGCCCGGGGTCCGGGCCACCGTCTCGTACGACTCGCGCTTCTGCAGGTACTTGGGGCAGTTGGAGAAGACCTGGTCGGCCTCGACGGCGAAGCCCGCCGGCGTGGGACGCAGCCGGCCGTTCAGGCGCATCCGGCGGCGGGTGCGCGGGTCGAGGGCGATGGTGCCGACACGGGTGCCCGGGCTCGCGAGTGCCGGTGCCAGCGGGTCCCCGGGGTGTACGCCGCCCCTGACCGACATCTGGTGCGGGCCCGTCGCCCGGACGAAGCCGGGCGGGCCGGTGAGCGGTGCGGCCCAGACGCGGCCGGTCGCCGGGTCGGCGGCGCCGAGGATCAGCAGCGGCTGGAGTCCGAGGAACGCGGCGACGACCGTTTTGATGCCCGGACCGACGGCCCGGCCCACGTGATCGGCCGCCTCGCGCACTCCGAACCGGTCCTGCAGGGCACGTGAACCCGCGTGGTAGACCGTCATGCCGGCCACCCCTCTCTAGAAGAATCCGCAGGTCGGGGCCGCCTGGTGGGGCGCCGGTGCCTCCTCGGCGCCACGGGGCACCGAGATCTCCAGACGGGTGCCGTCGGGGTCGTGGAAGAAGATGCCGCCCGAGGCCGAGCCCTCCCGATGCGCCACCACGCCCTCGTGGGCGAACTCGGCGCCGTACGCCCGCAGGGCCTCCTCGTAGGTCCTGACCTGCTCGATCGAGTCGGCGGTGAAGGCGAGGTGGTGCAGCCCGGCGCGGTCGGGGCGGTACGGCTCCTGTGCCTGCTGCCAGAGGGTGAGCACGGGGGCGTCGCCGCCGTCGCCGTCGCCGAGGAACGCGTACCGCCTGCCCTCCTCCTTGCCCTCGGCAAGCAGCGCGAAGCCGAGGACGTCGCGGTAGAAGGCGAGCGAGCGGTCGAGGTCGGTGACGTTCAGGCCGGTGTGGCCGGTGCGCAGGGTCATGCGTGTGCCCTTCGTCGAAGCCGTGGTCCAGCCCGGACCGGGCTAACCGTTGTAGATGAGGTTAGAGGTTAGTTTCGGGAGGTGCAACCGGTCACGTACCCTTGACTGGTTAGTACGGAAGGAGCCCCACGATGTCCGCCGCCCGCGATCCGCGCCCCCTCACCGGCGAGCCGCTCGCCCTCGACCTGCTCAACACGCGGTGGAACCGCGAGGGCACCGTGCAGGACCTGCTCGCCGACACCGACGGACTGGCCGTGTGGCTGGCCACGAACGGTCTCGACGACCGCTTCGCCGCCGACGCCGCCACCCTCCGGCACACCCTCCGCGCCCGCGACGCCCTGCGGTCGGCCGTGGACGGCCCCCTGGAGAACGGAGCTCCCCTCGTCGACG
Organism: Streptomyces sp. NPDC046197; assembly: GCF_040646295.1. NCBI lineage: Bacteria > Bacillati > Actinomycetota > Actinomycetes > Kitasatosporales > Streptomycetaceae > Streptomyces > Streptomyces sp. NPDC046197. The sequence goes on along the minus strand of NZ_JBEYZY010000029.1, from coordinate 48,703 downwards.
CGGTCCTCGACCACGGACGGATCCGGGCCACCCTCACCCCCGAAGGGCCCGGCGAGCGGGCCGAGTTCGACGACGAGGCATGGGGACCCGCCTGGCTCGCCGCCCGCAACTACCTGGAACTGCTGGCCACCGCTCCCGACCGCATCCGCGGCTGCGCGCACGAGTCGTGCGTCCTGCACTTCTTCGACACCTCACGCAACGGCACCCGCCGCTGGTGCTCGATGGCGGCGTGCGGCAACCGCGCGAAGGCGTCCCGCCATTACGCGCGCTCGAAGGAAGCCTGAAGCGACGGACGAGTTGTCATGATTCGGGGCTGAGCTCCCCCAAGCGCATCGCGGGTTTTCCCCATACGCCCATTGCGATTCGGTCAACACCTCCCAAACTCCGATCCCTTGCGTAAAGCTGTGCGGTCGTCCGAGGTCGCCTACCGGGCGACTGCGAACCGGGCCGATCGGCCCGGTTCGGTCCACGCACGTTCCTTTACCTACAAGGGATGCCGATGACCTCCGACCCTCAGCGCGCACCACTCACCCGCGCCAGACGCATGGCCCGCGCCGCCGTGGCCGCCGGCGTGGTGGCCGCGCTCTCCGCGGCCGGGCCGATACCCCTGGCCACCGCCACCCCGAACGGCCCCTCCCCGACCGATCCCCCCGTCAAGTCGGCCAGCGCCAAGCTCGGTTCGGACGACGCCGACCTGCTCGCCGAGGCCAAGGCCGACGGCACGAAGAACGTCACGATGATGATCGCGACCGCGCCCGGCCAGACCGAACAGGTCGCCCGGCAGCTGGACGCGGTCGAGGGCGGCTCCGTCGGCCGCACCTACGACCAGCTCGGCTATGTCCGCGCCACCGTCCCCACGGAACGGGCGGACTCGGCGATCGCCGCCGCCGAGAAGCTGTCCTCCGTGCACGCGATCGACCTCAGGCAGGAGATCCCGCTCGACGACCCGGCGCCGAGCGCGCACACCGCCCGGGGCGCCCACCCCACCGGCACCTACCCCGGGCCGGACCGGAACACCCCCGCCGAGAACCCGTACAACCCGTCCTTCGAGACGGGCGCCGTCGATTTCGTCAGGGAGCACCCGAAGGCGGACGGCCGGGGCGTCACGATCGGCATCCTCGACTCGGGCGTGGACCTCGGCCACCCGGCACTGCAGAAGACCACCACCGGCGAGCGCAAGATCGCCGACTGGGTGACGGCGACCGACCCGATAGTCGACGGCGACGCCACCTGGCGCCCGATGGTGACCTCGGTGTCCGGGCCGGCCTTCACCTACGGCGGCCAGTCCTGGAAGGCCCCGGCGGGCACCTACCAGATCAGCACCTTCAAGGAGTCCGCGACCGCGGGCGGCGACGCCAAGGGCGACGCGAACCGCGACGGCGACACCACCGACTCCTGGGGCGTCCTCTACGACGCGGCGGCCGGCACGGTCCGCGTCGACCTGAACAACGACAACGACTTCACCGACGACGAGCCGATGAAGCCGTACAAGGACGGCTTCCAGGTCGGCTACTTCGGCACCGACGACCCGAAGACCGACGTCGTCGAGCGCCAGCCCTTCGTCGTGCAGATCCGCAAGGACGTTCCCATGGACCCCTACGGCGGGTCCTGGGTAGGCAAGAAGGCGGACTTCGTCAACATAGGCGTCATCGAGTCCGAGCACGGCACGCACGTCGCCGGCATCACCGCCGCCAACGGCCTGTTCGGCGGGCGGATGAAAGGTGCCGCCCCGGGCGCGAAGATCGTCTCCTCCCGCGCCTGCACCTGGTCCGGCGGCTGCACCAACGTCGCCCTGACCGAGGGCATGATCGACCTCGTCGTCAACCGCGGGGTCGACATCGTCAACATGTCGATCGGCGGCCTGCCCGCGCTGAACGACGGCAACAACGCGCGCGCCGAGCTCTACACGCGCCTCATCGACACCTACGGTGTCCAGCTGGTGATCTCCGCGGGCAACTCCGGCCCCGGCGCCAACACCATCGGTGACCCCGGTCTGGCCGACAAGGTCATCTCGGTCGGTGCGGGCATCTCGAAGGAGACCTGGGCCGCCAACTACGGCTCGCAGGTGGACACCCGGTACGCGCTGCTGCCCTTCTCCTCCCGCGGCCCCCGCGAGGACGGCGGCTTCACGCCCACCCTCGTCGCGCCCGGCGCCGCGATCAACACCACCCAGACCTGGCTGCCCGGTTCCCCGGTCGCCGAGGCGGGCTACGCGCTGCCGGCCGGTTATTCGATGCTCCAGGGCACCTCGATGGCGTCCCCGCAGGCCGCGGGCGCCTCGGCGCTGCTGCTGTCGGCCGCGAAGCAGAAGGGCATCGACCTGACGCCCGCGAAGCTGCGCACGGCGCTGACCTCGACCGCCGACCACATCAAGGGTGCTCAGGCCTACGAGGAGGGTGCGGGCCGGATCAACATCGTGGACGCGTGGGACGCGATCCGCGACGACGCCACCTCGTACGACTACAGCGTGAAGGCCCCGGTCGACACCGCGATCGACTACGCGCTGAAGACCCCGGGCTTCGGCACGGGCCTGTACGACCGCGAGGGCGGGCTGAAGGCCGGTGAGAAGAAGACGTACGACGTCACGATCACCCGTACGTCCGGACCGGACAAGGCGGTCCGCCACGAGCTGCACTTCGAGAACAACTACGGCGGCACCTTCCGGATCGTCGGCTCCGACGAGGTGCGGCTGCCGCTGAACCAGCCGGTGACCGTCAAGGTCCAGGCGGCCCCGCGGTCCGCGGGCATCAAGAGTGCGATCCTGGAGGTCGACGACCCGGCGACCGAGGGCGTCGACAAGCAGATCCTGACCACGGTCGTGGTGGCCACGCCGGTCAAGTACACCTACTCTGCATCGAGTTCCGTGCAGCGCAACAGCTCCCGGTCCTACTTCCTGACCGTGCCCGAGGGCGCGAAGTCGCTGGAGGTGGCGATCGGCGGGCTGAAGGACAGCAGCCAGACCCGGTTCATCGCGATCCACCCGTACGGCACTCCGGTGGACAACACCTCCACGCCGTACTGCTACAGCAACTACCTCGACGGCAACGGCTGCAAGCCCGACGTGCGCTCCTACGCCGACCCGCAGCCGGGCGTGTGGGAGATCGAGGTCGAGGCGCGCCGCACCTCGCCGCTCCTCGACAACCCCTACCAGCTGGACGTCTCCGTCCTCGGCGCGGCCTTCGACCCGCAGACCGTGACCGTGCCCGAGGCCAAGGCCGGCACCCCGGCCACCGCCTCCTGGCAGGTGACGAACAAGTACGCGGCCCTCGACGGCAAGCTGGTCGGCGGCCCGCTCGGCTCGTCGAAGACGGCCCGGCCGACCATCAAGGGCGGCGAGAAGCAGACCACGACCGTGGTCGTCCCCGAGGGCGCCCAGTCGCTCGACGTCGCCATCGGCAACGTCTCCGACACGGCCGCCGACCTCGACCTGACCGTGTACGACGCGAGCGGCAAGCAGCTCGCGCAGTCTGCGGACGGCGACTCGGAGGAGGCGGTCTCCCTCGCCAGGCCGGCCGCCGGCACCTACACCATCGAGGTCGCGGGCTACTCGGTGCCGTCCGGCTCGACGGCCTACGACTACCGGGACGTGTTCTTCTCCACCGCGCTCGGCACCGTCACGGTCGACGGCTCCGCCCCGGTGAAGCTGGGCACGGGCGACTCGGCGACGGTGACCGGCCAGGTCACGGCGGCCGCCGGGGCGCCCGAGGGGCGTGAGTTCTTCGGCCAGGTGCAACTGCTGAACGCACGCGGCACGGTCGCGGGCCTCGGCAGCGTGAGGATCGAGAAGGTCACGCCGTAGGTTCCGCGTACGGCGGTGGGGCGGGCGTCCCATTCCGGGCGCCCGCCCTTTGCCGATCTCCGGGTCGTTCTCAGGTCGGTGACCGGACGTCGGCGGCGGGTCAGGGACCGGACGTCATGTGCAGGTCAGGGACCGGAGGTCATGTGCAGGTCAGAGACCGGGACCGGGGCAGCGCCTGCTCGATCCACTGCCGTTGCGGGGCGATGTCCTGCTCGCCGACGATCCAGACGTCGGGCGAGTCGGCGTGCCGCGGGATGCCGACGAGCAGGTGGGCGCCCCGGCCGAAGTCGAGGGGGTCGTCCATGGTGAACGCGACCACGCCCTTCTCGTCGCCCCTCTCCCCGGCCGGCTTGTAGGACCGGGTCACGCGCAGGGTGACCCGGTCCTGGCCGGTACCGGGCACCCGCACCACGTCGGTGACGTCGCCCTCCGCGACCAGGCGGGCGCAGGCGAGGTACCCGGGGGCGCCGAAAGAGGAGCCTCGTCGAGCCGCACCGGCACTCGCCTTGTCGGCGCTGCCGCCCGAGTCCGTACCGGCCCCGCCGCCCCGCGCGACGAGCAGCCCCAGCCCGAAGACGACGGAGGCGACCGCGGCCGCGGCGAGGGCGCCGGTGGTGACGGCCCGGACGCCGGGGTGGCGGCGCACCCGCTGCCGCGCCCGCACCGGGGGCTCCGGGACGTGGCACTCCTGCGGCACCGGTCCCGCCAGCGCGTCCCCGATGCTCTCCAGCTGCTCCCGCAGCAGCACCACGTCCGCCCGCACCGCCCGGTACTCGGCCATGAAGGCGGTGTCGGCGCGGGCCTCGCAGGGCAGCGGTTCGTCCGTGAGCGCGGCCGTCAGCGGGTCCGCGCCGTCGTAGCGCTCGTGTTCGGCGGCCACGTCACACCACCTCGTCCTCGTGCAGCCGGTCGCGCAGCGCGCGGACCGCCGTGTGCAGCCTGCTCTTGACCGTGCCCTCCGGGACACCGAGCTGCTCGGCGATCGAGCGGACCGGCAGGTCGGCGTAGAAGCGCAGGACGAGGACCTGCCGCTGGGCGGCGGGCAGCTCGTCCAGGCCCTGGGCGACGGCGAGGGAGAGCAGCCGGCTGTCCTCGCCGGAGCCGGGCTCGGGCTGCCGCAGGGCGGCGAGCCGCTCGCCCACCCGCTCCTGGCGCCGCTTGGCGCGGTGCCAGTCCATGGCCAGGTTCGAGGCGACGACCGCGGCCCACGCCGAGACGTCGCGCGGGGCCTGACGGCCGCTCGCCGCCCGCTCCAGCAGCCGCAGGCGGACCTGCTGCACCCCGTCCGGCAGGTCCGCCTGCGGTACTCCGCCGAGCGCGAGCACCGCCCGCACCCGGCGTTCCTGGGCCGCGTCCAGCGGATCGTCCCCGCCCCGGTCCGCACCCTGGCCGCGGCGCGCCCTTCTGCGCAGCACGAGCCACCCCCTCACCGCGTTTCCTCTTGGACGCGGCAGCCGCGCGAAACGTTCGCCTCCGTTTGCCGGGAGGTCGCGCGACGGGGCAGAGGCGTACGTCACACCGCCGTATGGGCCGGGAGCGGCTGGGCAGGCACCGGGCAGCACAGCTTGCGGTCCGCGGCCCGCACCGGGCGAATTTCTGCAGCTCACAGGGGTGATCGCGACAGGACCGGAACCCTGTCCAATGCCCGGTGCGTCCCATTCCTCGGGCACGCCGGGCAAAGAATTGGACACATGGGTCGGGGGCGGCCGCATGATGGAAAGGCCTCGGCCGAGCACAACGCACGCACAGCACACGTAGAGGAGACACCGTGAGGGTCGGAATCGTCGGAGCCACCGGTCAGGTCGGCACGGTCATGCGCAGGATCCTCACGGAGCGCGAATTCCCGGTCACCGAGCTGCGCCTGTTCGCCTCGGCCCGCTCGGCGGGGACGGTGCTGGACGGGGTGACGGTGGAGGACGCGGCGTCCGCCGACTACACCGGCCTCGACATCGTCCTCTTCTCCGCGGGCGGCGCGACCTCGAAGGCACTGGCCGAGAAGGTCGCCTCGCAGGGTGCCGTGGTGATCGACAACTCCTCGGCGTGGCGCAAGGACCCCGACGTGCCGCTGGTGGTGTCCGAGGTCAACCCGCACGCGGTGGCCGACCGCCCGAAGGGCATCATCGCCAACCCGAACTGCACGACGATGGCGGCCATGCCGGTCCTGAAGCCGCTGCACGAGGAGGCCGGCCTCCAGGCGCTGGTCGTGGCGACGTACCAGGCGGTGTCCGGCTCGGGCCTCGCGGGCGTGGCGGAGCTGCACGGCCAGACCCAGAAGGTGGTCGCCGACGCGGACGCGCTGACCCACGACGGCGAGGCGGTCGACTTCCCCGAGCCCGGCGTCTACAAGCGCCCCATCGCCTTCAACGTGCTGCCGTTCGCGGGCAACCTGGTCGACGACGGCCTGAACGAGACGGACGAGGAGCAGAAGCTCCGCAACGAGTCCCGCAAGATCCTGGAGATCCCGGACCTGAAGGTCTCCGGCACCTGCGTGCGCGTCCCGGTCTTCTCCGGCCACTCCCTGCAGGTCAACGCCCGTTTCGCGCGCCCCCTGTCGCCGGAGCGCGCCACCGAACTGCTGGCGGGCGCCCCCGGTGTGGTCCTCACCGACATCCCGACCCCGCTCCAGGCGGCCGGCAAGGACCCCTCCTACGTCGGCCGGATCCGCCGCGACGAGACCGTGGACAACGGCCTGGCCCTGTTCCTCTCCAACGACAACCTCCGCAAGGGCGCGGCCCTGAACGCCGTCCAGATCGCGGAGCTGGTGGCGGCGGAGCTGCGCGGCTAGGGGGTGTCGTTCGTCCCGCGGGGCCCGCGGGGACGGGCCCTGCGTACCTCGTAGAGGAAACAGCCGTACTCGACGGCCCGGACGTGGACGAGCGCCACGGCCGGGTCGTCGAACGCTTCCCGGAGGGCCGCGTCGAACTCCTCGGGCCGCGCCACGAGGCGCCCGCCCAGGATGTGTCCCCTGGCCGAGTAGCGGCGCAGGGTGCGGTGGGCGTCGGTGAAGGGGCGGTCGGCCCCCGCGGGCCCCGGACACTGCTCCGCGTGGATGAACACCGGCCCCTGTTCGTCGTACGCGCCCGGATCGGCGCCCGCGTCGGCGGCCCAGCGGCGCAGGGGCGCGTAGGAGACCAGCGCGATCCTCTCCCCCGGCTCGCTCCTGCGCAGGCAGCAGCGCAGGGGCGCGCCGCCCTCGCCGTCGACGGCCGGGACCATGGCCCGGCCGGCATCGTCGGTCCTGCGCAGTCCCTGAAGGACCGCCGGGGGGATGGCCCGTACGGCGTACGCCGTCGGGTCCGTGGTGTGCGTCCTCGCTGTGGTCATGCGTCAAGGCTCCCGCTCGCCCGGCCCACCCACCGGCGGCATTACGACATCGCTTTCTTCGGACCTCGCGTGGAAGGATGGCGAGATCCACACATCACGAGGAGATGACCGCGTGCCTGGCACAAACCTGACTCGCGAAGAGGCGCAGCAGCGGGCGTCGCTGCTCACCGTTGACTCGTACGAGATCGATCTCGACCTCTCCGGCGCGCAGGGGGGCGGTACCTACCGGTCCGTGACCACGGTGCGCTTCGATGTCACCGGTGACGGCACCTCCCGACCGGGCGGAGCCGAGACCGGCGAAGGCGCCGAGTCCTTCATCGACCTGGTGGCCCCGACCGTCCACGAGGTGACGCTGAACGGCGACGCCCTCGACCCGGGCGAGGTCTTCAAGGACTCCCGGATCGCCCTGCCCGGCCTGCTCCCGGGCCGCAACGTGCTCCGGGTCGTCGCCGACTGCGCCTACACCAACACCGGCGAGGGCCTGCACCGCTTCGTCGACCCGGTCGACGACCAGGCGTACCTCTACACCCAGTTCGAGGTCCCGGACGCCCGCCGGGTGTTCGCCTGCTTCGAGCAGCCCGATCTGAAGGCCACCTTCCAGTTCACCGTGACGGCGCCGGAGGGCTGGACGGTCGTGTCCAACTCGCCGACCCCCGAGCCGCAGGACAACGTCTGGACCTTCGCGCCGACGCCGCGCCTGTCGACGTACGTCACCGCGCTGATCGTGGGCCCGTACCACTCGGTGCACAGCGTGTACGAGAAGGACGGGCAGACGGTGCCGCTCGGCATCTACTGCCGGCCCTCCCTCGCCGAGTATCTCGACTCGGAAGCGATCTTCGACGTGACCCGGCAGGGCTTCGACTGGTTCCAGCAGAAGTTCGACTACGCCTATCCGTTCGAGAAGTACGACCAGCTCTTCGTGCCGGAGTTCAACGCGGGCGCGATGGAGAACGCCGGCGCGGTGACCATCCGCGACCAGTACGTCTTCCGGTCCAAGGTGACCGACGCGGCCTACGAGGTGCGCGCGGAGACCATCCTGCACGAACTGGCCCACATGTGGTTCGGCGACCTGGTCACCATGGAGTGGTGGAACGACCTGTGGCTGAACGAGTCGTTCGCCACGTACACGTCCATCGCCTGCCAGGCCTACGCGCCCGGCTCCCGCTGGCCGCACGCGTGGACCACGTTCGCGAACTCCATGAAGACATGGGCCTACCGCCAGGACCAGCTGCCGTCCACCCACCCGATCATGGCCGAGATCCGGGACCTGGACGACGTGCTCGTCAACTTCGACGGCATCACCTACGCCAAGGGCGCCTCCGTCCTGAAGCAGCTGGTGGCGTACGTCGGGATGGACGAGTTCTTCCGGGGCGTGCAGGCGTACTTCAAGCGGCACGCCTACGGCAACACCCGCCTGAGCGACCTGCTGGGCGCGCTGGAGGAGACCTCCGGCCGCGATCTGAAGACCTGGTCGAAGAAGTGGCTGGAGACGGCGGGCATCAACGTGCTGCGCCCGCAGGTCGAGACGGACGCGCAGGGGGTCATCACCTCCTTCGCCGTCCGCCAGGAAGCCCCGCCGCTTCCGGCGGGCGCCAAGGGCGAGCCGACCCTGCGTCCGCACCGCATCGCCATCGGCCTCTACAACCTCGACGGCGGCACCGGAAAGCTGGTGCGGGCCGAGCGCATCGAGCTGGACGTCGACGGCGAGCTGACCGCCGTACCGCAGCTGGCCGGCACGCGCCGCCCGGACGTGATCCTGCTCAACGACGACGACCTGTCGTACGCGAAGGTGCGGCTGGACGAGGACTCCCTGGCCTTCGTCACCGGGCACCTGGGCGACTTCGAGGACTCGCTGCCGCGCGCGCTGTGCTGGGCGTCGGCCTGGGACATGACCCGCGACGGGGAGCTCGCGACCCGCGACTACCTGTCCCTGGTGCTGTCCGGCATCGGCAAGGAGTCCGACATCGGTGTCGTGCAGTCGCTGCACCGCCAGGTGAAGCTGGCGATCGACCTGTACGCCGACCCGACGGCCCGCGAGGCCCTGCTCACCCGCTGGACCGATGCCACGCTGGCCCACCTGCGGGCTGCCGAGCCGGGCGGCGACCACCAGCTGGCCTGGGCGCGCGCCTTCGCGGCGACGGCCCGGACGCCGGAGCAGCTGGATCTGCTGGAGAGCCTGCTGGACGGGTCCCGGACGCTCGAAGGTCTGGCCGTGGACACGGAGCTGCGCTGGACGTTCGTGGAGCGGCTCGCGGCCGTCGGGCGGTTCGACGAGGCGGAGATCTCGGGCGAGTACGAGCGCGACAGGACGGCGGCCGGCGAGCGCCACGCGGCCACCGCCCGCGCCGCGCGCCCCACCCCGGAGGCGAAGGCGGAGGCGTGGGCCTCGGTCGTCGAGTCCGACAAGCTGCCGAACGCCGTGCAGGAGGCGGTCATCGGGGGCTTCGTGCAGACCGACCAGCGGGAGCTGCTCGCGGTGTACACCGCCAAGTACTTCGAGGCGGTCAAGGACATCTGGGACTCCCGCTCCCACGAGATGGCCCAGCAGATCGTGGTGGGTCTGTACCCGTCGATCCAGGTGTCCGAGGACACCCTGCGCCGGACCGACCAGTGGCTGGCGTCCGCGGAGCCGAGCCCGGCGCTGCGGCGGCTGGTCTCGGAGTCCCGCGCAGGCGTCGAACGCGCCCTGCGGGCCCAGGCGGCGGACGCGGCGGCGGACCAGCCCTGACCGGTCCTCGCGCGGCGGCCCGGCCCTGGCGGGCCGGCCGCTGCGGAGCAAGGAGCGCCCGGCACCGGCCGGGCGCTCCTTGCTGCCGGGGCACCAGGACGGCTCTCGGAGCGAGCGGTGTGAGGCGAACGACGGAAGGGGCGGCGCGCGAGGTGCGCACCGCCCCCAACGGGTGTGTGCGTCACTTGTTGGCGAACGCGTCCCGCAGCCGCAGCCCGTTGAAGCCGTTGCCGTCGTAGTCGTCCGAGTAGGCCAACGCCAACCGTCCGTTGGCCGCCGCGTTCACCGCCGGACCGCCCTGACCGCCGCCGGTGACCACGTTCATACGGGTGGCGGGCAGCCGACCGGTCGTGGTGCCGTCCGCGTTGAAGCCGCGGGCCCACACGTCGTCGGATCCGGGGTACAGGGTGCCGTTGACGACGACGTCGAAGGCCTCCTTCCAGGCCACTACGAAGGTGCCGTCGTCGGCGACGGTGACGTCCGGGTCGGACTGGTCACCGATCGGCCGTCCGGCATCGACATAGGGGCCGGTGGAGGTGCCGTCCTCGGTGGTGCGCCGGTCGGCCGCGAGCGGGCTGCCCGGGGCGGAGAAGACGCGCTGCTGGATCCGCTGCGGGCGGGCCGGGCTGCCGGTGTACTCGTCCACCCCCGCGGCGACGATGCGGCCGTCCCCGGTCATGGCGACCGCAGGCTTCGACTGCTGACCGTCGGTCAGCGAGTCGGCGGTCCTGCGGGCCACGGAGAAGCCGCCCGAGGTGTTCAGCTTGGCCAGGCCGATGTTCAGGCCGCCGTTGCCGTCGGCGTCCTCCTCCCACACGATCGCGGCGTTGCCCGCGTCGTCGACGGCCACGTCAGGACGGCGGTTCGAGCCGGCCGCGCCCGCGTTGATGGTGCTGACCTGCACGTCCTGGGAGCGCAGCGCCCCGCTTCCGGACCAGCTGCTTCCGGCCGGGCGGCGGAGGACCGGCCGCGTCCTGAAGGCCGGACACGGCCGGTCCTGCGCCGCCCGGCCGGGGACGCGCCGAGGGCGCCGTCCTCGCCCACGTACGGCGGTGCGCGTACGTGCGGCGGGGGCGGCGCCCTCGGCGTGAGCGATGCGGCGGGCGGCTCCGGACGGGCCGGGCCGGCGTCAGGGGGAGCCGGTCAGGCCTTGACGTTCCGGCTCGTGTCGTGCTTGACCCGGGACTTGTCGAGGACCATGACCAGCCCGGCGATGATGACGAACAGGGCGATCGGGATGCCGACGTAGAGGCCCAGCGTCTGGGCGACGTTCAGGCCCGGGCCCGGGTCGTCGCCGTCGTCGCGGGTCAGCGCGAGCGCGGGGGACGACATCAGCAGCATCATCAGCGTCGTACCGGCGGCCAGGGCGCCGGCGCGCAGGGCGTTCTTCTTGTCCACAGTGCAAACGTAGCGAACGCCCGAACGAGCCGCGCGTCCGGGGTGCCGTACCGGGCGCCACCGGCGCCCGCGGGCCCTGACGGTCACCCCCTACCGCACCCGCGGGACCCGGCCGACCCACGCCGCCTCCGGCACCACACGGCGCCCCCGGCGATCAGCCGCTCCCCCCGTCGTCCCCGAGCAGCCCCGCCCGCAGCACGTCCGTCAGCGCGTGCAGCCGGGGTGAGGCGGCGAGTTCCTCCAGGGTGACCGGGCGGCCCTCGGCGCCGGCGATGGGCAGGCGCCAGTTCGGGTACTGGTCCCAGGTACCGGGGAGGTTCTGCGGGCGGCGGTCGCCGACGGCGTCCGGGAGCCACAGGCCGATCATGCGGGCGGGAGTGCGCAGCAGGAAGCGGTGGACGGCCTGGATCTCGGCCTCCTCCGACCGCGTGCCCAGGCCGCCACCGGTGCCCCGAAGCAGGCCCAGCCCGGTCAGCAGCGCGAGCCACTCGCCGGCGTCCGCGGCCGCCTCCGCGCGCTCCTCGGCCGGCGGACGGGTCAGCAGGCCGAGGCGGTCGCGCAGCTCGACGTGTTCACCGGTGAGGCGGGCCGCCGTGGGCGGCAGGTCGTGGGTGGTGACGGTGGCCAGGCAGTCGGCGCGCCAGCGTTCGGGGGGCAGGGGGCGGCCGTCGCCGTCCCAGTCCCGTTCGAACCACAGCACCGAGGTGCCGAGCACCCCGCGCCGGTCCAGCGTCTCGCGCACCCCCGGCTCGACGGTCCCCAGGTCCTCGCCGATCACCACCGCACCGGCCCGCGAGGCCTCCAGGACGAGGACGGCGAGCATGGCTTCGGCGTCGTAGCGGACGTAGGTGCCCTCCGTCGGCGGCCGTCCCTGCGGTACCCACCACAGCCGGAACAGACCCATGACGTGGTCGATGCGCAGGGCCCCGGCGTGGCGGAACAGGGCGCGCAGCAGGCGCCGGAAGGGCGCGTAGCCGGACGCGGCGAGGCGGTCGGGGCGCCAGGGCGGCAGGCCCCAGTCCTGGCCGCGCGCGTTGAAGGCGTCCGGCGGGGCGCCGACCGACATCCCGGCCGCGAAGTACTCCTGCTGCGCCCAGGCGTCGGCGCCGCCGGGGTGCACGCCCACCGCGAGGTCGTGCACGATCCCGATCGGCATGCCCGCCTCGCGGGCGGTGCGCTGGGCCGCGGTGAGCTGCGCGTCGGTGAGCCAGGCCAGACGGGAGTGGAAGTCGACCCGGTCCATCAGCTCGGCCCGGGCCCGTGCGGTCTCGGCGGACCTCGGGTCCCTGAGCCCCTCGGGCCAGGCGTGCCAGTCGGAGCCGTGCAGCTCGGCGAGGGCGTTCCAGGTGGCGTGGTCCTCCAGGGCCTCGCCCTGCGCGGCGAGGAAGTCGGCGTAGGCGGCGCGGCGGCCGGGCCCCAGCGGCACCTCCAGCACCAGCCCGAGCGCCTCCCGCTTGAGTTCCCACACGGCGTCCCGGTCGATCAGCGCGCCCTTGTCGAGTACGGCGGCGCGCAGCCCCTCGGCCCGCTCCAGCAGGGCCCGCACCCGGTCGCGGTCCCCGACGTAGGCGTACTCGGGGACGTCCTCGACGCGCAGGTGCACCGGGTCGGGGTAGCGGCGGGAGGAGGGACGGTAGGGGGACGGGTCGGTGGGGCTCCCGGGCACAGCCGCGTGCAGCGGGTTGACCTGGACGAACCCGGCGCCCAGGTCCCGTCCGGCCCAGCCGCTCAACTCGGCGAGGTCACCGAGGTCGCCCATGCCCCAGGAGCGGTGCGACAGCAGGGAGTAGAGCTGGACGAGCAGGCCGTACGAACGACCCGACGGCGTGGGCAGCCGGGCCGGGGCGACGATCAGGTGGGCCTGCTGGGTGCGCCCGTCGGGGGCGCGGGCGGTCAGCCGGTGCACGCCGGGCGGGAGCAGGTCGCCGACGCCCCGGCTCTCCCCCTGTTCGGTCTCGACCGTCAGCCGGGTGCCCGGCGGCAGCGTGGCCGGGTCGGGGCCGCGGGGCTCGTCGGCCCACCACACCACCGTGGGCGGCAGCAGCCGCTCGGCCAGTTCGCGTTCGCGGCCGGCGAGTGCGGCGCGGGTGGCCGCGGCGGTGCCGGCGTCGACGCCGAGGGCGGCCAGCGCCGCGACGACCGCGGCGGCACAGGCCGGGACGGTGCGGCCCGGGGAGGGGCTGTAGGACGTGGCGACGCCGTGCAGCCCGGCGAGCCGGGTCAGCTCCTCGGTGGGCGGTTCGACCGGCCGTGGCGGCGTCATCTACAGCTCCGCGCAGCAGGGATCCGGGTCGGCGGCAGACTCGCTGGTCAGGGGCGCGGCCTCGGCGAGCGGGGGCTCGCTGGTCAGCGGCTCGGCGTCGGGCAGCGGCGGTTCACTGGTCAGCGGGGTCTCGGCGCAGCGGCCCTCCGCGCCGAAGGCGCACAGGTCGGGGTCGGCGGACGGCTCCGCCACGGGTTTGGAGAGGGCCGGGAGCAGAAGGTGTGCCGGTGCGGCCACGGGGGCCTCCTTGTCGAGTACGGCATCGAGCGGATTACCGCAGCCCTACCCAGTGCGCGCGACGGCAGACGTACAAGAACGAACCACGTGCTTCTGGTCACATTCCACTTTCTTCAGGTTGGGGCAAACGAGGCACAACGGCCACTCTCGTTGACACCTCTTCGCGCGGATGGTGGGCTCGTGGGTCCGACGTCCCGCGACGTTCCACGACGTTCCACGACGTTCGTTTCGGCACCGCCTTGGGGAAGGCCGGGCGAGGAGGAGGGGGTCCGTGCAGCTTCGGCACGGGAAGGGAACGGCACGCAAGTCGGCCGCGCTCGCGTTCGCCTTCGTCGCCGGCACGCTGGGAGCCACTCCCGCGGCCGTCGCGGCTCCACCGGTGCCCGGCACCGCGACCACCAACCCGGAGAACCCGTCGACGGCCGCCGGCGTCTCCGTCTGGCCCCGCCCGCAGTCCCTGCGCGCCACCGGCGCCACGGCTTCGGTCACCGACCGGGTCGTGCTGGTCACCGACGCGACGGCGGACCCGTACGCCCTCGACGCGCTCAGCGCGCTGCTGCGCGGGGCGGGAGCCAGGACCATCACGACCGCCGGCGGGTCGGATCCCCTCCCGCAGGGCGCCCTGGTGGTGCGGGCGCGCACCGAGCAGCCGCACGGCGATCCGCGTCACGCGCTGCCCTCCGGGGGCTATCTGCTCACCGTCGAGCACGGCACCGTCACCCTCACCGGCGCCGGTGAGGACGGTCTGTTCCACGCCGTGCAGACGCTGCGTCAACTCGTGCGGCCCGACGGTACGATCCCGGGCGTCGTCGTCCGGGACTGGCCGGGCACCGCCGTGCGCGGCACCACGGAGGGCTTCTACGGCACCCCGTGGACGCAGGGGCAGCGGCTCGCGCAGCTGGACTTCATGGGCCGGACCAAGCAGAACCGGTACCTGTACGCCCCCGGTGACGACCTCTACCGGCAGGAACGCTGGCGCGAGCCGTACCCGGCCGGACAGCGGGCGGCCTTCCGTGAACTGGCCGAGCGGGCGCGCCGCAACCACGTCACCCCGGCCTGGGCGGTGGCGCCGGGCCAGTCCCTGTGCTTCGCGTCGGACGCGGACGTACGGGCGCTCACGCGCAAGCTGGAGGCGATGTGGGCGCTCGGCTTCCGGGCCTTCCAGCTGCAGTTCCAGGACGTCAGTTACAGCGAGTGGCACTGCGGCGCGGACGCGCGGACCTTCGGGTCCGGGCCGGACGCGGCGGCGCGGGCGCAGGCCCGGGTGGCGAACGCGGTGGCCCGGTATCTGGCCGAGCGGCACCCGGGGGCGGCCCAGCTGACGGTGATGCCGACCGAGTTCTACGAGGACGGCGCGACACCCTACCGACGGGCGCTGGCGACCGCGCTGGACCAGCGTGTGCAGGTGGCGTGGACGGGCGTGGGCGTGGTGCCGCGGACCATCACGGGACACGAACTGGCAGGCGCCCGTGAGGCGTTCGGGCATTCGCTGGTCACGATGGACAACTACCCGGTCAACGACTACGCCGAGGACCGCATCTTCCTCGGCCCCTACACCGGCCGCGAACCGGCGGTCGCGAGTGGTTCGGCCGCCCTCCTGGCCAACGCGATGGAGCAGGCGGAGGCGTCCCGCATCCCGCTGTTCACGGCCGCCGACTACGCCTGGAACCCGCGCGACTACCGCCCCGAGGAGTCCTGGCGGGCGGCGATCGCCGACCTCGCGGCGGGCGACGGGCCGCGCGAGCAGGCCCTCTCGGCGCTGGCCGGGAACGACGCGTCCTCGGTCCTCGGCGGCACCGAGTCGGCGTATCTGCGCCCGTTGATCGACGCGCTGTGGCGGGCTCGTACGACGACGGACCGCGCCGCGAACGAGAGCGCCGAACGGCGGCTGCGCGCCGCCTTCACGGTGCTGCGCGAGACACCGCGACGCCTCGCCGGGGACCGCGGCCTGGCGGCCGAGGTGGCCCCCTGGTCCGCGCAGCTGGCCCGCTACGGCGAGGCGGGCACCGCGGTGCTGGACATGCTGCACGCGCAGCGGGCCGGGGACGCGGCGGCGGCCTGGGCGGCGTACCGCAGGCTGGGCGAGCTGCGCGCCGAGGTGGGGCGCGGCGGGGTCACCGTCGGCAAGGGCGTGCTGGACCCGTTCCTCGACCGGGCGCGGCAGGCGTACGAGGCGTGGGCGGGCATCGCCCGGGAAGCGGCCGGGAACCCGGGCGGCACGGCCGGCACCGCCGACGGCCGCACGATCCGCTTTCCGCACGGCCGCGCGCTGACCGCCGTGACGGTGCTGACGGACCCCGGGACGGGCGGAAGCGTCGAGGTCCACACCGTCGCAGGGGGCTGGCGCCGGATCGGGACACTCGCGGAGGCGGGCGCGACGCAGCTCGCCGTCCGGGGCGCCACCGTGGACGCCGTCCGTGTGACCGGCCCCGCTCCTTCCCGGGTGCGGCACCTGATCCCGTGGTTCGCCGATTCTCCCGCCGCCGGCCTCGAGCTGCCGCGCGGGGAGACGGACGCGGAGATCGGCGGGACCGGCCGGCTGACGGCGCGGCTGGTCTCCCTGGGCCCGGCCGACGTGAGCGGCCAGGTCACGGTGCAGGCCCCGAAGGGCATCCAGGTGCGCGTCCCGGCCGCGCCGGTGACGGTACCGCGCGGCACGAGCGTGGACGTCGCCGTCGAGGTCACCGTGCCGCCCGGCTCGCCGTCGCGGCCGTACGACGTCCGTGTCTCCTTCGCCGGAGTGACCCGCACGCTCACCGTCCGCGCCTTCCCGCGCACCGGCGGGCCCGACCTGGCCCGCACCGGCACCGCGAGCTCGTCCGGCGACGAGACGCCCGCCTTCCCGGCGTCGGCCGCGAAGGACGGCGACCCGGACACGCGCTGGTCCTCGCCCGCCGACGACGGGGCGTGGTGGCAGGTGGAGCTGGCCCGCCCGGTGCGGCTCGGCAGGGTGGTGCTGCACTGGCAGGACGCGCATGCTTCCGCGTACCGGATCCAGGTCTCCCCGGACGGCCGCCGCTGGCGCACCGCCGCCACCGTCCGGGACAGCCGGGGCGGGCGCGAGGATCTGCGGATGGACCAGCGCGACGTCCGCCACGTGCGGGTGCAGGGCGACGGGCGGGCCACGCGGTACGGCTATTCGCTGTGGTCGGTGGAGGCCTACGCCGTCGCGGACTGAGCGCGGACGAAGTCACCGACCGGGTCGCCGCGCATGCCGGCCCCGGCCGGTGCGGTGCCCGGCCGGGGGAATGCGAGGGCCCGGATCGTCAGGCGGATATGCCGTCGATCCGGGCCAAGGCGTCGTCCGCGCCGTACGGCTGCAAGTAGGGCAGCCAGCGCGGGTCCCTATGGCCGGTGCCGATGATGCGCCAGGCCAGACCGGTGGGCGGAGCCGGTTTGTGACGCAGCCGCCAGCCCAGCTCCACGAGGTGGCGGTCGGCCTTGACGTGGTTGCAGCGGCGGCAGGAGGCCACCACGTTGTCCCAGACGTGCTTGCCCCCGCGCGAGCGCGGGATGACGTGGTCGACGCTGGTTGCGACGCCACCGCAGTACATGCACCGGCCCCCGTCGCGCGCGAACAGCGCCCTTCGGGTCAGCGGAACGGGTCCCCGATAGGGAACCCGGACGAAACGCTTGAGCCGGACCACACTGGGTGCGGGGACTGCGACGGTTGCGCTGTGCATGAAGGCGCCGGACTCCTCGAGACAGACTGCCTTGTTCTCGAGGACGAGGACGAGCGCGCGGCGGAGCGGTACGACGCCGAGCGGCTCGTACGACGCGTTGAGGACCAGGACATGCGGCACGGATGCCTCCTTGTACGCCGGCGGCGCGTGGCTCGCGCCGGGACGATCTGCAGCCAGTCTCCCCTCATGCCTGGTGGAAGCGCCACCATGTCCCGGTAACGGGCTGGGAGTGTTTTCGACCACACCCGATTCATCCCCCGGATGAGGGCCGGTTCACACGACCGGTCCGGCGGCCTGCTCAGAGCCCCTTCCGGGGTGGGTGAGCACCAGCTCTCCTTGGAAGATCACGCCTGTCCGCACACCGTGCCCCGATAGTGTGGTGAGTCCGCCGTCCGGTGACCTTTCCGTGACCCTGTTGATATTGACCGCCGCGCCGGAGGGCGGACGCACCTGGAGGTACCTGCTGTGTCCTTGCCCGTCGTCCTACTGGCCGCCGGTCCGTCGCCGTCGCCGTCTCCCTCGGAGTCGCCGACCGTGACGGTGCCCACGTTCCAGGACGCCCAGCAGAGCGCGACTCACGCCGCGAGCTGGGTCGAGCAGAACTGGTCCACGTGGCTCGCGATCGGTCTCCAGATCCTGCTGATCGTGGTGATCGCGGTGGTGCTCAGAGCTGCGGTGCGGCGGGCCATCACCAAGCTGATAGAACGCATGAACCGCCCCAACGAGGGGACGAACGGCACCGCGCTGGGCGGCCTGCTGGTCAACGCCGAGCGCCGGCTGCAGCGGGCGGCGGCGATCGGCTCGGTGCTGCGCTCGGTGGCGAGCTTCCTGATCCTCGGTACGGCGGCGCTGATGGTGCTGTCCACGTTCAAGATCAACCTGGCCCCGCTGCTGGCCTCGGCCAGTGTCGCCGGTGTCGCGGTCGGTTTCGGCGCCCGCAACCTGGTCACGGACTTCCTCTCCGGTGTCTTCATGATCCTGGAGGACCAGTACGGCGTCGGCGACAAGATCGACGCGGGGGTCGCCTCGGGCGAGGTGATCGAGGTCGGCCTGCGGGTGACCAAGCTGCGCGGCGACAACGGCGAGATCTGGTACGTCCGCAACGGCGAGGTCAAGCGGATCGGCAACCTCTCCCAGGGCTGGGCGACGGCCGGGGTGGACGTGACCGTCCGGGCGAACGAGGACCTGGACAAGCTCAAGGCCACCCTCGACGAGGTCGCCGAGAAGATGAGCAAGGAGGAGCCCTGGAACGAGCTCCTGTGGAGCCCGGTCGAGGTGCTGGGCCTGGACAGCGTGCTGATCGACTCGATGGTGGTCCGCGTCTCGGCCAGGACCATGCCGGGCAAGTCGGTGACCGTCGAACGCGAGCTGCGCTGGCGTATCAAGCGGGCCTTCGACGCGGCGGACATCCGCATCGTGGGCGGGGCGACCGCTCCCGCGGAGGAGGACGAGATCCCCGACCCCGCGGCTGCGGTCGCGGCCCCGTCGGCGTACTCCAACGCCGACTCCCCGCAGACGGCGGCGACGGCGCCCATTGCTTCACAGCGGCCCGCGCCTCGGGGGAAGTGAGGCGAGAGCCGAGCCCCGACGCCCCGCGCCCCCGCAGGTAACGACTCCGTTGCCTCGGGGGCGCCGTCTATTGACGCCTGCTTCTTCCCGGGCTTACGTTCCTCCCACCCGAATAGGAAACTTTCCTAACAGTGATCAAGGGGAGCCCCGGCGACCCCGCTGTGGACTTCCGGCCGATCTTGTTGAGAAGCTGAGCAGTTGAAGGGCAGGTGTCGAGACATATGGCAGGAACCGCCGGCACGCCGGGCACCCCGCGCGTCCTGCGTGCCATGAACGACCGCGCCGCCCTGGACCTGCTGCTGGAGCACGGACCGCTGTCGCGCACCCGGATCGGCAAGCTCACCGGCCTGTCCAAGCCGACCGCCTCCCAGCTGCTGGCCCGTCTGGAGGCCGCCGGACTCGTCCTCGCCACGGGGACGAGCGAGGGACACCCCGGCCCGAGCGCCCAGCTGTACGTGGTCAACCCGGCCGCCGCCCACGCCGCCGGGCTCGACGTCACCCCCGACCGCATCCGCGCCGCCGTCGCCGACATCACCGGCCGCACGGTGGGCGAGTACGAGCTGCCGACCCCCGGCCGGCGCCCGTCCCAGCCCGTCGTACGGCAGGTCACCGACGCCCTCGACGGCGCGGTGAAGGCCGCGGGGCTGGCCCGGGACGACGTCCACCGGCTGGTCATCGGCACCCCCGGCGCCTTCGACCCCAACACCGGCCGCCTGCGCTACGCCTCCCACCTGCCCGGCTGGCACTCCCCCAGCCTGCTCGACGAGCTCGCCGCCGCGCTGCCGATGCCGGTGGAGTACGAGAACGACGTCAACCTCGTCGCCATCGCCGAGCAGCGGCTCGGCGCGGCCCGCGGCCACCGGGACTTCGTCCTGCTGTGGAACCAGGAGGGTCTCGGCGCCGCGCTCGTCCTCGGCGGCCGGCTGCACCGCGGCTGGACGGGCGGCGCCGGCGAGGTCGGATTCCTGCCAGTGCCCGGCACCCCGCTGGTCCGCCAGGTCACCAAGGCCAACAGCGGCGGCTACCAGGAGCTGGCCGGCTCGCAGGCGCTGCCCCGGCTGGCCCGGGAGCTCGGCGTCGAGGACGTGCCGGCGGGGCCGTACGCCGAGGCCGCCGCCGATCTCGTCGCCCGGGCCGCCGACCACGCCACCGGCCCGCACCGCCGGTTCCTGACCACGTACGCGACCCGGCTCGCGACCGGTCTCGCCTCCCTCGTCTCCGTCCTCGACCCCGAACTCGTCGTCCTCAGCGGCGCCTTGCTCACCGCCGGCGGCGAGGTGCTGCGCGGCCTGGTCCAGGCCGAGCTGGAGGAGCTGGCCGCCTCCCGGCCGCACCTCGTGGTCGGCGACGTACGTGAACATCCGGTGCTGCGCGGCGCGTTGGAGAGCGCGCTGGCGGCCACCCGCGACGAGGTCTTCGACACCTCGCGCTGACCCTTCGCAGCCGACCCTCCGCACCACCCCCTTCCCTCACCGCCCCGCCCGTCCCAGGGAGACCCAGCCATGCCCGAAGTGTCCCGGAAAGCGGCCCTCGCCCTCGCCGCATCCGTCTCCATAGCGCTCCTGGCCACCGCCTGCACCGGCCAGCCGGACTCCGGGGCGAGCGACGACGCCGCCAAGGAGACGACGATCAACTTCTGGCACGCCTGGAGCGCGCCGAACGAGGTGAAGGCCGTGAAGTCGCTGATCGACGGCTTCGAGAAGGCGCACCCCAACATCCATGTGAACGTCGTCGGCAACGTGACCGACGACAAGATCAACCAGGCGCTGCGCACGGGCGGCGACCGGGCGCCGGACGTGATCTCCTCGTTCACCACGAACAACGTGGGCAAGTTCTGCTCCTCCGGCGCGCTGGCCGACCTCAACCCCTTCTTCAAGAAGGCCGGGATCGACCCGCAGTCCACGTTCCCCAAGCCGATGAACGAGTACACGCAGTTCGACGGCAAGCGCTGCACGGTGCCGCTGCTGGGCGACGCCTACGGCCTCTACTACAACCAGGACGCCTTCGCGAAGGCGGGCATCAAGAGCCCCCCGAGGACCTGGTCCGAATTCGAGGCCGACGCCAAGAAGCTGACGATCCCCCAGGGCGACGGCTTCAAGCAGCTCGGCTTCATGCCGGACTACCACGGCTGGGAGACGACGACCGAGCACTACTTCGCGCAGTTCTCCCCGACGTACTTCGACGCGAACGGCAAGTCGAACCTCGCCAGGGACCCCGCCTTCGAAAAGGGCTTCACCCTCCAGAAGAAGCTGGTCGACGAACTGGGCGGCTTCCAGAGGCTGGAGAAGTACCGCGCCACGCTCGGCGACGAGTGGGGCCCCAAGCACCCCTTCCACACCGGCCAGGTCGCCATGCAGCTCGACGGCGAGTGGCGCCTGGGCATGGCGACGGACGCCAGGCCGAAGTTCCGGATCGGGGTGGCACCGCTGCCCGTGCCCGACGATCAGGCCGACCAGTACGGCAAGGGCTACATCACCGGCACCATCGCCGGCATCGCCGCCACCAGCCACAAGCAGAACGCCGCCTGGGAGCTGGTGAAGTACATGACCACGAACACCGACGCGGTGGTCGGCTTCGCCAACGACATCCACAACGTACCGTCCACGCTGGCCGCCCTGAAGTCCCCGAAGCTGAAGTACGACCCACGCTTCAGGACCTTCCTGGGCATCGCGGCCAACCCGAACTCCACCACGACTCCCGCCTCGATCAACGGCGGCCAGTACCTGGTGACCATCCAGCAGTTCGGCTACGACTACGAGAGCGGCAAGGAGAACGACCTCGGGGCCGGACTGGCGAAGACGGCCCGGCAGATCGACACGGACATCGCGCAGGCGAAGTAGTCCGACGATGAGCACTGTGACCCTGGCGTCGAAGCGCCGCAGGTCGGCGCTTCGGACCATCGCCTTCATGTCGCCCTGGCTGATCGGCTTCGCGGTCTTCTTCGCGTACCCGCTGATCTCGACGGTCTACTTCTCGTTCATGCACTACGACGGCTTCAAGCCGCCGACGTGGAGCGGAACGAAGAACTGGACGTACGTCTTCGAGCACTACCCCTTCTTCTGGCCGGCCCTGCGCAACACCCTGTGGCTGGTCCTGGTGATGGTCACCCTGCGGGTGGTCTTCGGACTCGGCGTGGGACTGCTCATCACCAAGATCAAGACCGCCACGGGTGTCTTCCGCACCCTCTTCTACCTGCCCTACCTCGCCCCGCCGGTCGCGGCGACCATGGCCTTCGCCTTCCTGCTCAACCCCGGCACGGGGCCGGTCGACTCCCTCCTGGAGAAGATCGGGGTCCCCGGGCCCGGCTGGTTCAACGACCCCGCCTGGTCCAAGCCCGCCCTGACCCTGCTCGCCGTGTGGGGCGTCGGCGACCTCATGGTCATCTTCATGGCCGCACTGCTCGACGTGCCGGCGGAGCAGTACGAGGCCGCGGAGCTGGACGGCGCCTCGCCCTGGCAGCGCTTCCGGTACGTCACCCTGCCGAACATCTCGCCGATCGTGATGTTCGCGGTGGTCACCGGCGTGATCCAGACGATGCAGTGCTACACGCAGCCGCTGATCGCCGGGAAGGTCGCCTCCGGTGTGATCCAGGGCGCGGGCACGCAGTTCGAGCCCGGCTACCCGGAGAAGTCCACGCTCACCCTCCCCCAGCTCGTGTACAACCTCGGCTTCCAGCGCTTCGACTACGGCTCGGCCTGTGTGGTGGCACTGGTGCTGTTCGCCCTGTCGATGGTGTTCACCGCGTTCCTGATGCGGCGCCGGGGCGGTCTCATCCAGGCAGGTGACTGACGATGACCCAAGTGCTGGACAAGCCGGTCGAGCTGAAGGCGCCGGTCTCCCCCGCCGAACGCACGGCCCGCCGCAGGGCGGTCCTGGAGTGGATCGCGATCCACTCCCTCGGCGTGGCGGCCGCCCTGTTCTTCACGCTGCCCTTCGTGTTCGTCTTCCTCACCTCGCTGATGAGCGACACCCAGGCGCTCAGCCGCGACCTGATCCCGCACACGTGGGAGTGGGGCAACTACCGGAAGGTCTTCGACACCCCGGGCTTCCTCACCTGGTGGAGGAACACCCTGGTCTACGCCGGCCTCGGCACCGTGCTGACCGTCGTGTCGTCCATCCCGGTGGCCTACGCCCTCGCCAAGTTCCGCTTTCCGGGCCGCAATCTGTCACTCATGCTGGTGATCTCGATGATGATGCTGCCCCCGCAGGTGATCATCATCCCCATGTACCTGTTCTGGGCGAAACAGCTGGATCTGTCCGGCACGCTGTGGCCGCTGATCATTCCGATGGCGTTCGGCGACGCGTTCTCCATCTTCCTGCTGCGTCAGTTCCTGATGACGATCCCGAACGAGTACCTGGACGCGGCGCGGGTGGACGGCTGCGGCGACCTGCGCACCCTGCTGAAGGTCGTCCTCCCCATGGCGAGGCCGGGCATCGCGGCCGTCGCCCTCTTCCAGTTCTTCTACGCCTGGAACGACTACTTCGGCCCCCAGATCTACGCCTCGGAGAACCCGGGTGCGTGGACCCTCTCCTACGGCCTGGAGTCGTTCAAGGGCGCCCACCACACCGACTGGAACCTCACCATGGCCGCCACCGCGCTGGTCATGGCCCCCGTGATCCTCGTGTTCTTCTTCGCCCAGAAGGCGTTCGTCGAAGGCGTCACGCTCACCGGAGTAAAGGGTTGAACCAGACATGAAACTCACCGTGGTCGGCGGCGGCTCGACCTACACCCCCGAACTCGTCGACGGCTTCGCCCGCCTGAGGGACACCCTCCCCGTCGAGGAACTGGTACTCGTCGACCCGGCGACGGACCGCCTGGAGCTGGTCGGCGGTCTGGCCCGCCGTATCTTCGCCCGCCAGGGCCACCCCGGCCGGATCGTCACGACCCGCGACCTGGACGCCGCCGTGGACGGCGCCGACGCGGTCCTGCTCCAGCTCCGCGTCGGCGGCCAGGCGGCCCGCGAGCAGGACGAGACCTGGCCGCTGGAGTGCGGCTGCGTCGGCCAGGAGACGACGGGCGCGGGCGGCCTGGCCAAGGCGCTGCGCACGGTCCCGGTGGTCCTGGACATCGCGGACCGCGTCCGCCGGGCCAACCCCCGGGCCTGGATCATCGACTTCACCAACCCGGTCGGCATCGTCACCCGTGCCCTGCTGGAGGCGGGCCACCGGGCGGTCGGCCTGTGCAACGTGGCGATCGGCTTCCAGCGGAAGTTCGCCGGAATGCTCGGCGTCGCGCCCCGGGACGTCCACCTGGACCACGTCGGTCTCAACCACCTCACCTGGGAGACCGGGGTGCGCCTGGGTGGCCCCGAGGGCGAGAACGTCCTGCCCAAGCTGCTGGCCGAGCACGGCGACACGATCGCCGGCGACCTGCGCCTGCCCCGTCCATTGCTGGACCGCCTGGGTGTCGTCCCCTCGTACTACCTGCGCTACTACTACGCGCACGACGAGGTCGTACGGGAACTGCGCACGAAACCGTCCCGGGCGGCCGAAGTGGCGGCGATGGAACGCGAGTTGCTGTCCATGTACGGCGACCCGGCCCTCGACGAGAAGCCGGCCCTGCTCGCCAGGCGCGGCGGCGCCTACTACTCGGAGGCGGCGGTGGACCTGGCGGCCGCTCTGCTGGGCGGAGGGGGAAGCCCGTACCAGGTGGTCAACACCCGCAACAAGGGCACGCTGCCCTTCCTCGCGGACGACGCCGTGGTCGAAGTGCAGGCGGCCGTCGGCCCGAAGGGCCCGACCCCGCTTCCCGTGTCCGCCGTGGACCCGCTCTACGCGGGCCTGATGGCGAACGTCACGGCCTACGAGGACCTGGCCCTGGAGGCCGCGCTGCGCGGCGGCCGGGACCGGGTGGTCCGCGCCCTGCTCGCCCATCCCCTCGTCGGCCAGTACGCGTACGCCGAGACCCTCACCGACCAGCTGATCGCGCACAACCGGGAGCACCTCGCGTGGGCCTGACCGCAAGCGTCCTCGCCATCGACGCGGGCAACAGCAAGACCGACGTCGCGGTGGTGGCGGCCGACGGCAGCGTCCTCGCCACGGCCCGCGGCGCGGGCTTCCGTCCGCCGGCCGTGGGCATCCGTACGGCGGTGGACGCGCTGGCGGAAGCCGTCGACCGGGCCCGCGCGACGGCCGGGGTCACCTCGGTGGCCCATGTCTCGGCCTGCCTGGCCAACGCCGATCTCCCCGTGGAGGAGGCACAGCTGGCGGCGGCCCTGCACGCGCGCGCGTGGGGGACCACCGTGGAGGTCCGCAACGACACCTTCGCCATCCTGCGCGCGGGCGTGTCCGAACCGCGCGGTGTCGCCGTGGTGTGCGGCGCCGGCATCAACTGCGTCGGCATGCGCCCCGACGGACGCACCGCGCGCTTCCCGGCCCTCGGCCGCATCTCCGGCGACTGGGGCGGCGGCTGGGGCTTGGCGGAGGAGGCCCTGTGGTACGCGGCCCGCGCGGAGGACGGCCGCGGTGGTCCCACGGAACTGGCGCACACCCTCCCCGCCCACTTCGGCCTCGACTCCATGTACGCCCTCATCGAGGCGCTCCACCTGGAGCACGTCGAACACCGTCGCCGCCACGAGCTGACTCCCGTCCTGTTCGCCACGGCGGCGGCCGGCGACGCCGTCGCCCGCGCGATCGTGGACCGCCTGGCCCAGGAGGTGGCGACGATGGCCACCGTCGCCCTCACCCGCCTGGATCTGCTGGACGAGGAGACTCCGGTGCTGCTCGGCGGCGGTGTCCTCGCCGCCCGCCATCCCCAGCTGGACGACGCCGTCCGGGAACTGCTGACCGCACGGGCCCCGAAGGCGGTACCGCGGGTGGTGACGGCCAGTCCGGTGCTGGGCGCGGCCCTGCTGGGGCTGGACCGGGTGGGGGCGGCGGGCGAGGTGCAGTCCAGGGTGCGGGCCTACTTCGAGGCCTCGGCGTCTTCGGGGTCTTCGGGGTCTTCGGGGTCTTCGGCGTCTTCGGCGTCTTCGGCGTCCTCCGCGGCCTCCGCGGCCTCCGTGTCCTCCGTGTCCTCGGCACCTCCGGCGTCCTGAGCCCCGGTCCGTCCCGTCCGTCGGCCGGCGCGGCGCCCGCGTCACCCCTTCGGCCCTGGAACCGAACCGATTCCCCCGGCGTATTCATGGGCAAGGGGTGGTGCGGAGCGTCGCGTTGTGCGCCGGAAGACGAACTGCGCTGCGATCCGATCAAGATCCAGTGAAGGCCGGTGCGGATTGTCGGTCCCGGCAGCGATACTTGCGGCGACGGATGACCATGGGGGAGGTCAGCAGTGACACACCCGCCGACGAGCAGCACGGCACCACCGGGCTCCGGCCTGCCCGCCCTGCCGGCCATACTGCCGCAGCCCGGGCCCGCCCCGTCGGCGCCGGGCACGCCGCCGGGGCCCGCGCCCGCACGGCGCACCGCGTTCGCCGAGGGCGTGGACCGGCTGCGCGCCACCGCCACGACCGAGCCGGGCCGGCTCCGCATGGTCGGCGCCGTCCTGGCCGTCCTGGTCGTCGCCTTCGGCGCCGTCACCGCCTGGCAGACGACGAACCGGGCCACGGCCGCCGACGACGTGCTGCACAGCAGCCAGCCGCTCAGCTCGGACGCCGCGGACATCTACCGCTCGCTCGCCGACGCCAACACCATGGCGACCAGCGGCTATCTCGCCGGGCTGCAGGAGACCCGGGCCACCCGCGAGCGCTACGAGTCCGATGTGCGCACGGCGGCCGGCAAGCTGGTCACCGCCGCCGCGAGCACCGACCCCGGCTCCCCCTCCGCGGCCACCATCACCCGGCTCAACGAACTCCTGCCGCGTTACAAGGGCCTGGTCGAGTCGGCCCGCGCCAACAACCGCCAGGGCTTCCCGGTCGGCGGGGCCTACCTGCGCGCCGCCAACGACACGATGCAGAACGAGATGCTCCCGGCGGCCGAGGACCTGTACCAGAAGGAGAACCAGCGCCTGAGCGCCGACTACGCGGACGCGACGCCCTACCCGTGGCTCGCGATCGCCCTCGGCGTCCTCGCCCTGGCCGCCCTGGCGTGGGCACAGCGGCGCAACTACCTGCGGACGAACCGGGTGCTGAACCACGGGCTGGTCGCCGCCAGTGCCGCCACCACCGTCGTCCTGCTGTGGCTGGTCGTCGGCCACAGCATCGCCCGCGCGGGTCTCAACGGCTCCTACGCGCACGGCGTCCGCTCGCTGAGCGTGCTGCACGACGCCCGCATCGCCTCCCTGAAGGCCCGCAGCGACGAGAACCTGACCCTGGTCAGCCGGGGCGCGGAGACCAAGACCCTGACCAACGGCACCGTCATGGACGCCTACGACTGGGCGTACGACCAGGAGATCGACAAGCTCGGCAGCAAGCTCGACCGCGCCGGCCGGCTCGCCGACGACACGGCGGGCCAGAAGCCCGTGCAAGTGGCGAACCAGTCGATGAAGGTCTGGAAGTCGCGGCACGAACTGGCCCGCCAGGCCAACGACTCGGGCGACTACCAGGCGGCACGCGACCGGGTCATCGGCGCCGGTGCCAAGGGCCAGGCGCAGTCGACGGGCGTGTGCTTCGACAACGTCGACACCTCGCTCGCCTCGGCGCTGACCCATGAGACGAACGAGTTCAAGCAGGCCGCGGGCGACGGCCGGGACGCGATGACCGGCCTGCCCGTCGGCTCCGCGGTGCTCGCGGTCCTCGCCGCCGCCGCGGCGGTGCTGGGCATCGGGCGCAGGCTGTCGGAGTACCGGTGAGAGGGGGCGTGACCATGCGAGCACGACGTCTGCGGGCCGCTCTGAAGGGCTGGGGCGGGGTGGGCGCGATGGCGGTCGTCTGCGCCCTGGCGCTGGCGTTCGTCCTGCTGCTGCCGCGCACCCAGTCGCACGGCGTGAGCCCCGGCCCCGAGGGCGGGCGGCTGGCCCGGGGCACCCAGGCCAAGGCCGACGACTGCAAGGACGCGGACGCCCAGAACCAGAGTCCGTCCCCGTCGTCCGGGGCCGGGGGCGACACGTCCCACATCGATGCCATCAAGGCGCGCGGCTACCTCACCGTCGGCGTCGACCAGAACGGCTACCGCTGGGGCTACCGCAACCCCAACAACGCCTCCGGCGAGCTGGAGGGCTTCGACATCGACCTGGCCCACCGCATCGCCAAGGACATCCTCGGCGACCCGGACAAGGTCCAGTTCAAGGCCATCCCCACCAACGAACGCATCCCCGCGATCAAGAGCGACCGGGTCGACATGGTGGTCCGCACGATGACCATCACCTGCGACCGCCTGCAGCAGGTGGCGTTCTCCGCCCCCTACTTCCTCACCGGACAGCAGGTCCTGGCTCCGAAGACGTCGGCGATCACGGGCTACGACAAGACGCTGGCCGGCCAGAAGATCTGCTCGGCGCAGGGCTCCACGGCCTACGACCACCTGTCCGCGGACCGGAAGTCGGGCACGCTGCCCGCCTCCACCGACATCTCCACCACCGTGCCCAACCAGCTGGACTGCCTGGTGCGGCTGCAACTCGGCGAGGTCGACGCGGTGGTGACCGACGGCGCGCTCGCCGCGAGCCAGGCCGCGCAGGACCCGACGGTGGAGCTGAAGGGCGCCACCTTCACCAAGGAGTACTACGGCGTGGCGATGAAGCGGGGTTCCGACGATCTGGTACGCCAGGTCAACCGGATACTGGAGAACTACCGCAAGGACGGAGGCTGGAAGGCGTCGTACGACAAGTGGCTGGCCCCGACGCTGGGTAGGGACTCGGAGTCGGCGACCCCACCGGCGGCGATCTACAAGTGACGGCACCTGTTGCCGGGTGACCCGCCACCGACCGACGTACGACCGACGGACCAACACAGCAGCGAGAGGTGATCGATGGGCGTCACGGACCCCGCCGGGCCGGTAATGGACCGGGACGAGGTGGACCGTGCGCTGGCGCGGCTCGGCGCGGAGCACGAGGCCATCGAGACCTCGCTGCTCGCCCTGCAGGACCACGCGGGCCGCAGGCTGCTGGAAGGCGCCGAGCTGACCGGCCTCACCAAGGAGCGCTGGGATGCGACGGAGGCGTCGATCACGCTGCTGTGGGCGTACTTCGACGCGTACACCGGCGCGCTGCGCACCGCCCGTGAGATCCGTGCCCGCCGCCGCTGGTCCAGCCGCGAGGACCTGGTGGAGCTGACCGAGCTGCTGCGCGGCGAGGCCGTCACCGTCGCGGGCGCGGCGACGGCCTCCGCCACGGCCAACGCGTCGACGCTGCACGGCGGTTCGGGCAGGCTCAGCGAGCGTTTCTCGCTGGCGGCGCTGGTCGACCGGATGAACGAGCTGTACGCGCGCTCGCTGGACATGGTCGTCGCCGCCGACGCCGTCTGGTCGGCGCTGCCCGCCCGGATCGATTTACTGGCCGCGGAGCTCCAGCGCACCCGCCGGCTGGCGCACCCGGTCGGTGTCCGTCCCGGTGAGCACCCGGCGGGCGACGACCTGGAGCGCATCACGCGCAGCCTGACGAAGCTGCGTGAGCAGGTGGTCTGCGACCCGCTCGCCTTCTGGGTCCCCGCGCAGGGCAGTTCGGCGCCGGGCGGCGGCAGGCCGGACACCACGGTGTACGACCGTGAGGCGCAGGCCCTGGAGGAGGTGCGCCGGGAGATCGACGCCGTGCTCTCGGTCCGGCAGGACGCCGAGCAGCGGCTGATCAAGCTGCGGGACGTGCTCTCCCGCGCGGACCGCACGCTCGCCGAGGCGCGCACCGCGCGCGGCGAGGTCCTGGCCAAGATCGCCGCCACCGAGGTGCCGGTGGTCAGCGGCCCGCCGACCGCCCTGCAGGAACAGCTGGCGACGGCCGCCGAGTACCGCAGGCAGGCCCAGTGGCACCGGCTGTCCCCGCTCCTGGAGTCGCTGGAGCAGAAGGCGGAGGACGAACTGCTGCGGGCCCGCGAGTCGTTGACCGCGGTCACCGCGCCGCTGGCGGTCCGCGCCGAGCTGCGCGGCCGCCTCGACGCGTACAAGGCGAAGGTGGCACGGCACGGCCTGGCGGAGGACTCGCTGCTGGTCGAGCGGTACGACACGGCGCGCCGCATGCTGTGGAGCGCGCCCTGCGACCTGCGGGTGGCCGAACAGGCCGTACTGCGCTACCAGCAGGCGGCCGCCGAGCTGCTCGGCAGTCCGCGCGTACCCGGGCAGAGCGGGTACGAGGACCGTAGGGGGCCCGACGCGTGAGCGTCAGGAGGGATGCAGTGTGATGAGCCAGGCGGGGCAGAGCTGTCAGCGCCCGGGCTGCGAGGGCACGTACGAGGACGTGGGCGGCGGCGAGCTGTACTGCGACACGTGCGGCCTCGCACCGGTGGTGTCGGCGAACGGCATGGTGGGCTCGCCGCCCACCGGAGTCACCGGCGGCCGCTCACGCGGTTCGGCGGGCAGCGGCAGCTCCAGTGCGCGCAGTTCCCGTACCTCGTCCCAGTCCTCGAAGTCGCGCCGCTCGGTGTCGGGGCGGCTCTCGCGCTCCCTGTCGGGTCGGACCAGCAGCCGTTCGGTGTCGGTGCGAAGCTCCGGCTCGACCACCGGTTCCTCGGGCCGCAGCCGGCTGGGCGCCGGTCTGGTGCAGGTGCCGCAGGTGCCGCGTCCCGACCCGCGCTCCATGGTGCTGGAGAACCCCGAGGTCCCGGAGCGGAAGCGGTTCTGCTCGCGCTCGGACTGCGGCGCGCCGGTCGGGCGCGCCCGCGGGGACCGGCCCGGCCGCACGGAGGGTTTCTGCACCAAGTGCGGCCACCCGTACTCGTTCGTGCCGAAGCTGAAGGCCGGTGACATCGTGCACGGCCAGTACGAGGTGGTGGGCTGTCTGGCGCACGGCGGCCTGGGCTGGATATACCTCGCCGTGGACCGGGCCGTGTCCGACCGCTGGGTGGTGCTCAAGGGGCTGCTCGACACCGGCGACCAGGACGCGATGGCGGCCGCGATCTCCGAGCGGCGCTTCCTCGCGGAGATCGAGCACGCCAACATCGTGCGGATCTACAACTTCGTCGAGCATCTCGACCAGCGCACCGGCTCCCTCGACGGCTACATCGTCATGGAGTACGTCGGCGGCAAGTCCCTCAAGGAGATCGCCAACTCCCGCCGCGCACAGGACGGCAGACGGGACCCGCTGCCGGTGGAGCAGGCGTGCGCCTACGGCATCGAGGCGCTCGAGGCCCTCGGCCATCTGCACAGCCGCAACCTGCTGTACTGCGACTTCAAGGTCGACAACGCGATCCAGACCGAGGACCAGCTCAAGCTGATCGACATGGGCGCGGTGCGCCGGATGGACGACGACGAGTCGGCCATCTACGGCACGGTCGGCTACCAGGCGCCGGAGGTCGCGGAGGTCGGCCCCTCGGTGGCGAGCGACCTGTACACGGTCGGCCGTACGCTCGCCGTCCTGACCTTCGACTTCCAGGGCTACACGAACGTCTTCGCGGACTCGCTGCCCGACCCCGACCACATCGAGGTGTTCCGCCGGTACGAGTCGTTCTACCGCCTGCTGGTGCGGGCCACCGACCCGGATCCGGCGCGCCGGTTCGCCTCCGCGCAGGAGATGTCGGAGCAGCTCACGGGCGTGCTGCGGGAGGTCGTCTCGCTGCAGACGGGCCACGCCCGCCCCGCCCTGTCGACGCTGTTCGGGCCCGAACTGAAGGTCACGGACACGGAGTTGTTCCCCAGGCTGGACGGGGATGTGTCGCGGCTGGGGGCGAGAGCGGTGCCCAGCCGTGGTCGTACCCCGGCACCACCGGCCGGCACACCGGGTGCCGGGCTGCCGGCGGGCGGAGCCGTGCACGCGACGGCCGAGGGCACGGGCACCCCGGGCATCGTCAAGCCCGTCGGCGCCCCGGCCACGTCCCTGGCCCTGCCCGTGCCCCACGTCGACCCCGCCGACCCCAACGCCGGTTTCCTGGCGGGTCTGCTGACGTCCGGGCCCGGCGAGCTGATCACCGCGCTGGCGGCCGCGCCGGCGCCGTCCACGGAGACCCGGCTGCGCCAGGTCCGCGCCTGGCTGCAGACCGGCGAACCGGCCACCGCGCTCGACGCCCTGGGCAAGCTGGAGGAGCAGGACCCCGACGACTGGCGGGTCGTCTGGTACCGCGGCCTGGCCTCGCTGGTCACCGGCGACCACGAGGGGGCGGCCCTGGCCTTCGACGCGATCTACGACGCCTTCCCGGGCGAGGTCGCGCCGAAGCTGGCGCTCGGTCTGTGCGCGGAGGTCCTCGGCCAGCTCGACAACGCCGCCGAGTACTACCGCCTGGTGTGGTCGACCGACCCGAGCCATGTGAGCGCCGCCTTCGGGCTGGCCCGGGTGCAGCTCGCCACCGGCGACCGGCACGGGGCGGTACGGACCCTGGAGTCGGTTCCGGAGTCCTCCATCCACTACACGGCCGCGCGGGTGGCAGCGGTGCGGGCGCGGCTGCGGCAGCGTCAACGTACCGCGGCCGCCGCTGACACGCCGTTCCTGGAGGATCTGACCGCGGCTGCCGGGCAGGTGGAGGCGCTGGAGGCGTACGGTCTGGACCCCGCACGGCGCGAGCAGTTGTCGGCGGAAGTCCTCGGCTGTGCCCTGGACTGGGTACTCTCCGGTGGCCAGGCCTCCGACCCGGCCGCCCGGCGGGTGCTGCTCGGCAGCGAACTGGACGAGCGGGGACTCCGCTTCGGCCTGGAGCGTTCGTACCGCACGCTGGCCCGGCTGGCGCCCGGCGGTGAGGAGAGGATCGACCTGGTGGAACGTGCCAACCGTTACCGCCCCCGGACGTGGGTGTAGTTGATGTCGCAGATGCCTCAGCAGGCCGCCCTGTCGAAGTGCCCGAGCTGCGAGGAGCCGCTTGAGTCGGGTGACCGTTTCTGCGGCGCGTGCGGGTTCGACCTGTCCACGGCCGCCGCACCGCCGCACGACACTCCGACGATCACCATGAACGGCGCGGTGCCGCCTCCGGCCGCGCCGCCCGAGGCAGCGGAGGGCGGCGGCTGGCCCGTGGCGCCGCAGCCGGACGGCTCCGACACCCCGGCGCGGCTGCACCTGCCGACGGACCTGGCGGGCACGGACTCGGGCGGTGGCCCGCTGCCGTCGCCCGCCCCGCACCCGCAGCAGTCCGCGCAGCCGCCGTTCACCGGCTCTCCGGTGTCTCCGGCCTCGGGCGTGCGCTTCGACCGTCCGCCGGAGCCCGACGAGTACCCGCTGCAGGCGCCGGACCCGCGCGTGGCCGCGGACGCCGCCGACTCCGCCGACTCCGCCGCTGCGGCCGGGAGCGTCCAGATGTGCGTGGCCTGCCGGGTGGGCCGGGTCGACGACGACGGCTACTGCGAGAACTGCGGGCACGCGCAGCCGCGCGAACGCGACCACATGGAGCAGGAGACGGGGCCGGTGGCCGCGGTCAGCGACCGGGGCCTGCGCCACCACCGCAACGAGGACGCCTTCGCCGTCGGCTTCACCGCGCTGCCCGACGGCTCGGTGGCGACCGTCGCGGTCGTCTGCGACGGCGTCTCCTCCGCGACCCGCCCAGACGACGCGTCCCTGGCGGCCTCCCGGGCGGCGAACGACTGCCTGCTGGCCGCGCTGCCCGGCGGCACGCACCCGCAGCAGGCCATGCACGACGCGATCGTCGCCGCCGCGCACGCGGTCAACGCGCTCGCCGAGGAGCCCGCGGCGGCCCGCGAGCACGCCCCGCAGCAGAACGCTCCGGCCTGCACGATCGTCGGCGCGGTGGTCACCCCCGGGCTGCTCGTCGTCGGCTGGGTCGGCGACAGCCGCGCCTACTGGGTGCCGGTGGACCGCGCCTCGCCCCCGGCCCGGCTCACCGAGGACGACTCCTGGGCGGCGCAGATGGTCGCCGCCGGCCTGATGAGCCAGGCGGAGGCGTACGCCGACGAGCGCGCCCACGCGATCACCGGCTGGCTCGGCGCGGACGCCTACGAACTGGAGCCGCACACCGCTTCCTTCAAGCCGGACCGGCCGGGAGTGGTGGTGGTGTGCACGGACGGGCTGTGGAACTACGCGGAGACGGCCGAGGAGATGGCGGAGGCCGTTCCCCTGGACGCCGCCGTACGCCCCCTGCACAGCGCCCGGGTGCTGGTCGGCCACGCCCTGGACGGCGGGGGCCACGACAACGTAACAGTGGCCGTCGTGCCGTTCCCGGCCCCGCCGCAGGGGGCAGGATCGGCCTGAGGGCGCACGCCGGGGGCAGGACGGCATCCCGGTGCAACCCTCGCCACGGGGAAGCTCCAAGGGGCCGGAGGGGACCGGTCCGTTCACAGTCGTCGCTCCCGCTCGCGGGGGACCTGAGGGGGGATCCGAAGGGCATGGCCATTTTCTCGAAGCCGAACGTGCCGCAGTTCTCGGTGGACGTCTACCAGAACGAGTACCTGCCGGAGGGCGGCCGCGAGGTCAACGCGATCGTCACGGTGACCGCGACCGGCGGCGGCACGATCGGCAGCGCGGTCGCGGCACCCCAGCTGTACACGCCCGGGCGGGGCCCGTCCGCGGCGGTGGCGCTCATGGTCGACTGCTCGGGTTCGATGGACTACCCGCCGACCAAGATGCGCAACGCCCGGGACGCCACGGCCGCCGCGATCGACACCCTGCGCGACGGCGTGCACTTCGCGGTCGTCGGCGGCACCCATGTGGCCACCGAGGTCTATCCGGGGGGCGGCCGTCTCGCGGTCGCCGACGCCACCACCCGCGACCAGGCCAAGCAGGCACTGCGCAAGCTGAGTGCGGGCGGCGGCACGGCCATCGGCACCTGGCTGCGCCTCGCCGACCGCCTGCTGTCGTCGGCGGACGTCGCGATCCGGCACGGCATCCTGCTCACCGACGGCCGCAACGAGCACGAGGCGCCGGAGGCCCTCAAGGCCTCGATGGAGGCCTGCGCGGGCCGCTTCACGTGTGACGCCCGCGGCGTGGGCACCGACTGGGAAGTGAAAGAAGTCACAGGGATCGCCTCCGCGCTGCTCGGCACGGCCGACATCGTCGCCGATCCGGCGGGCCTGGCCGCCGACTTCACACGGATGATGGAGACGGCGATGGGCAAGGAGGTCGCGGACGTCGCCCTGCGGGTGTGGACGCCGGTC
The DNA here is from genome assembly GCF_040646295.1 of Streptomyces sp. NPDC046197. Classification (NCBI taxonomy): domain Bacteria; kingdom Bacillati; phylum Actinomycetota; class Actinomycetes; order Kitasatosporales; family Streptomycetaceae; genus Streptomyces; species Streptomyces sp. NPDC046197. The sequence goes on along the minus strand of NZ_JBEYZY010000029.1, from coordinate 13,655 downwards.
GGCTCGACCATCAGGTTCGTCAAGCAAGTCGCGCCGACCGTCGAGGAGTTGACCGACCGCCGCACCGAGGCCGGCCCCCGGGCCGGCGACTACCCCACCGGCTCCTGGGGAGACGAGTCCCGCGACTACCACGTCTGTGTCGAGGTGCCCGCGGCCGAGGTCGGCCAGGAGATGCTCGCCGCGCGGGTCTCCCTGGTCGTCCCCCAGCCCGACGGATCGGCGGAGAACCTGGGCGCGCAGGGCCTGGTGCGGGCCGTGTGGACCGACGACATGGCCGCCTCCACCTCCATCAACCCGCAGGTCGCCCACTACACCGGGCAGGCGGAACTGGCCCAGGCCATCCAGCAGGGACTCGACCTGCGCAAAGCGGGTGATTTTGATGGAGCAACGGCCAAACTGGGCCGGGCGGTTCAGCTGGCCGGCGCCTCGGGGAACGCGGATACTGCGAAACTGCTTGCGAAGGTGGTGGACGTGGTCGATGCCGCGACAGGTACTGTGCGACTGAAGGCAAAGGTCGCGGAGGCCGACGAGATGACTCTCGAAACACGGTCCACCAAGACTGTTCGTGTAAAGAAGTAACGCAGCAGGACACTTGCCACAGCGAGCCCGACCCGCCCGGGGTCGGAGAAATCCGGTCGAAGCGGCCGGAAAAGGAGAGGGGGAAGCGCCGACATGCCGACCTGCCCGAACGGACACCAGTCGGGTTCCGACGACTGGTGCGAGGTCTGCGGTCACCGCATGGCGGGTGCCGTACCTCCACCTCCCCCACCGCCGCCCCCGGCCGGCGGCTACGGCTTCCCGCCCGCTCCGGGTCCGGGCGGCTATCCCGGTGCCCCGGGTCAGCCCGGAGGACCGGGTCAGCCCGGCGGCCCCGCCGGGCGTCCGCACCTGTCCGCCGTGCCCGACCCGGAGCCGGAGCTCTGCCCGCAGTGCCGCACGCCCCGCGAGGGCGGTGCGCCGTTCTGCGAGGAGTGCCGGTGGAACTTCCTGACGAACACGGCGACCTCGTACACCCCGGCCGCGCCGCGCACGCCGGCGCCCGGCCCGGGCGCCCGCTTCCAGCAGCCGCCCGGCCCGTCCTTCGGCGCCGGTGACTCCTACGAGTACCAGGGCTCGCGGCCCTCGCAGGTGAACCGTCCCGCCGAGCCGATTCCGCCGGGTCCGCCCTTCGGCCAGGACCCGGGCCCCTCCGCGCAGCCCGGTTTCGGCAACCCCGGTCCCTCCGGACCCTCCGGTTTCGGTCCCGACCCGTCGCGGCGGGTTCCGCCGCCGCCCGGCCCCGGTGGGCCGGGGGGCGCCCCGCAGGCGTTCCAGCAGTCCGGACCGCCGGCCCCGCCCGCGTTCCCGCAGGAGACCGGGCGGCCGCAGCAGGGCGGGCCGTCCTTCGGCGGTGACGACGACTGGGTGATCTCCCCGCCGTCGTCCGCCGGTCCGGCCGGTCCCGGCGGCCCGGGTGTCGGTCAGGGCGGCGGCTACGGCTATCCGCAGCCCGGTGCCACCCAGGCCCCGCCCGGCCCCGGCTTCCCGCAGCCCGGTGCCACCCAGGCCCCGCCCGGCCCCGGCTTCCCGCAGCCCGGTGCCACCCAGGCCCCGCCCGGCCCCGGCTTCCCGCAGCAGCCGGCGATCTGGACGGCGACGATCGGTCCGGACCGCGAGTACTTCATGGCGATGATGCACCGCTCCGGTCCGGAGGCCGCGGGTCTGAACCTGCCTGCCTACTCGCCCGAGCAGCAGCGCACGCTCACCGGCAACCAGGTGACCATCGGCCGCCGCCGCCACTCCACCGGAGACACCCCCGACATCGATCTGTCGGTGCCGCCGGAGGACCCGGGCGTGTCGCACCAGCACGCGGTGCTGGTCCAGCAGCCGGACGGCGGCTGGGCGGTGGTGGACCAGAACTCGACCAACGGCACGACGGTCAACGGCTCCGAGGAACCGATCCAGCCCTTCGTACCGGTGCCGCTGCAGGACGGCGACCGGGTGCACGTGGGCGCATGGACGACGATCACGGTCCACCGCGGGCCGGGCTCCTGACCGGATCCTGAACGATCCTGAACGGATCCGGTCGGCATCCTTGAGGGCCGGCCGTGGACCGGAGGCCGAGCCCCTGCGGCGTCATCCCGGCAGGGGCCACGCCCAGGGTCCGTCAGGGTCGTCCAGCCACGCCCACGCGCGTTCCCCGCGCACCGCGATCCCGTAGCGCCGACGCTGCGGCCGCCCCTCCCGCTCCCACAGGGCGTACGCCTCCTGCGCGTCGAGGCGGCCGCGGGTCAGGGCCAGCAGGAAGCGGAACAGCTCGTGCTCCCGGGCCCGGGGCGGCAGCCCGTCCAGGCGCGGCGCCGGAAGCTCGGGCCTGCTCTCGCCGCGCAACGGCACGAAGTAGGCGGCGGTGTCCAGGAAGCGGCCCTCCGCAAGCGCGGGGCCGTGCACGGTCAGCGCGACCAGTCCGGTGGCGATCGGCGTCAGGATCCGGCCGCCCGGGGCGCACTGGACGAGCCAGGCGCGCGGGATCGAGGGCAGTGCGCAGGTGGCCATGATCCGGTCGAAGGGGGCGCGTTCGGGCACCCCGCGAGCGCCGTCACGGGTGACGACCGCGGGACGGTAACCGGCGGCGGCCAGGTGCCCGCGGGCCGACTCGGTGATCTCCGGCTCCAGGTCGACGGTGGTGACCAGGTCGTCGTCACCGAGCCGGTGGGCGAGCAGTGCCGCGTTGTATCCGGTGCCGGCGCCGATCTCCAGGACCCGGCTGCCGTCCTCCACCCCCAGTTCGGCCAGCATCCGCGCCATGAGCGACGGCTGACTGCTGGAGGAGACCAGCTCCCCGTCGCGCAGCCGGGTGGCCAGCGGAACGTCCTCGTAGGCACCGCGCAGCCAGCGCTCCCGTGCCTCCGGGTCGGGGCTCTCGCCCCAACGACGCTCGTAGCCGCCCGCGCCGACGACGTAGTAGTACGGCACGAACAGGTGCCGCGGTACGGCCTCGAACGACTCCCGCCAGACCGGGTCGGACGCCCAGGCCCCGCTCGCGTCGATCTCCCGCACCAGCGCGGCCCGGGCCAGGACGGCGAGCCCGGCGAGGTCCGTCCGGCCGACTTCCCTCCGGTCGTCCCCGCCGTCCCCGTCACCCTTGTCGACCGCGTGCGCACCCATGACTCCACTGTGCTGCGGAAGGCACCCCCGAGGCGAGCACCGACCCCGCCGCGCGCATCCCCGGACTCGGTCCTGGGGTCCTCCGCCCGGAGTCCGGAGCCCGGAGCCCTTCACCCGGAGTCCGGAGTCCTTCACCCGGAGCCCCGCGAGGTCCGTCCGGCCGTCTGAGACGATGGACGGGTGAAAGAGATTCGGCGCGGCACGCTGCAGGAGCAGACCTTCTACGAGCAGGTCGGCGGAGAGGAGACCTTCCGCCGGCTGGTCCACCGTTTCTACCAGGGAGTCGCCGAGGACCCCGAGCTTCGGGCCATGTACCCCGAGGAGGACCTGGGCCCGGCCGAGGAGCGGCTCAGGCTGTTCCTGATCCAGTACTGGGGCGGCCCGACGACGTACGGCGAGCGGCGCGGACATCCCCGGCTGCGCATGCGCCACGCGCCCTTCACCGTCGACCGGACGGCCCACGACGCCTGGCTGAAACACATGCGGGTCGCCGTCGAGGAACTCGGCCTGTCCGAGGAGCACGAGCACACGCTGTGGAACTACCTGACCTACGCGGCCGCTTCGATGGTGAACACCCCCGACTGAGCCACGCCCCGGGCTCCGGCCCGGTGCATCCGGCCCCGGGGGCGGGGTCCGGGGTCCGGGCATCCGGCCCCGGGGGCGGGGTCCGGGTCCGTCGACGGATCCCGGATTCCGGTCTTTCGGCGCCGGATCCGCCGTCCTGTTCGCGGTCCTGCACACCACGGCGGTGCTGGCGGTGCTCACGGCGTACTCCGGCGCCATCGGTGACGCGGGCCCTGCGTCGCTCCCCGCGCGACGCCCGCAACGCGGCGGACGCGTCCCTGGTCGTCACTGGGAACCACGATCGTCGTCGTCACGCACGTCCAGGCGGTGGCCAGCGAGGTCCTGCGCCGCAGCGAGGTGGACGCGGCCACCGGTGACGAACGGCTGGTGAGCCGCGAGTACGCCATGCTCGGTGGGGCGGGCCGTCTCCAGTTCCCCGCCGGGTACACGCGGGTCCTCGGCATGCGCGACGGCGTGGCCCTGGAACCGGAACCGGACCACATCGCGTATGGCCGGACGCCGACGACGAGGACTGAACGGGGGAATCAGAGTCTCAGCGGACGCTGACGCCCAGTGCGCCGAGCCCCGCCGGCCGTACGACTATCGACCCGTACGCCGTCCGCAGCCGCAGCCATGTGCCGGAGGAGAACAGCGCCAGGCCCTCGGTCTCGTCCGAGGACGGGCGCTCTGCCCCGACCATGGGCCGGGTGGGGCGAGTGGGCCGAAGGAAGCCCAGTGACTGTGCCGCGTGGACGGCCCGCACCGGCAAACGGGTCTCCCCGACAGTCCGGGACCAGATCTCCCCGCCGATCCGGTCCAGTTCGGCCCGCGTCCGACGCTCGGGAGTCAACTCCTCTGTACGGGAGCGGAATTCGGCCACGGCCGCGGCGACCGTCGCGCGCAGGGAGTCCACCGGGGGCAGCCCCGGCTCCGGCCGCCAGCCACCGCGCGGCGGAAGCAGACCCGCCCACGGTGGCCCGGTCACCGAGGCCGGGACGGCGGCCGTGGCCGCCGACTCGTCCACGGACTCCAGGAGTTCACCGGCGGAGACGGTCACGTCGAGGGCGAGGTCGAGCCCGTCCTCGTACGGCTTGGCGAGCCGCACCGCCCGTACCGCGAGCACCTCGAAGGAGGGCGGCCGCCCGAACACCGCGAGCGCCTTGCCCGCCGCCTGCAGGCGCACCGCGGCGGAACGGTCGTAGTGCAGCAGCCGGGAGAGAAAGGCCGCGAGATCCGCCCCCTCCGTGTCGTCGGCGAGGTGGAGCACCGTCATGCGGCGACGGCCTCCTCCTTGTCGTCGGCGTCCTCGGCGTCCTGCATGTACTCCCGGAGGAACTCCCGTTCCTCCTTCGTGATCCGGCGCGGCCGCTGTTCCTCGAAGTCGAAGGGCACGATCACCGTCGAGGCGGTGGCATACACCTGGTCGGCGTCCTTGACCTCGTAGGCGACCGTGAAGGACACCGCCCGGATCTGGGTGACCCACAACTCGATCTCCACCGGCCTCGACCGGTTGACCAACTGCCGCTTGTAGTCGATCTCGTGGCGCGCCACCACCGACCCCTGCCCGGGCAGCGGGTCCCGGCCGGACATGAAGTCGATACGGGCCTCCTCCAGGTAGGTGAGGAAGACCGCGTTGTTGACGTGACCGTACGCGTCCATGTCCGCCCAGCGCACCGGGCAGCGGTAGATGTGGCGCAAGATCAGCCCCGGGTCAGCTTCTTGTAGGTGGCGCGGTGCGGGCGGGCGGCGTCCGGGCCGAGCCGCTCGATCTTGTTCTTCTCGTACGACTCGAAGTTGCCCTCGAACCAGAACCACTTGGAGTCGCCCTCGTAGGCGAGGATGTGCGTCGCCACGCGGTCCAGGAACCACCGGTCGTGGGAGACGACGACGGCGCAGCCGGGGAACTCCAGCAGCGCGTTCTCCAGCGAGGAGAGCGTCTCGACGTCGAGGTCGTTGGTGGGCTCGTCGAGGAGCAGCAGGTTGCCGCCCTGCTTCAGGGTGAGCGCCAGGTTGAGGCGGTTGCGCTCACCACCGGAGAGGACACCGGTCGGCTTCTGCTGGTCCGGTCCCTTGAAGCCGAACGCGGACACGTACGCCCGGCTCGGCATCTCGACCTGGCCGACGTTGATGTAGTCGAGCCCGTCGGACACGACCTCCCACAGCGTCTTCTTCGGGTCGAGGTTGGAGCGGCCCTGGTCGACGTACGAGATCTTGACGGTCTCGCCGACCTTGATGTCGCCGGAGTCCGGCGTCTCCAGGCCCTGGATCATCTTGAACAGCGTGGTCTTGCCGGCGCCGTTCGGGCCGATGACGCCGACGATGCCGTTGCGCGGCAGCGTGAAGCTGAGGCCTTCGACGAGGACCTTCTCACCGAAGGCCTTGTTGAGCTTGTCGACCTCGACGACGACGTTGCCCAGGCGCGGGCCCGGCGGGATCTGGATCTCCTCGAAGTCCAGCTTCCGCATCTTCTCGGCCTCGGCGGCCATCTCCTCGTAGCGGGCCAGACGCGCCTTGGACTTGGCCTGACGGCCCTTGGCGTTGGAGCGGACCCACTCCAGCTCTTCCTTGAGGCGCTTCTGCCGCTTGGCGTCCTTCTGGCCCTCGACCTTGAGGCGGGTGGCCTTGGTCTCCAGGTACGTGGAGTAGTTGCCCTCGTACGGGTAGGCGCGGCCGCGGTCGAGCTCAAGGATCCACTCGGCGACGTTGTCGAGGAAGTACCGGTCGTGGGTGATCGCCACGACGGTGCCCTCGTACTTGGCCAGGTGCTGCTCCAGCCAGTTCACGGACTCGGCGTCGAGGTGGTTGGTGGGCTCGTCGAGGAGCAGCAGGTCGGGCTGCTCGAGCAGCAGCTTGCACAGCGCGACGCGGCGCTTCTCACCACCGGAGAGGTTGGTGACGGGCCAGTCGCCGGGCGGGCAGCCGAGGGCGTCCATGGCCTGTTCGAGCTGGGCGTCGAGGTCCCAGGCATTGGCGTGGTCGAGCTCCTCCTGGAGCTTGCCCATCTCCTCGAGCAGCGCGTCCGAGTAGTCGGTCGCCATCTGCTCGGCGATCTCGTTGAACCGGTCGAGCTTGCCCTTGACCTCGGCGACGCCCTCCTGGACGTTCTCCAGGACCGTCTTCTCCTCGTTCAGCGGGGGCTCCTGCAGCAGGATGCCGACGCTGTAGCCGGGCGACAGGAACGCGTCACCGTTGGAGGGCTGCTCGAGCCCCGCCATGATCTTCAGCACGGTCGACTTACCGGCACCGTTCGGGCCGACGACGCCGATCTTGGCACCCGGCAGGAAGTTCAGGGTGACGTCGTCGAGGATCACCTTGTCGCCGTGCGCTTTGCGCGCCTTGCGCATGGTGTAAATGAACTCAGCCAAGAGAAACCGTCCGGCAGCTTGAAATCTGGCAGTGGGCAGATACACCCCATCTTGCCTGACCGCCACCCCTGAGCGGAAACCCGTATGGGCGGGGGGCTCTGACCTGGGGCTTCGGTCGGGGCGACGGTGGCTCGTCTGTCGCTGTCGGTTGCCGTTGGGCGGCCTCGGGCGCCCTCGCACGGCCCAGGGACGGCCCGGGAAGCAGAGTCCCCGCCGCTACCGCGCCGGGCTATCGTGCGGCTGTGACCAGCGCAGCGGAGCGCCCCATCCTCTTCCTCGACGTCGACGGGCCGCTCATCCCGTTCGGGGTGTCGTACGGCTCCTCGACGTCTGTCGATCAGGGGAACCCGCTGCTTGATCGGCTCGATCCCGGGATCGGATCGCGCCTCCTGGCCCTGGACTGCCATCTCGTGTGGGCCACGACATGGATGGAGGATGCGAACGAGGCCGTCGCTCCGCGCCTGGGGCTGCCGAAGCTGCCCGTGGTGGAGTGGCCGGACGCCACCGCCGACGACGGACCCCGCGGTCTGCACTGGAAGACTCGCCTCTTGGTCGAGTGGGCCGACGGTCGACCGTTCATCTGGGTCGACGACGAAATCAGCGCCATGGATCGCTTGTGGGTCGATGCCCAACATCCTGGGCCGTCGCTGCTTCATCGCGTCGACCCGGCTCAAGGGCTCGTGGACGCCGACTTCTCGGCGCTCGGCGATTGGCTCGCCGTGAGGGCGCCGGCTACCGGTTGATCGGGATCTCGTAGACGATCTCGCAGTGCGCGGCGGGCACCACGATGTCCGCCGTCTCCACGGGCCGCCCTTGGTCGCTGTAGTACGTCCGCCGGATGTGCGTGACGAGCGCGGCCTTCTGGATGCCGAGTATCGACGCCTCCTCGGCGGTCGCCTGCCTCGGCTCGGGCTGCTCCACGGCATGGCTGACGGTGACGCCGATCTCGGCCATGCGGTTCACGACGCCTGCCCCGGCGTGCGGCCCTCCCTCGGGGAGGACGACGAGAGTGCCGGCGGTGAGGTCGTACGGCTCCCAGCTCGTCGACAGCTGCACGGGCCTGCCGTCGGCCAGGAACTCGTACGTCGTCCGGACGCACAGGTCACCCTCGGCGATGCCAAGCCGCGCTGCGATGTCCGCCGGCGCCGGAACCTTGGCATCGGTCCGACTCTCCCAATCGCCTTGTCTGCCCACGGCCTTCATATCCGCACGGAACGGTGATCCACTCGGCTGCTCCCGGGCCGACGACCGGACGACCCGGACCCGCTGCCGGGGCTCGGCAACGTACGTGCCCGATCCGGCACGACCCTCCAGCACACCTTGGGAGATCAGCAGCTCCTGCGCCCGGCGGACCACGTTCTCGCCCACACCGCACTCCTGGCCGATCTGGGCACGGGAGGGCAGACGGTCCCCCGGCTCCCATACGTGCTCCGCGATCCGTCGCCGGAGTTCGTCGGCGATGCGGAGATAGGGCGGCTGCTCAGGCATATGGAAAATCTAGTCCACTAGCTCTAATCTAGTTCACTAGCTTCACTGAACGTGATTGCCGGTTGACGGAGGCTGCCCTGTGCCCGCTTCGGGAGTTAGCGCGGCGGCTATCGCTGCCCGGCTGTCCGCCGTAGGGCTCGCCGCGCGGGTGGAGGAGCACGACCGGTACGCGTCGGTCGAAGCGGAAGGTGCCGGACTCGCTCTCCGCCGATTTATGGCGGGAGGTCCTGGAAGCGGTGGCGAAAGCCGATCGGTTCGGTCTCGTCGCCACCAGCCTGAACGGCCGCACCCTCTGGGCGGTCGTACGCAAAGCGGTCCCCACGACGGGCGATGTCGGGGGACCTGCCATCAGCGATAGGAGCTGAGTAGCGTGCTCAACCGTATCCGCCGTGCCGTCTCGCTCACCAGAGCGCGGTACGCGCCCAAGGGCAGGCATCGCCGCCCCTTAGCGCCCTTCCGGCCACCGGCCACAACCGCCCTTCCTGCGTCCGCTGACACGTCGACGGTCATCCTGGGCCGGGCTTCCGATAGTGCGAACCGCCGCCACCCGCTCAGGGGCGAAGAGAACGCACTCGTCCGCCCATACGTGCTGGCCTGGGAGGAACGAGTACGGTCGCATGCGGTGGTAGTCGCTTCCCACCTGCCCGCTGAGGCCTGGTCATTCCTCGCGGGGGCCCGCTGATGTCTGCTCGCCAACAGCCCCACATCGCCGATGCCTCGACCGTCCCCTATCAGTCGGCTGCCTGCCGTATCGGCACGCACCTGGCCTGCACGGAGTCCTCCCCGACCTCCGCACCGATCGACCTACCGGTCATCTACGAGACGTGCGCCTGCCCGTGTCACTCGGCATCCCACCACTCCGCGCCCGCGGAGGTGGGGCGATGAGCGGCTGGGCGCCTGGCGGCGCGCTGGCGTCCAACGTCGAGATCACCGCGGCCACCGTGCAGCGCGGCGACATCATCCAACTCGGCGGCAGAGCATGCCGGGTGAGCGACCTCTTCCAACTCCCTCAGGGAGCCAAGCAACTTCTCTTCGAGTCAGGCGAGCCGCTGACCATACACGCGCGTACCCGGCTCGCCGCCATTCGGATGTTGAGAAGGCGGTGATCCGGTTCGTGCCTTCACGCCATCACGAGATCGCCGACGATCTCCGGCAGCAGATCACAACGGGTCGCATCAAGCCCGGCGAACGTCTCCCTTCCGAGGCGTGCCTCGCCGACCGATACAAGGTCAGCACGGTGACACTGCGGAGCGCCCTCGCGGTCCTCCAGGGCGAAGGCCTCGTTGAGAAGATCCACGGCAAGGGGAACTTTGTTCGTCGCCCACCACGCAAGATCGTGTACGTCGGTGGATGGGGGACGCTGGACCCCTGGACCGCTGCTGAAGCGGCGCTGCGTGTCACCGTGCGCACCACCATGGTTCAGGCAGACAGCCATCTGACGGCGTTGCTCAAGGTGCCGGCGGGCAGTCCACTCGCCGAGTTCTTCTGCGTCAGCCACGAGGAAGAGTCACCGCGCGGACTGGCCCGCATCTACATCCCGCACGACCTGGTCCCGGCCGAAGTGCTGGACGACGCACCCTCCTGGCAGGAGACCGCCCTACGACTCGCCGTTCTGGGCTCGCCGCCGGCAACCGTCCGGGAGACGGTATGCGCCCGCCCACCAACACCGGACGAAGCATCGGCCCTCCGGACCGGCTTCTCCAAGGCAGTCCTCGCGATCACGCGCGTCGCGACCGACACCGCCGGGCGAGTCGTCGAGGCCGCCCTTCTGGCGTTTCCAGGGGATCGCGTCGACGCGGTCTTCACCACCCACCACGTGACCGATGAGAGGCAGACGCAGGGATGACGGCACCGAACGAACTACGACTCCTCCCGTGGTCGGGGCCGGAAGGCAAGCCGTGCTACCTGAACACCGACGACCAGGGCGGCTATATGTCCCGCTTGGCGGACAACATCGAAGCGGTACAACTGGGAACGGCTGTCGAGTTGCTGGAGCATGCCTCAGACACCCTCGACAACCGGGACCAGGGCCCGGAGGACCTGCGACGGTTGGCCAGGGAATTGACCGGCGCATTGCGAGACGTGCTCCGCATTGCAATTAGCCGCGGTCACCTTCTGGCAGTGAGCGACTCTCATCGCCCCTGAGGAGGCCGGCGCGTTTAACGGCTACAACCTGCTCAGTGCGGCCTGACTTGCCGGTCTACTGATCAAGGGTCTCGCTGGCTAGCGGGACTGACGAAGCCCACGGCTCTGAGCTGCTCAGCTGCCGTGGGCTTCTGTCGTTGTTGGTTTGCATCGGGTGACCTCGAACGGCCCAGAGACGGCCCGAGCTCCACCGTCGGCTGTCGCCAGCCTGGGGAAGACCTCTTCGTCCCGAACTTTCGGCTGGGCGGTCATTGAGGTCTGTTGGGCTGGTCAATCGGCGGTAGAGGCTGCTGAAGGTCAGCTGCGGTTGTTGAGGTTGCTGTACTTCGCTGCTGTACAGCTGCGGCCGCTCGGCGGACGTAGGCGAGGTTGTTGCGGCTGGTCAGGGTGTCGGGGTGGGTGTCGCCGAGGACCTGCTCGTACTGGGCGAGGGCTGCAGTGCGCAGGCGGATGGTATGGGCGTCGCGCCCTTGCCAGTACAGGTACTGTGCAGCGGCGTGGTAGGCGTCGGCCGTTTCGGTCGATGCCGGGCTGTAGGGCGGTGCGGAGTCGGCGATGGCGACGACGTGGGGAAGGAGCCGCTCCCACCGTGGGGTGTCCGTGTCCTCGTCGGGCGCGGCCTGATGGATGAGGTGCTCGGCGTCCTTCCGACCGGGTGGGTATCCGTCTGAGTCGGTGGCGGGTCGGTGGCGCAGGACGGTCTGCACGAGGCGGTGGACGCCGATGCTCTCGCGGTCGGCGCTGTAGGCGATCATGTTGTACGTGTGCAGGGCGCCCAGGGCCTCGCCGAGAGCGAGCGGGTCGGGGCAGAGCGGGGCGAGCAGGGTGCGGGGGATGTCGTCGGCTGCCAGCCAGGCCATGACGTTGAGGAGGGTGACGGCCTGGGTGTTGCGGCGTTCGATGGCGGCCAGGGTATGGCGCCAGATCCGGGCGATGGTGCGTTCAGGGTCGACGCCGCCCGCGGCCGTGTCCATGACCTGCCCCAGCATGGCCCGGTAGTCGGCCAGAGAGGTGCCGGTCTCGAAGAGGTAGGCGCCTGCCTGTTCCAGCGCCAGGGGCAGGTACCCGAGTTCGGCGGCAAGGGCCGCAGCATCCCGGTGCTGTTGTGAGGTGGGGGCGTGCTCTGGTCCGAGGGCGAGGGTGCACAGCAGGTTCACGGCCGCGTCGGCGTCGAGCAGGCCCAGGGGCATGGTGGGGGCGACGTTGTGCCAGCCGGTCGCGGTGCGACTGGTGGCCAGGTGATGCCCGTCCGGGAGCGTGCCGAGGTAGTGGCGCAGATCGCCGGGGTCTTCGACGTTGTCGAACACGAGCAGCCAGCCGGGATGCCACTGCAGCCACACGATCGCCCACGCCGCCCGCTCCTGCACTCCTGCGGTGGCGGCCCACTGCGGGCACAACCGCGTGGCCAGGGTGGCCAGACTGGTGATGATCTGCTCAGCGCTCGCGGCGTTGATCCACCACACCAGCGTGTACGTGCGCCGGTGCGCATGGGCGTAGTGCAGGGCGAGCGTGCTCTTGCCGATCCCGCCCAGCCCATGGATCGCCCGCGTCCCGGACGCCTGGGTGACCGCGGCCTCACCCTCGTCGGCCAGGAGCCGGCGCAGCTGGGCGAGTTCGTCCTGGCGTCCGACGAAGACGCCGGACGCGGACCCGGGCAGATTCCCTGCTCCTGGCGGCGCCTCCACTTCCTTGGCCCAGCGCACGGCCTCGGCCGGCAGCATCACCACCTGGGCACCGTCCCCGGTGATCGCCACACCGACACCACCACCCACCGCCACAGAGCGCGGACCCGTCGCCTGCGGACCGCCACCTCCGGGCACAAGGCTCTCCGTCATGGTCTGATCGTCGTGTTGTCCCCGGTGACGGCCGTGCCGATGGCCTTGGCGGCGATGGACCGCTCACCCGACGCCGTCACGGTCACCGTCTCACCGGCAGCGGGCAGCATCCGGGCCAGCTCGGCCAGCAACTCGGCGTCCTCGCGCAGAGCGCGCTTGATCTGCTGGCGCACAGCGGCTGCCGCGTCCTCATCGTCCGGCGCTTGGGCCGCGTTCTGGACCGCGGCCTCCAATTCTGCCCGGCCCCGCTCGCCGCGACGGCGCCAGACAGCCTGCAGGATGCGCCGCCCCAGGTTCGCCGTGGCGTCCACGGCCGCGCTCTCCGCCCGGGTGAACACAGCCACCCCGTAGGCGCTCACCGCGGTCGTCAGATACGGCCCCGCCTGCTCCGCCAACTGCACAACGTCAGCACTCACTTGCCCCCCGACATACGCAGCTACGAACGACCCAGCGTAGGAACACAGCGCCGCTCATGGGGCCTAAACGCCCAAACCAATCCGGGCGGTTCCCGCTGCCAGCCGACCGAGAGAGCACCTTTACCCGAGGGCCACCGATGCGCAGCTACGCCGCCTCTCAGCTCGCGCGGGCGTCGATGTGGCGAGGCGGCCTGCCTGACCGCCGGCCTGGTCCCCGCCCTTCCCTGTGGTTCCCCGCATGATCTGGCACGCACCTGGCACGGGGGCCCCGGTCAGTCGCGGCCGCAGTCGTTGACCAAGTGCTTAGAAGATGCGGGCAGGCCCCGACTGCGTGGACCAGCAGATCCACGGGGCTTCCGTGGCAGGCCGTCGAGTGTTGTCGTCGTCCATGTTCGTTGCCGTCACTGCCGTCCGGGCCTTGATGCGACCGCCGCTTTACAAGTTCGATCCGACGCCCTCAGCGGTCGGCTGCTGCGAGGCTGCAACTGATGCCTACGACCGCCCGGAGTTGCTGGCGTCCGGCGCCGTTGATGTCAGCTGCTGATGTCAACCGAAAGACTATGCGCTGACCGTGTGGGGCGGCCACGGAACCAGCTCGGACCTAGTGCCCCGGCAGGCAACGTTCGCCCCGTCGCGACGCCCGGCACGCACTCTCGCCGCACCGGCCGAAAGCCCAAGTACGTCCAGTACGAGGA